>NZ_JAEVHM010000053.1 GCF_016802865.1 Micromonospora parastrephiae | reverse complement strand
GGTCCCGCCGCTGCGACGGCGCCGGCCGCCGCCGCGGTGCACCCGACCCGGCCCCCGGCACACCCTGCCGGCACCCACGGTCGACCCGGCCGGCGGGCCGAAGAGCGCCGCCGACGTCTACCGGTACCTGGAGAACCCGCAGATGACCGGGGAGGGGCAGCAGCCGGCCCACGCCGACCTGCGGCCGTACCCGGACGTGCGGGCCGCCGCCGCCGACGTGACCGAGCACGCCGCCCGCAACTCCGAGGTCGCCTCACTCAACGGCGACTGGCGATTGAAGCTGTTCGACCGGCCCGACGACGTACCGGCCGACTTCTCCGCCGCCACCTTCGACGAGAAGACCTTCCCGAAGGTGTCGGTGCCACACACCTGGCAGTCGGACTTCATCGACCACCCGATGTTCCGCAACATCCCCGAGGAGATCTGGCCCGACGACCCGCCCCGGGTACCGCGCGACGTCAACCCGACCGGCGCGTACCTGCGCACCATCGACCTGCCCAGCGACTGGGCCGGCGACGAGGTCTTCCTCCGCTTCGAGGGGGTGACCAGCGGCTACTTCGTCTGGGTCAACGGCGGGTACGCCGGCTACGACCAGGGTGGCTACACGCCGGCCGAGTTCGACGTCACCAAGCTGCTCAAGCCGGGCCGTAACCGGATCGCCGTGCAGGTGCACCGGTGGGGCTCCGGGTCCTACCTGGAGGACGTCGACCAGTGGCGGTACAGCGGCATCTTCCGCGACGTCTGGCTGTACCGCACCGGTTCGAGCTGGCTGCGCGACGCGTACATCACCACCGACCTGGACACGGCCTACCGGGACGCGACCCTGTCGGCCCGGGTCGACGTGGCCCGCGCCACGGCCGGCCCGACCGGCCGGCACACCGTACGCGGGAAGCTGCTGGACTCCCACGGGCGGACGGTGACCACCCTGACCGGGCAGCTCGACCTGGCGGCCGACGCCACCGGTGGCCGGGTCACCCTGACCGGCCCGGTGACGAACCCGGCGAAATGGAGCGCCGAGGAACCGACGCTCTACACGCTCGCCCTGGAACTGCTCGGCCCCGACGGCCGGGCGCTGCACACCACCAGCCAGCCGGTCGGCTTCCGCGAGATCGAGGTCCGCGACCGGCAGGTGCTGGTCAACGGTGGTCGGATCCTGGTCAAGGGCACCAACCGGGCCGAAACCGATCCGGACACCGGCCGGCACCAGACCCGCAAGATGCAGCGCGACGACGTGTTCCTGATGAAGCGACTGCACCTCAACGCGGTCCGCACCTCGCACTACCCGTCGGACCCGTACCTCTACGACCTGGCCGACCGGCACGGCCTCTGGGTCGACGACGAGATCGACATCGAGACCCACGCGCACGAGAGCTGCCCGAACCAGTGCCTGGCCGACAAGCCCGAGTGGGCCGCCGCATACGCGGACCGGTTCCGGGCAATGGTCGCCCGCGACAAGAACCACCCCAGTGTGTTCATGTGGGACACCGGTAACGAGGCGGGGCTCGGCTCGGCGCACTACGCGATGGCCGAGTGGGCCGACGCCAACGAGCCGACCCGGCTGCTCTACCACCAGTCGAACAACCCCGACGGCGACGCCCCCTTCGCCGACGTCTCCGGACCGCGATACCCGACCCCCGCTCGACTGGAGTCCAAGGCGATCAACGGCACCAAGCCGCAGATCATGGGCGAGTACGCCCACGCGATGGGCAACGGGCTGGGCAACTTCGACCAGTTCTGGGCGCTGGCCCGCCGTTACCCGCAGATCCAGGGTGGGTTCATCTGGGACTGGGCCGAGCAGAACCTCCGCCAGCCGCTGGTGTTCACCCCGGACTCCTCGCCAAACCGGATCCAGACCTTCCTGGTCGGCAAGCCGGAACCCGCACCCGGCCGGACCGGACGTGGGCAGGCGGTCAGCCTCTCCAGCCTGGACGACTTCGTCGACGTCTTCCGTGACCGGCGCCTCGACATCACCGGCTCCGCGATCACCCTCGACGCCTGGGTCAAGCCCGGGCCGTGGGCGGGCAGCTTCCCAATCCTGACGAAGGGCCAGGCGTACGGGTTGCAGATGCGGGATCAGGACACCCTGGAGTTCGGCGTGCAGGCAGGCACCGCCCGGACCGCGGTCGCCGCGGACGTGCCCACCGACTGGTACGGCGCCTGGCACCGGGTCACCGGCGTCTACGACGGTGCGGCGGTACGGCTGCTCATCGACGGCAAGGAGGTCGGCAGCGTACCGGCCACCGGCGCCATCGACCCGGGCCTGCGGGAGGTCAACCTGGGCCACAACGCGGAGACCCAGCGGGACAACTTCTGCTGCGCCCGGCTCGCTCGCGGGCTGATCGACGACGCACGGATCTATCCGGCCGCGCTCTCCGCCACTGACCTGGCCGCCGATCCCATCCGGCGGGCGGTCCTCGCGCTCAACTTCGACTCCTACCAGCGCAAGGGTGACTTCCTGAGTCTCGGAATCAGCCTGTCCGGCACCGACGGGCTGGTCGGGTCCGACCGCTACGTGCAGCCGGAGACCGCCGAGATGGCGTGGGCGCAGGCGCCGATCCGGTTCACCGCCGTCGACGCCGCGGCCGGCAAGGTACGCGTGCACAACGAGCAGCAGGCCGGGACGTACCGGGTGACGCTGCGCTGGGCGCAGACCGAGATCGACCGCACTCTGCGCTCCGGCAGCCGGACGTTGACCCTCGGCCCGGGGCAGAGCGTCGACCTGAACCTCGGGGCGGCGCCGGCCAACCCGCAGGACCGGCAGCGCTGGCTCACCCTCACCGCGGCGAACACGCAGCCCACGGCGTGGGCGAAGAGCGGCTGGATCGTCGGGCAGGACCAGTTCGCCATCGGTGGTTCGGTGGTGCCCGGCGTGCTACCCGGTCCCCCACCGGCCGACCAGGCGCCACGCATCAGCCGGCACGGCAACGCGCTGACCGTCAAGGGCAAGGACTGGCAGTACCGCTTCGACGCCGGGTCCGGGCTGCTCACCTCGATGCGCGACGACGGTAGCGAGCTGCTGCGCACCGGGCCGCAGCTCGACGTGTACCGGCCGCCGACCAGCAACGAGACGTACGACTGGGGCACCGCCGACCGCGAGATCTGGCACGAGCTGGGCATGGACCGGTTGCGCAGCACGGTGACCGGGTTCGAGACGTCGACCGAGGGTGGCGCGGCGGTGGTCCGGGTCCGCTCCACCTCGGCGGCACCGGGCAAGCAGGAGCTGCTGTCGTTCGACCAGACGCAGACCTATCGGATCGACGCCCGCGGCACCATCGGCCTGAGCCACGACGTGGTGCCGAAGGGCTCGCGGGTGGGGTCCCTGCCCTACCTGCCCCGGGTGGGCGTGGCGATCCAGGTGCCGGACGACCTCGACCGGTTCGCCTGGTACGGGCGAGGCCCGCAGGAGACATACAACGACCGGCGCAGCGGTGCACTGATGGGGGTCTGGAAGAGCACGGTGGACGAGGAGTACGTGCGCTACTCCCGCCCGCAGGCGTACGGCAACCACACCGACGTCGCCTGGGCGACCCTCAGCGACGGGCGGCGTTCCGGCTTGCTCGTCGGCGGTGACCTCGACGTCAGTGTCACCCCGTACGACGACCTCGACCGCGCCGAGTACGACCACCAGTTGCCCCTGGTGCGCAACAACGGTTGGGTGACCCTGCACGCCGAGGCCGGCGAGACCGGCATGGGGGAAACCCCGAACTCGGTGCTCGAACCGTTCGCGGTCTCCGCGTCCGAGCCGCACCACCAGGAGTTGGTGCTGCGGCCGCTCACCAGCACGGAGGTGCGCGCCGGCGGCGTGGTCGACTCGCGGACTCCCGCGCCGTGCCCGCCGGACGTGGCGATGACCACGGACGGGCAGGTCACGCCCGGCACCGCCGAGCGGGTCGAGGTGGCGGTCACCGCGCGATGCGCCGACGGGCTGCGCGGGGTCGGCGCGACCCTCGCCGTTCCGGCGGGCTGGACGGTCACGCCGGCCAGCAGCGACCTCGGTACGGTGGCGGCCGGCACGCCGGAGACAGCGGTGTTCGAGGTGACCGCCCCGGTCGGTACGGACATCGGTTCGTTCGACCTGACGGCCACGGTGACCGGGACCTCCGGGGCCGGGTTCCGCAGCTCGGTCACGGCGGCGGCCACGGTGCGTACGCCGCTGCCGACGGGCCAGGTGTGGCTGAGCGACCAACCGTGGACGGGCGAGTCCAACGGGTGGGGCCCGGTGGAGAAGGACCGCAGCAACGGCGAGAACTCCGGCGGCGACGGCAATCCGATGCGTATCGGTGGGGTCGCCTACGACAAGGGTCTGGGCGGGCACGCGCTGTCGGTCGTCTCGCTGGACCTGGGCGGCCGGTGCACGACGTTCCGCTCCGACGTCGGGGTGGACGACGAGACCGGCAGCAGCGGCTCGGTGGTGTTCGAGGTATGGGTGGATGGAGTACGCAAGGCCCAGACCGGGGTGCTGACCGGCTCCGGTGGCGCGGAGCCGCTCTCCGTCGACGTGACCGGCGGCCAGCGCCTCGAACTGCGCCTGGGCGATGGCGGCGACGGGGTCGGAAATGACCACGGTGACTGGGCCGCGGCGCGGCTGACCTGCGCCGACTGACCGAACCGGACGTGGCGGCGGTCCTCGGCTCCCGGGGGTCGTCGCCACGCCGCTGTCCGGGCGGCCGTCCTGTCGAGGTCGATCAGGCGCAGTGCCAGGGCGCCGCCGCGTCGGCAGGTCCGCTGAATCCGCGCCTGTCCAGGGTTGTCGCGTCAACGGATGCCGACTGTCTGGTGATCGGGTTCGATGACGGCGACGACGCGTTCGTCGTCGCGCGGGTAGGTCTCATCCGTGTATTTGGCGACAATGCGGTCGATGATCGACCAGCCGGCGTCGCCGCCGATCCAGTTGACGACGCGGCCGCGTACGGCGACAGGGGTGAACGGGTCGTCGGCCGGGGCGATGGACAACGCCAGGCGCGGGTCGCGGCGCAGATTGCGGGCTTTGCGTTTGTCGGGCCCGGTGAATATGACGATGTGTTCGTCGTGAGTGCCGACGTAGACGGGGGTGGCGTGCGGTGAGCCGTCCGGTAGGACGGTGGCGAGGTGGGCGATCGGTGCGTCGTCGAGCACGCGGCGGATGTCGGGATGCAGCACGTGGTTCTCCCGGGTGTGGTGGTCAGCGGTCGTGGTGGGTGCGCCAGGCGACGTAGTCGGTGACGGCGGTGGTGATGTCAAAGGCCGGGGTGAAGCCGGTCTCGGTGGCGAGCCGGGAGACGTCGAGGTAGGGATCGCGCCCCGGCCCGGCCCGGCGTCCGTCGAGCAGGTCGAGCTGGGCCTGCGGAATGGCGGCGTGGACGGCGTCGACCAGTTGCCGGTTGGTGAAGGGCTGTCCACCCGAGATGTTGTAGACGTCGTGGGCGAGGGTGTCGGCGGTGATGAGCAGGGCGATGGCGCGTCCGGCGTCAGGGGCGTAACAGAAGTCGCCGCCGTCATCGGCGTACACGGGTGCGGGGCGTTCCCCGCGCAGCACGGCGCTGATGTACGGCGGGACCGCGTTGAAGGGTGTCGCCGGATCCATGAGCGGTCCCCAGGTGCTGCCGATGCGAAGCACGACCGCGTGGATCCCGGTGCCTTGCAGTGCGTTCGTGGTGAGCGGCTCGACCGCCTTCTTGAAGGCGATGATCGGGTGCGGTGCCGGCGCCGTGGGCAGCGCCAGGTCTTCGTACCAGGGGACCTCGCTGCGGCCCAGGTAGGAGCCGAGGCTGCCGGCGACGGCGAAGCGGCGCACGCGCCAGGCGCGAGCGGCGTCGAGCATGGTGAGCAGTCCGGCGGTGTCGGCGCGGAAGTACGCCACCCGGTCCTCGCCGGGGATGCTGCCGGCCAAGTGGGTGATGTCGGTGATCGGGTACTGGTCACCGAGTGCGGACACCGCGGCGGGGTCGGTGACGTCGAGTCGTTCGACGATGACGTCGTCGGGCAGGAACGTGGGGCGCGCGGTTCGCCGGTGGGCGGTGGCGACGACCGCGTGGCCGAGGTCCGTCAGGGCGCGGGCGGTGTGGGCGCCGATCATGCCGAGGCCACCGGTCACGAGGATCACCGGACCACCTCGTAGTGCAGGTGGGTCACGGCCGGTGCGGCGACGGCCTCGATCAGACGAAGTTCGACGGGCGCGGGCAGCGTCTGGAAGTACGGCCGGCCGGCGCCGAGCAGCACCGGGCGCTGGTGCAGGATCAGTTCGTCGACCAGACCCGCGGCCAGCGCGGCGGTGGTCACGCCGCCGCCCATCAGTGCCACGTCCTTGTCGCCGGCCAGGCGGCGGGCGGTGTCGACGGCCTCGTCGATGCCGCTGGTCACCAGAGTCTGACGGGGATGCTCGGCGGGCAGCGGTCGGTGGCTGAGCACCACGAGCGGCGCGTCGGGGTGCGGGGTGCCGCCGCTGCCCCAGCCGGAGTCGTCGTAGGTGTTGCGTCCGGCGAGGCTGGCTCCCACCCGCGCCGCGGCCGCGTCGAAGACGCGGGCGCTGGGAGCGCTGAGCCGAAACCCGTCGAACACCGCGCTCGGGGTGTCGCCGTCGAAGTACCAGTCGAACAGCATGCCGCCGTCACCGAGGCCGCGTCGGGGGCCTGGGTCGCGGCCGGTGATGTAGCCGTCGACCGAGACGGACAGCGCTGCGAGGACTCTGCTCATGGATTGCCTCTCGCTGGTTGCGGGACGGGTCAGAGGGATTGTGGGAAGCCGAACAGGTGCTGTGGGTCGTAGGACCGTTTGACGGCGGCCAGGCGGGCGTGGTTGGTGCCCCAGTAGGCCTCCGCCGGACGATCGAGCAGGGGGTCGGGGAAGTTGGGATAGACGCGGTGCGACGAGTGCCGGTGGGCGAGCGCCCACGACGCGTCGACCCAGGAGTCGCTGCGGTGGCCGACGTGCTCGAGCAGGTAGCGCTCGCGCCGGTGGACGAATGCTGTGGCCTCCGGAGCGACGCGGTTGTATGCGCCGCCCATCGCGGTGAACGTGAGTCGCCTACGGTGCCGTGCGTCTCCCCCGCCCAGCAGCGCGATCAGCTCAGTGACGGCACCGGCCGGCATTGGCCGCGCGAAGTACTCCGACCGCAGGCGGCCGTCACCGACGTCCTGGCAAGGGTCGGCCAACGCCCGCTTGGCGACGGTGAAGGGCACGGGGTCAGCCACGAACAACTGGGCACCGGCACCCGCCTCACGGGCAAGGTCGTGCAGCCACCCGCCCGCGCGGGCCGCGTCCACGGCGACTCCGGACACGGTCGCGCGGACGGGTCGGCCGGGTTCGCGGGCGAGTTCGAGGCTCGTCGAGATGTCGTCCGGTGCGTCCGGCGCCGACGCCTGCCAGGACGCGACGACCCGCGCCGGGTCGGCGTCGGGGCAGGTGAGGGCGACCCGGGCGGTCATCGGTTCGGTGATCGTGGCGAGGCGCAGGGAGGTGACCACGCCGAGCTGCCCACCGCCGGCCCCGTGCAACGCCCAGAACAGGTCAGGCTCGCGGTGTTCGTCGCAGTCGACCACACTGCCGTCGGCGAGGACGATCGTCGCCGCGACGAGCCGGTCGCACGTCGGGCCGTGACGCCGCCCGAGCAACCCGATGCCGCCCCCGAGGACGAGTCCGGCGATGCCGACCGTCGCGCCGCACCCCGCGGGCAGCGTCTGTCCACGGGCGTGCAACGCGCCGTAGAGCTGCCCGAGGCGCACCCCGGCGCCGACCGTCGCGGTCCCGTCAGCCGAGAGATCGACCCCGTGCAGACCGGAGACGTCGATCAGGACGCCGTCGGTGGACGACCGGCCGGCGAAGCAGTGTCCTCCGCTGCGTACCGCGAGTGCGATGCCGGTGTCACGCGCGAACGCGACGGCCGCGACGACGTCACGCACCGACCGGCACCGCAGCACGACGAGTGGCCGCCGGGCCGCACCGGCAGAGCCGACCGGGCGACGCGCCGGGTCGTACGCGGCGTGGTCGCGGGTGAGCACCTCACCGTCGAAGTCCCTGCGCAGGCGCAGCAGATACCGGTCGATCACAGGGGCACGCTATCCAGCGACGCGCTCGCCGGTCTTGAACGAATCGCGCACCGTCACACGGATACCGGTGACCGACGGCCCGCGAGAAACGGCGCGTACGACGCGGTGTGGTCGTGACCGCACGAGCACCTGTCGACCTCTCCGCCGAGCAGCCCGCTCGGCGTCAACCCGGTGAGGCGGCGCACCTCCCGACTCAAGTGGGCCTGATCCGCGTAGCCCACATCGACCGCGAGCCCTGCCATGCCGTCGGCCCCGCGCCGTCCGGTCGCGATCGCGCCCGCCTGTGCCAGCGCGAGGAAGCCCTGGAACCGTAGTGTCCGCTGCAACGGCTTGGGCCCCGTTCCCACCGCCCACACACAGCGACGCCGGAACTGACTGACCGACAGTCCGAGGTGGTCGGCGACCGCGCCGACGTCACGCGGCGCCCAGGACATCAACAACCGCACCGCCTCGCGGACGAGCGGGTCCGAACCGGCGGTCCGCGCACGGTGCAGCAGGAAGGCCTGCAGGATGTGCAGCGACGCCCGAGGCGTCGCCGCGGCGGCGATCGCCTCGCCAAGGCGGTCCACCCACGAGTGACCGAGCTCGCCGAGCGAGACACCCCGGTCGAGCACGTCCGCAACGCCACCGGGTATCAGAACGGGCACCCCCGGGTGGAATCGGACACCCAGCAGCGTCGTCGCCGCGGGGATCACCTCGACCCGCGGTCTGGTCAACGGGCCGAGCAGCCGTGGCTGTCCACCGAGCGGCCAGTGCAGCTCCGCACCACCGGTCGGCAGGTGCCGCTGCACGTAGGGCACCGCCCCGGTCGTCTGCACCCACACGGTCCGAAGGTGGTTGACCAGTCCCGGCACCGGGGCGAGCTCAACGTAGGACGGGGCCGCGGTCATGCGCCGCCCCCATTGCGATCGGACGGGAGAGCTGCCTCCACCGCGTCCACTGCCGCTCGGCGCCCGCCGGCGGCCCGCACCTTCGCGGAGGCGGCGCGCAACCGCTCGCGCATCATCCGATCGTGCGCGAGGTCGAGCATCCTGGCCATGCCGTCACCGCTCGGGCCACTACCGTCCGAGAGGTTCACGCCGAGACCGAGGGCCTCGACCCGTGCCGCGACGAGGTGCTGCTCGCTTGTGCGCGGTGCGCACACCATGGGGACGGCGAACCAGAGGGCCTCCATGACGCTGCCCATCCCGGCGTGCGTGACGAACAGGTCGGCCTGTGCCAATGCGGCGAGCTGGTCGACGTGCTCGTGGGCTTCGACCCGGTCGGGCACCGTCCCGAGGGCGGCGACCGGGAACCCGCCGGTGGACACGAGCACCCGGTGGTTCGGTGCCGCGGCGGCCGCGGAGCGGACCAGTGACCGTACCGTTTCCGGCTCGGCCGCTGCGGTGCCCGCGCTGACGTACACGAGCCGTTCGTGTCCCGCCGGTCCGGTGCCGAGCCGCGAGCCCAGACACGGTCCGACGAAGTGATGGTCCGTGCCGAACCCGTCTCCGTTGCACTGGAACCACCGCGGGAGGAACGCGATCGATCGCTGCTCGCGCGCCTCGGCCAGGTCGCGTACGGTGATGCCCTCGACTCCCCAGCGCGCGGAGAACTGGTCGAGCTGATCCTGCAACGGCGTGAAGGCGGGATGCGCGGGGTCGAGCACGCTCGTCTGTCCGGTGGCCGCGGCCAGCGACCACGCCGGCCCCTGGGCGAAGGACGGGAACAACGCCACCGCCGGCCGGTCGAGCAGCTGCGCCAGCGCACGGCCCGCCGGGTGGGCGGCCCGGTCGTAGAGCAGGACGTCGGGGACGTCACCGCGCAACACAGCGATGACCTGGGGTACGACGGCAGCCGCCTCCGCCACCAGCACGAACGGCAGCCACACCGCGAAATCGCTCGGCGGCGACGACGACGGGCGCGTGACGAGCGTCGACTCGTAGGTGACGACGTCAGCGCCGGCACGTTGCGCGGCGGGTCCCGCGACGTCCGGGGCGAAACAGGTGACCCGATGCCCGCGGGCCCGCAGTTCGGTGATCACGTCGAGCACGGGCAGCAGGTGACCGGTCGCCCCGACCGTGAGGACGGCGACGTGCGCGCCGGTCGTCGTGCTCACGCGCGCAGCCCGTGCCGGGCGGTGTACCAGAAGAACCAGGACAACAGCCCGGCGAGCATGACGGCGTACTGCACGTTGGTGACCGTCGGGACCGCGTCGAGGTCGATCATCGAGGCGATCGCGACGCGGACCAGCGCGTCCAGCATCAGCACGACGCCGACCACGACGCTCACCAGGCGCAATCGGCGGCGGAAGACGGGATCGTCGATCCAGCGCTGCTGCCACGCCGCGGCTCCGACATCGCCGACCTTGGCCGTGGCGATGACCGTGCCGAGGTGCAGCATGAACGGCCGCTTCATGGCCAGCGACAGCAGTACCCACGCGCCGAGCAGACCGGTGAGCCATCCGTCCTTGATGTACAGCAGGCGCGCGTCTCCGGTGACCACGCTCAGCACGCCTCCTGCGACGAACAGGCTGACGACGACGAGGCCGGCGACGTCCACCCGTCGGCTGCGAGCGGCGACCAGGGCGGCGTTCGCAGCGGGAACCGCGCCCGCGGCGAGGGTGGCGGCCAGCACGTCGGCGCCCATGGCGCGTAGCGCGTAGTAGACGACCAGGGGCAGGACCGCGTCGACGACAACTCGTCCGACCAGAGCCCGGCGCGCATCCTGTCTCATCCGCGTCGCGGCGCCGGCTACCGCCTCCTCCGCGTCGCTGTCGACCGGTCTCACGACAACACCTCCCCGAGATCCCCCGAGGCCGGGTCCGCAGCGATCGCGCGATCGAAGATCGCGCACAACTCCTCCGCGTAGGCAGCCAGGTCCATCCCTTCGCCGCGGGTGAACCGCTCGACGGCGGCATCGACAGCGGCGCGGACCGTCACCGCCATCACCACCGGCTCGAACCGGCGCAGCTCCCCGGACTCCTGGCCCGAGACGAACAGCTGCGCCAGGAGCACCACCGGCACGTCCTCGCGAAGATCGGCGTCCGCCGTGTCCCGGGGCAGGTTGCGGGCGATTTCGACGGCAGCACGCGCGTACGCCGGCCGCTCGGCGAGAAAGCGGAAATTCGAGCGCAGGTACGCGGCGAGCTTGCCACGCGCCGACGACTCGGCCTCGATCGCCGGGACCATGAACTGCTGTGCCCGCTCACCGATGTGGCGCAGCGCCGCAGCGACCAACTCCTGCTTGGTGTCGTAGTGGTACGTGATGAGCCGCGTGCTGCTGAGTCGGGCCGTCTCAACGATCCGCGCAAACGTCGCCTTGGCGTAGCCGTGCTCGGCCAGCAACTCGACGACCGCCTCGAGAATCCGCGTCTTCCGATCCACCTCCGGTGTTATCTGCATGGATAAAATAGCAGCAGATGGCAGGCCTCCACGTCAAGAGCGAGGGCAACCCGCCGGCATCCTCCGCGTCTTCATGCCCTGACGGTCAACCACGCCTGTGCGCGCTGGAGGTACCCGCGGGCACGGTCGAGATCACCGAGCTTGCGGTAGCGCTCGGCCGAGCTGAGGTGCGACGAGGACGTTGCCGTTGTGGCAATCAGCGGCGCTCTTCAAGCCGATCACGATCGAGCCGCTGTGCCGGCGCGGGCCCGGCCAGCCACGGATTCGTCAACGGCATGCGGCGTCCTCGATCATGGCGCGCACCGTACCCACATGACCTGCCCGGCTACCAGGGAGGGCATCCGAACAACGTGTGATGAACGCGTGCCAGAGCGTACGCAGTGGCGGTGGCACGGGCTGCACGCCGAGAATCGTGCAGACGGCCTCGTGGCCGAGCTTCGTGCCCCCGTCCGCGGATAGGCGCCCCCGACCGAGTCGCGCTGCGGTCCGAACATGGCTGGCATTCAACGTCCTGTCAGTTCTGCACGTGGTTGGTCGAGTTGATCGACCGATCGTGTCCGCACAAGTGGCCGGCAACGGCTGCCGGCGTGCCGGCATCAGGCCATGCCTTCAGTGGCTGACAGTCGGCCCGCCAGGAACCTGCCAGCTTCAGCGACCGGACCACTCGGGTCAGGAGTGCCGGACCCTCTGGGCGAGTTCGTCGCGGAGGTGGTCAATGCCCGCACCGGTCCTGGCGGAGACTGGAATGGCGTGCGGGTGTGCCCGGCACAACGCGTCCACCCACTCGGATGGCGCTACGTCGATCTTGTTGAGCACCAGCAGCTCGGGGACGTCGCCGGCGCCGATCTCGTGCAGTACGCCGTGCACCGTGGTGATCTGCCCCAGCGCGTCCGGCGCGCAGGCGTCGACCACATGCAGCGCGAGGTCGCTGCGGCTGACTTCGTCCAGAGTCGACCGGAACGCGTCCACCAACTGGTGCGGCAGGTGCCGGACGAAGCCAACCGTGTCGGTGATGGTGTAGGTGAGGTCACCCGTGCTGATCCGTCTGACGGTGGGGTCGAGTGTGGCGAACAGGACGTCGCGCACCTGCGCGTCCGCACCGGTGAGCCGGTTGAGGAGGGCCGACTTGCCGGCATTGGTGTAGCCGGTGATGGACACCGACGGCACCTGGTTGCGGGCCCGCCGGTTCCGGGTCCGTTCCCGCCGCCGGGCCAGCTCGGAGGCGTTGCGTCGCAGTCGGGTGGCCCGCTCGCGTAGCGTCCGGCGCTGGGTCTCCAGCCGCATCTCACCGGGACCACGCACCCCCATGCCGGCGCCGCCGGCCATCCGGCCACCACCGACCCTCGACATCGACCGGCCGTCACCGCGCAACCGCGGCAGCTGGTACGCGATTTGCGCCAGCTCCACCTGGACTCGGCCGTCGCTGGTGCGGGCGTGCTCGGCGAAGATGTCCAGGATCAGCGCGGTGCGGTCAACCACCCGCACGCCCACCCGCTCCTCCAGGTTGCGCACCTGCCCTGGGGTCAGTTCGCCGTCGGCGATCACCAGGTCGGCGTGTGATCGCTCGGCGAGCGCGGCCAGCTCGTCGACCTTGCCCGATCCGACGAAGGTCGCCGGGTCCGGGCGGGGCCGGCTTTGCACCAGCGCGTCGGCGATACTCAGGCCGTCGGTGTCAGCGAGCCGGCGCAGCTCGGCCAGCGAGGTCTCCGAACCCGGTCCGCTGTCGGCCGTACCGTCCTCGCCTCGCACCGCCACCAGCACCGCGGTCGGGCGCTCTCCCAGTGAGCCGGCATCCGGGCCCAGCAACCATGATCCCGCCATCGTCCACCTCAACCTCGTCGGCTGGGACCGTCTACCCCCGACCTGACAGGCCATGCGCGACCTCGGCCAGGAGCTGGCGGGACACGGCGTACACGTAGCGGCGCGGGCAGCACGATGGGCGGGGCCAGTGACACAGCTATCCGCGCCGTGCCGGTAGGACGTGGGCAGCGGCCGCGTGCAGGGGGCCGACGTCGGAATGACGACCGGGCCGCACCGCGGCGTGCCGCTGGCCCGGGCCGACGCCGTCACGGGCGGCGAGGGCATCAGCGATCGCTCCGGTGGTGAAACCGTAGACGAACTTGTGCAGCACGTCGACGGCAAGCTCGCCGCGCGGCCACGTCTGCGGTGGAGCCCCCACACCTGTCGCATTTTCCAGGATCTGATCGCTGGTCAACCGCACCACGGTGAACATGCCCGACGACCACGGACCTCGCAGCCCGGACTGCGCCATGATGCTGCGCAGCACACCAAGGAGCGCACCCTGACCGTAGTGCATCGTCAGGTTTCGCCACCGCGGCTGACGCCGCGCGCCTCCGGCATCCCAGTGAGCCGTGCCAGTACGCGGGCCGGCACGTATGAGTCGGGGCGACCGGTCAGCCGCTGCTCCAGCTTCTCCGTAGCGGTCATCACCACCGCCCCGGTCAACCCGGCCACCAGCCCTTGCCATACCGCTCGCTTCAGCATGACGAGCCCCTACCCATCGGTTAGGCACCCACACCTACCCAGAGGCCAGGGATCTTTCCTCACTTCCACCACGTGCTGAGGATTCGGTGGACGCAGGTCCTCGGGTTTAACCGACTACCCGAGGGTAGGGAGTTGGTCGGGTCACGATGCGCGCCCTCCGTGGTTCACTTTCCTCCCGCACCGAGTTCCCGCCCCTGACCGTTCCCCGACGCTGCACCCACAGGTGGTCGTAGCGCCGGTAGGTGATCGGCTGCCCGTTGCGGTGACGCAGCAGCTGACCCGTTCCAGCCCTACCGCGCGGCTGACGCTGCCCGGGCTGTCGGTCCGACAGCAGCACGGGCGCAATGACGGGAGCCACAGAACGCTTCCGCCGACCTGCCGCATCAATTAGGGATTCCGGTCCCGGCGGAGGAAGCACGACAGCAGTTGCCTGAACTCGTGCGGGTGCTCGATCGCCGGCACGTGCCCGCATCGGCCGAGCACGTGCAGACGGACATCGGCCAGGTGTTCGAGCAGGGGCTGGGCTGCCGTCCCGAGCGGGGTGACCCGGTCCTCGGCGCCGTGGACGAGCAGCACGGGCGCACGCACCGCTGCCAGGGTTTGCGCAGAGAGGGTGAGCTCGTCGACCCATCGTGCCCTGGGTGGCGGGAACAACGACGCGAATGCGCCCTCCCCCGCTCGCATCGCGGCTGCACGGGCCTCGACGGCCGAATCGGTCACGAGCGCTTGGTCGAGGACGAGGCGACTCAGCATGTCTCGTGCCCCGATCGGGCCGGCGGGGGCGGCCCAGATCGCGTCGAGGTCGGCGGACAGCGGCGCCCCGGGGGCACCCATCGTCGAGACCGCCACGACACGGGTGACCTGCCGGGGGCGCGCGGCCGCCAATGCCAGCGCCACGGCACCGCCCATGGAGTGACCCACCACGGCGTAGTGCTCGATACCGAGAGCATCCATCAGGCCCGCGGCCTGCTCGGTCCACAGCCGGAGCCCACCCCTGGAGCCCGCCGGGACGGGTGTACGGCCGAACCCCGCCTGGTCAGGAGCCACCAGGTGCCAGGACGTGCCCAGCGCCTGCGCCGTCGTTGCCCAGGCGCCGGACCCGGTCGTACCGGGTCCGGAGCCGTGCAGCATCAGCACCGCGGGCCCGGTGCCGCTCTCCAGGACGTGGACGGGAGAGCCGTCGACGGTGACGGTCCGAAGTGCCGTCACCGCGGCAGGCCAGGTGTGCTCATGCCGATGCGGGGCTGACCGACTTCGAGAAGAGCTCCATCATCGCCCTGCCGAATTGCGGCATGTCGGGCCACCCCCGGCAGGAGACGAGATTGCCGTCCACGACGTCGGGAGCGTCGATGACCGTCGCGCCCGCGTTCTCCATGTCACCGGTGATCGGGGGGAAGCACGCCGTCTTTCGACCCTTCAGCAGCCCGTACACCGCTGGCACCTGCGCGCCGTGGCACACCAGCGCGATGGGGAGGTTGCGCGCGAAGAAGTGCTCGGTGATCCGCCTGACGTCGGCGTCGACCCGGATCCACTCGGGGGCACGTCCCCCGGGGATGATGAGGGCGTCATAGCGCTCGACGTCGACCTCGGCCCAGGGCACGTCCACCGGCAGCTTGCGGCCGTTCTTCTCCACGTAGGCGTCGGAGTTGGGGTCGAACTCGTGGATGACCAGTTGCACGTCGCGCATCGTCCGTGACGAGACGTCGACGTCCCAGCCGCCCTCCTGCACGCGGTAGTAGGGATACATCGTGTCGAGCTCCTCGGCGGCGTCGCCGGTCAGGAGCAGCGCTCTGGGCACCTGCTTCTCCTCGCATCTGGGGGCGGGTGAGGTGGATCCAATCCGATCCGATCAGGATTGAGTCAGCATTCCTGGGCCCAGCGTGCCCGTCAAGCCTCTACCGCCATTCCGTCCGCGCCCTCGATCTCGTCGAACAGTCGTCGAAAACGCTCGCCGGACCGCAGGATGTGCCGACGCATCGCGTAGGCGGCGGCGTCGGGGTCACGCGCGGCGATCGCGGCCACAATGTCCTCATGCTCGGCCATGGCCAGGTGAGTGACCTGGGTGTCGTGGTGCAGCCGGAAGAGGTGCACGTGGCTGTGCAGGCGAGCGAGCGCTTCACGGATGACCTGGTTCTCCGCGCTCAGGGCGACGAGATCGTGAAAGGCGGCGTCACGTAGCCCGAAGGCGCCATAGGCCATCGGCCCGTTGCCCCCCTCCAGTTCCTCCATCTCCTCCAGCATGCGACGCAGACCGGCCACCTGCTCCAAGGACGCGCGTTCCGCGGATCTGCGCGCCGCCGCCGGCTCAAGGAGCAGGCGGACCTCGAGCATGTCCTCGAATCGGTGACGGGTGATCTGGGGAGGAATGCGGTAGCCGGCATGGGGCACACGCACGACCAGGCCCTCGGCCTCCATGCGGTTCAGAGCGTCTCGGATCGGCGTCTGCGAGACCCCCAGCTCTCGCGCCAGGACGTCGATCGTGACGCGGGAGCCAGGCTCGATCCGTAGCGACATCAGCTGTCCGAGCAGCGTGTCGTACACCTCGTCGGCAAGCCGGCCACCAGATCTTCCCGGTGGCATTGCGCCCGTCACCGCCCTACGGCCCCGCGCGATCATCGCTTCGTCGTCCATCGTGACGTGAGGTCCTTCCTTGCGCCTTCGGGAAGCTGTTGACATCGATCGCAACGCTGCGGGATGCTGACGCCCCCACCGGGATCGTATAGGAAAGGTGGCGAATGGTCGCCATCCTGCACCCATGGCGGAGCCGCCCGCCATCGCTCTACTTCGATCACCTGAAGCTCCCCTGAGCATGTTCGACGTCCTGCCCGGTTCGTCACCGGGCCGCAGATGGGCCGACGGACTTTTCGACAACATGAAGACCCAGTACATCGCGGCGCACTCGTGACGCCGGTCCGCGGGTCGGCCCTCCGACGGCCCGGCAACACGCCTGAACAACCCAGCAACTGCTCGGCGAAGCACATAGCGAGGTTCTAGAAGTCCCCACCCAGAAAGCAGGCATAAAAATGCGCTCTCCGAAGCGAATAGGAAGAATGTCCGCTCCGGCCGGAAGGTAGGGCTGGCGACAGCGGCCATGCTGCTGGTGGCCACGACCGCGGCGGCTTGCGGCGATGGCCAGGACGACGGCACGAAGGTGAGCGCCCCCAAGGCACCGGCGACCATCCCGGAGCTCACCAAGGACCCGCAGACCCTCAGCTTCATCTGGTTCGACTGGCCCCCCGCCCACGCACTGGAAGCCTTCGCGAACGCGGAGTACAAGAAGGAGCGGCCGAACGCGACCATCAAGGTCAACACGGTGCCGAACGCGAACTGGCACGACGCGATGTTCACCCAGTTCGCCGCGCGCAAGACCGACTTCGACATCGCGATCCTGGACTCGCAACACATCGGCGAGGCCGTGACGAACGGCAGCATCCTCGACCTCACGGACTTCGTCAAGAACAACATCGAGGTCTCGGCCTACAACCCGTACCTGCTGGCGGCGTACGGCCAGTTCCCCCAGGCGGAGACCGGTAAGCGCGACGAGAACGCCAGCCTGTACGGACTGCCGCTGCTCGGCGACACCTGGACGATGATCTACCGCAAGGACCTGATCGGCGACAAGCCACCGCAGACCTGGGACGAGATGATCTCAGTCGCCGAGAGGTGCCAGGCGGACAACCCCGGCGTCAGCGGGCTGGCGTTCCACCAGGCCAACGGCTCCGACGCCGCAGCCGTCACCTACAACACCGTCAACGGCGTCTACGGCGGCAACCTCTGGGACGCCAAGAACCGCAAGATCGACGGTGTCCTGAACGACACTGCGGGCCAGGAGGCGATGGACGTCCTGGTCAACAAGATGAAGCCGCTGACCGCCAAGGGCTCCGGCAACTGGTTCATCGACGAGGTGAACGCGGCGGTCGCCCAGGGCAAGGCATGCATCGCGTTCAACTGGATCGCCGCGAGCGGCGGCCTGCTCGATCCGAAACAGTCGACGCTCGGTACCACCCGGAAGCAGATTCTCGACAAGCTGGGTTTTGCCACCCTGCCGAGCCAGAAGACGAACCTGGTCCCTCTCGGCGGTATGGGGATGCACGTGTCGGCCTACTCCTCCAAGGCAAACCAGGCCGAGGCCCTGAACTTCATGAAGTGGTTCGAGCGGGCTGATGTCCAGAAGAAGTGGGCCGCGGCTGGTGGCGTGCCATCGCGTACGGACGCCCTGGAGTCGCCCGAGTTCCTCAATGCCGGGCCGTTCAACCAGGTGTACACCGACTCGGTTCCGCGGATGCGGGACATGTGGAACGTGCCCGAGTACGCGCGCCTCGTCAACATCGAGAACACCAACGTGAACGCGGCTCTCAACGGCGCGAAGAAGCCGAAGGATGCGCTCGACGACATCGCCAAGGAGCAGCAGGGCGTGCTCGACTCCAGCAGTCGCAAGGGCGGCGGCGGACTGTGAGTGACCCCGTCCCTCTGAAGACCGACCACCCCGGGCAGGTGGCGTCCGCGACGCTACCTGCACCGGGTCGGTCCCGCCGGCTGAGCGACCGCGGGCTCGCCGTGGCCTTCACCTCCCCGGCGCTGCTGCTGTTGCTCGCCATGTCGGTGTTCCCGTTGCTGTGGGCGTTGTACCTGTCCTTCACCGACTACTCGGCCACCCGCGGTGGGCCCGCCCATTTCATCGGGTTCGGGAACTACACCGCCATCCTGACGTCGGCGCAGGTCCACCAGAGGGCCCTGACGACGTTGATCTACGTGTTCGGCGCGGTCGGGCTGCAGACCGTGCTCGGTTTCACCATCGCCTACCTGATCTCACGGCGCACGCACGGGCGAGGACTGCTGACCACTCTGTTCCTGGTTCCGATGATGCTGTCGCCGGTCGTGGTCGGACTGTTCTGGCGATTCATGCTCGACGCGCAGTTCGGCGTCGTCAACAGCATGCTCGGCTCGGTCGGCCTCGGGCAGGTGGAGTGGCTCACCCGACAGCGGACGGCACTGATCTCCCTGATCGTGGTCGACACCTGGCAGTGGACACCGTTCATCATGCTCATCGCACTTGCCGGCCTCAGCGCGGTTCCCAAGTACCTCTACGAGGCGGCCTCGATCGACCGGGCGTCCGAGTGGTTCCGGTTCCGCACCATCACTCTTCCGCTGGTGTGGCCGCTGCTCCTCATTGCCGTGTTGTTCAGGGCCATCGAGGCCTTCCGGTTGTTCGACCTCGTCTACATCCTCACCAGCGGAGGCCCGGGTGTCTCCACCGAGACGTTGTCGTTCCACGTCTACAAGGTCGCGTTCCTGGGCTTCAATACCGGAACCGCTTCGGCGTACGGGATCCTCATGGTCCTCGTCGTCATCGTCCTCACGCAGCTCTACCTGCGCTACCTGAACAAGCTCAAGGAGGGCTGATGGCCGTCTCCGTCGACGAGGCCGTGTCCACGGGTCCGGCCCGGGATCACACGCCCCCCGCGCGCCGCCTTGGCGGCCGGGGCCGCTCCGTGCTGGAGGTCGCGCTGCTGACCGTGCTGGCCGTCGTGATGCTCTTCCCGGTGCTGTGGATGATCGAGACGTCCATCAAGGAGAACCGGGACGTCTACGCCATCCCGGCCAAGTTTTTCGACTTCACGGTAACTCTGGACCATTACAAGGACGTGTTCGTCGCCCCCGACGGCACCCGCTCGGCCCTGTCCGTCTCGTTCCTCAACTCCGTCGTGGTCGCCGGGGTCTCCACGGTGCTGGCCACCGTGCTGGGGGTCCCGGCGGCCTGGGCCTACTCACGCTTCGCCGTGAGGGCCAAGAAGGACCAACTGTTCTTCATCCTGTCCACCCGCTTCATGCCGCCCGTGGTGGTCGTGATCCCGATCTTCCTCATGTACCGCCAGGTCGGACTCATCGACAACAAGCTCGGCCTGATCCTCATCTACGCCGCGTTCAACGTCCCGTTCACGATCTGGATGATGAAGGGGTTCGTCGACGAGGTGCCCGCGGAGTACGAGGATGCCGCCATGCTCGACGGCTACACCCGGTTGCAGGCGTTCTGGAAATTCACCCTTCCGCTGCTCGTGCCCGGCATCGCCGCGACGGCGGTCTTCGCCCTCATCTTCTCGTGGAACGAGTTCGTGTTCGCCACCTTCCTCACCTCCAGCGACAGCGTCCGGACGGCCCCACCCGCAGTCGCCGGCCTCATCGGCGGGACCACCACGGACTGGGGTCTGGTGGCCGCCGCCTCCGTGGTGTTCGCCCTACCGGTGCTCGTCTTCGCGTATCTGGTGCGCAAGCACCTCATCGCCGGTGTGACGCTCGGGGCGGTGCGACGCTGATGGCGGGCATCGAGGTGACCGCCCTGCACAAGCGCTACCCGGACGGGACGGTCGCGGTTGACCACGTGGACCTGTCCATCGGCCACGGCGAGTTGTTCGTGATGCTCGGCCCCTCGGGTTGCGGTAAGACGACCACGCTGCGGGCCATAGCCGGCCTGGAGAGGCAGACGACTGGCGACATCCGCATCGGCGACACGCTGGTCAACGACCTGCCGCCCGCCGAGCGCGACATCGCCATGGTGTTCCAGTTCTACGCTCTCTACCCACACCTGCGAACCCGCGACAACCTGGCGTTCCCACTGCGGGCCGAGGGACTGCCCAAGGCGGAGGTGCACAAGCGGGTCGACGAGGCCGCCCGGCTGATGCGGCTCGGTCCGCTCCTGGACCGGCGACCGCGCCAGCTGTCCGGCGGGGAGCAGCAGCGTGTCGCGCTTGCTCGCGCCCTGGTGCGACGACCGCGCGCATTCCTCATGGACGAACCTCTCACCAACCTGGACGCGGAGCTGAGGGCGGACATGCGCACGGAGATCAAGCACCTCCAGGGGGAACTGGGGGCGACGATGGTCTACGTCACCCACGACCAGGTGGAGGCGATGTCGCTCGGTCACCGGATCGCCATCCTCAACAAGGGCCGCGTCGAGCAGATCGGCACGCCGCTGGAGGTCTACGACCGTCCGGCGAGTCTTTTCTGCGCGGCGTTCATCGGCTCCCCTCCGATGAACCTGATCGACGTGGAGGTGGCCGACGGGAACCTGCACGGTCAGGGCGGACTGGTCCTCACGCCACCGCCAGGTCTGCCGCGCGACCGTCGCCTGGTCGCAGGCGTCCGGCCGGAGGCGCTGGAAGTCACCGCACCAGGGGCGGAAGGGTCGGTCCCGGCCCGCGTGGTCTCGGCGGAGTGGCTGGGCGACGAGATCATCTACGTGGTCGACCACAGCGGCCAGCGGGAGGTACGGGTTCGGATGCCACCGACTGTCCGTTTCGCCGCCGACGCACGAGTCGGGTTGCGGCACACCGGTGGGACCCCGGCGGTCTACGACGTGAGCACGGAAGAGCTGGTGGCCTGATGGGAACCGTGGCGGTACACGAAGTGTGCAAGTCCTTCGGCAAGGTCCGGGCCCTGGACGGGGTGACGCTGGACGTGCCGGACGGCTCGTTCTTCGTCGTGCTCGGGCCCTCCGGGGCAGGCAAGACGACGACCCTGCGAGCGATCGCCGGCCTTGAGAAGCTTGACGCCGGGTCGGTGCATCTGGACGGCAGGGACGCGACCGGTGACGCCCCGGCCGCACGCGACCTGGCCATGGTCTTCCAGAGCTACGCCCTCTACCCGCGACACACGGTGTACGAGAACATCGCGTCGCCACTGCGGGCACGCCGCTGTTCTTCGAGTGAGATCGCGGCTGCCGTCGAGCAGATGTCGAGCCTGCTGCACATCGAACGTCTGCTGCAGCGCCGTCCCGCGCAGTTGTCGGGCGGTGAGATGCAGCGCGTCGCCCTGGCCCGGGCGCTGGTCCGTCGCCCGCGCGCGTTTCTCATGGACGAGCCGCTGACGAACCTCGACCTCAAGCTCCGCGTCGAGATGCGCACCGAGCTCACCCGCATCCACCGGAGCCTCGGAGCAACCTTCATCTACGTGACCAACGACCAGGTCGAGGCCCTGTCCATGGCCGACCAGGTCGCGGTCCTGAAGGAGGGGAAGGTGCAACAGGTCGGAACGCCGACCGAGGTGTACGAGCGTCCAGCCAACCAGTGGGTCGCAGGATTCGTCGGGAGCCCGCCGATCAGCCTGCTCGCCTGCCACGCCGAGGGAGATCGTCTGGTCGGTGCGGAAGGCTGGACGCTACCGCGGCCCCGCTGGACCACGGCCGAGGACGGTCGTGCGCTGCTGCTGGGCCTGCGCGCGGAGGACCTGTCCGTCGAGCAGCGTGGAAACGCGTCGTTGCCGGGTGAGCTCTACGGGCTTGAGCCACTCGGTGACCGAACAGTGGTCGACGTCCGAGTGGGGACGGAGATCCTCAAGGTCAAGGCACGACCCACCGTCACCGGTACGCCGGGCGAGCGGCTGCTTGTCACGGTCGACCTGGACCGTGCGCACCTGTTCGATGCGGGCACCGGGCTGTCGCTGTCCGAGGCTGGGCGGTAACCACACCGGGCGGCGACGGCACCATGCGCCCGCACGTGGCAATCGAGCCTCGGCGGACCGTCACCAGTGCGCACGGCCTGACGACGCTGAGACGGCCGATCGCTGGCGCGGGGCGTCGACCCGCGGACAGGGCCGGACCCGCTCGGCAACCTCGCCCCCCGACGAGGGCGTGTGACCCGTCCGTCTACGCGGACAACGCGATCGCTGAGGCACGCCGGACAGCACCAAGAAGATCACAGGAGACGACGCAATGCGTGATCCCATGAACGTCCTGGCCCCCGAGCACCGGCGGCTCCGGATCGGCGACGCCTGGCGCGACGCCGCAAGCGGAGCCACCTTTGCCGTCGAGGACCCGGCCACCGGCAAGACCATCGCCCAGGTGGCGGACGCCGACGTCGTTGACGGGCTCGCCGCACTGGACGTGGCGAGTAAGGCAATGCCGGAGTGGGCGGCGACCCCGCCGCGGAAACGGTCAGAGTTGTTGACCGCGACGTACCGGGCACTGACCGAGCGATCCGAGGAGGTCGCCCGGCTGATAACGCTCGAGATGGGCAAGCCGCTCTCCGAGGCTCGGGCAGAGGTGGCCTACGGCGCCGAGTTCTTCCGTTGGTTCGCCGAGGAGGCGGTGCGCGTCGAGGGGCGCTACAGCACCGCTCCCGCAGGTGGATATCGCATCCTCACCGTGCCGAAGCCGGTCGGACCGTGCGTCTTCGTGACGCCCTGGAACTTTCCGTTGGCCATGGGTGCCCGCAAGATCGCTCCTGCCCTGGCTGCGGGCTGCACGACGATCACCAAACCAGCAGCCCAGACGCCACTCACCATGCTGTTCCTGGCCCGCATCATGGAGGAGGTCGGCGTTCCCCCGGGCGTCGTCAACGTGGTGACCACCAGGCGTGCCGGCGAGGTGGTCTCCGCACTGCTGGCCGACAGTCGGACCCGCAAGCTTTCGTTCACCGGGTCGACCGAGGTCGGACGCGTACTGCTACGACAGGCTGCGGACAACGTGCTGCGCACCTCCATGGAACTGGGCGGCAACGCGGCCTTGATCGTGTGTGCCGACGCTGACCTGGACGTCGCGCTCGACGGTGCCATGGTGGCCAAGATGCGCAACATCGGGGAGTCCTGCATCGCGGCCAACCGGATCTACGTCGAGGAGCCGGTGCGCGAGGAGTTCACGGCGCGCTTTGCCGAGCGGATGGGCGCGCTTTCGGTGGGCCATGGTCTCGACGACGGCGTGAACGTTGGGGCCTTGATCGACGAGGCCGCGGTCACCAAGATCGACGAGCTCGTTGCCGATGCGGTCGATCGCGGTGCCCGGGTCCTGGTGGGCGGTGAGCGTCCGGTTGGGCCGGGCCACTTCTACCCGCCTACGGTCCTCGTCGACGTGCCCGACGATGCGCGGATGCTGGGGGCGGAGATCTTCGGCCCGGTGGCGCCGATCATCTCGTTCACGTCCGACGACGAGGTGATGGCGAAGGCCAACGACACCGAGTACGGCCTGGTCGGATACATCTTCACCCGTGACCTCCAGCGGGCGCTCCGGTTCACCGAGGGGCTGGATACGGGGATGCTCGGCATCAACCGTGGCCTGATATCGGACCCGTCAGCTCCGTTCGGAGGCGTGAAACAGTCCGGGATCGGCAAGGAGGGGTCGCACGAGGGCATCCTCGAGTACCTCGACCTCACCTACGTGGCGATCGACCTCCCGTGAAACGGCCTACGTCCGCCCAGCGAATTCCCGCCGACGTTCCGGAGAGGCACTGACATGCTTGAGACCGTCCGCGGACCACGCCAGCTGATAGTGGGCGAAGGGGTCGCGCAGAACATCCCACGAGTGGTGGCCGAGAGCGGCTCGCGGGTCCTCATCGTGACCGACCAGGTTCTTCTGGGACAGCCGGGCGTGGCCGAGATCGTGGCTGCCGTGCGGGAGAAGGTCGAGGTCGTCGAGGTGTTCTCCGACGCGACTCCAGACGTGCCACTCGCCGATGTCGCCCTGGCCGTCTCGGTCGCCGCCGAGGTGGACGCCGACGTGATCCTCGCCATCGGGGGTGGCACGGTGATCGACCTCGCCAAAATCGTCGGCGTCATCCGGCGCCACGGTGGGACGCCGCGCGACTTCTACGGCGAGTCGAAGGTGCCGGGGCCGACGATTCCTCTCGTCGCGGTCCCGACGACGTCAGGCACCGGCTCGGAGCTCACACCCGTCTCGGTGTTGACCGACCCGGACCGCGAGCTGAAGGTGGGGGTTTCCAGCGTCCACATCGTGCCCGACTTCGCCATCGTCGACCCCGAACTCACCTACACCTGCCCTGCGACCGTCACCGCCCACTCCGGCATCGACGCGTTTTGTCACGCGGTGGAGAGCTACACCGCGCGACCCCGGGCCCACGGACCGCGCGATCCGGTGGAGCAGGTGTTCCTCGGCCGCAACCCGATCACCGACCACTACGCGCTCCTGGCCGCCGAGCGGATCGCCCGTAGCTTGCGTCGTGCTGTCAGGGACGGAGGCGACACGGACGCGCGCGCGGACATGTCCTATGGGTCCATGCTCGCCGGGCTCGCATTCTCCCACGCGGGCAACGCGGCCCCGCACGCTCTCCAGTACCCCATCGGCGCAGCCACGCACACGCCGCACGGCCTGGGCGTCGGGCTGCTACTGCCCTACGCGCTGGACGCGGCCAGGGATGCCATCAGCGACCGGTTGGCCATCCTCGCCAGGGTGTGCGGGCTCGACGTGACCAACGCCTCGGATGCCGAGGCCACGGACACGTTCCTCACTTGGCTCGACGGGCTCCTTGCCGACATCGGCATCCCTCCCACCTTGGCGGACATCGGCGTGGCACGCGCCGACCTCCCGCGCTTCGCGGAAATGGCCAGTGGCGTCACCCGCTTGATCCAGAACCATCCAGGCCCGACCGACACCGCCAGCCTGACCGCGATCCTCGAAGCGGCCTGGACCGGCGACCGGACCCGACACGTCCTGACTTCGAGCAGAGATAGTGACCGGCCTTTCACATGACGACGGGTTCCCTGCCCCACCCCCGACGGTGAAATGTTTCTTTGAGTGCACCCCGCCGCGACGACGTACGGCAACGCAGCCGTCGACCTGCCCTCGTCTCGCATCGACGACCGGACACCACCTGAGCGGACCGTCCATGTCCCTCCCTCAATCCGGTCCTACGCGCGGCGATTCGTCCGGTCGGGTCTGCCGCCAGGCGTAGGAGGCCAGGAAGAACGCCGCACCGGCCCAGACCAGGCAGTACGCGCCCAGGCCAACAGTGCTGACCGATTCGTGCAGTCCGAAGTAGCCGATGAGAAACTGCATCGTTGGCAGCAGAAACTGAAGCATCCCGAGGACCGTGAGTGGCGTCCGGAGGGCCGCGAAGCCGAACAGGACCAGCGGCAGCGCGGTGATCAGCCCGGTGCTGACGAACAACGCGGCCCGGACCGGACTGTCCCCGAAGTGGCTCTGGCCGGCCCTCGACAGGAGGGCGAGATACGCGGCGGCGGGAATGGCCAGAGTGGCCGTCTCCACCGCCAACGCCCGCCAACTCGGCATCGCCGCCCATTTGCGCAACAACCCGTAGATTCCGAAGGTGGCGGCGAGGCCGATCGCCACCCACGGCGGCCGTTCGGCGTCGATCCCCAGCCACACCACGCCCGCCGCGGCGAGGGCCACGCCGGCCCACTGCGCGAGCGCCATCCGCTCCCGCAGCACCACCAAGCCGAGAAGGGCACTGAAGAGCGGGTTGATGTAGTAGCCGAGGGCCGCCTCGATCACCCGCCCACTGTTGACCGCCCAGATGTAGAGGCCCCAGTTCGCACCCACGAAACAACCGGCACCCGCCAGCAGCGCCAGGACTCGTGGCTGGCGGTGCATCACACGCAACCAGTTGAGGTCGCACTGGATCGCCAGCACGATAGCGACAAGGACCAGCGACCAGACGATGCGATGGGCGAGGATCTCCAGCGCGGGCGCCGGCTCCAGCAGCGGCCAGTAGAGGGTCAGCAAACCCCAGATGACGTACGCTGCGGTTCCGGCCAGCACGCCCACGCTGGTTCGGCGTTCACCGGCCGGCGCGGTCGTGCCCGGCAGCGGTGCGCTGCGGGTCATCCGGCGCGCCACCGCGGCCTCAGGTCGATTGTGCCGGTCGCCCCGGTGAGTACCGCCTCGCGGGCGGTCAACGCGCAGCGCAGCGGATAGGCGCCGAGCACGCTGAGAAGCGTGCGCTTGCCCGCGCCGTTGAGCCCGATCAGTGCCCAGTGCTCCCCGGCGCGGATCGTGACGCTGACACCCGCAAGCAGCAGGCGAACGTCCCGCACGACATCGACCTCCCGGGCCTCGACCACCCTGTAGCCCGCGTCGGCGTACCGCGTCACTTCTGCGGCTCGCTGAGGAAGACGCCGAGGGCCAGCGCCGCCAGGGGAATCAGACAGATGATGGTGAACACGCCCTGGGGACCCCAGGTTTCCGCCGCCACACCGAGGACGGGCGCGAGGAGGCCGCCGATGCTCACGGCGAGCCCGAGCGTCACACCCGCGGCAGTGCCGGGCCGCGTCGGCAGATAGTCCTGGCCCAGCTTGACCAGCACGGCGAACGGGATGTTCAGGGCGATGCCGGCGAGCACGGCGAAGAAGAGCGGCGGGTACTCCCCAGGCGTGAGCCGCAGGCCGACGAGCGCGGGAATGGCGGCGATCGCGCCGACCTGCACTGTGCGGACCATCCCGACGCGGTCGGCGATCCGGCCCCCCAGCAGCGTTCCGGCCACTCCGCCGACCAGGAAGCACGCCAGCGCCGCGCCGGCGAGACTCTTGCCCGCGCCCAGATGGCGTATCCAGAACAACTCGATGAAGGTGATCGCGCCGAAGAAGGCGACCGACCTGACAGTCTCGACGCAGGTCAGCACCAGGAAGGGAATCCAACGGTCACGGCCGTCGTGCGAAACACCGCGCGCAACCGGCCGCTGTGGCCGGTTCCGGTACAGCAGGAAACCCATGAGCACGGCCGGCGGGATGAAGAGCGCGGTCGCTCCGACGCCCATCCCGATCAGTGCGGGAGTGGCCAGTACCGGTGCCAGAAAGAACCCGACACTGCCTCCGGCGGCAAAGATGCTCATCGCTGTTGCGCTGTCGCCCGCCGCCACCCGTGCCGACTTTCCGGCGGCCGGATGGAACATCGCCACGCCGAGTCCCGACGCGCAGAGCAGAAGCCAGACCGCCACGTAACTGTGCACGAGGCCGGAAAGGCCGAGCCCGACTCCGGCTAGCGTCACTCCCGCCCCAGCCAGCCAGTCGAGCCGGTAACGGTCGACCGCGACGCCAATAAATGGTTGAGGGATGGAGCTACCCAGGGTCGCGGCGAGCGTGAGACCGCCAGCGGCGACGTAGCTGTAGTGGCGGTCCAGTACGAAGTACGGAACGCAGGCGGGCACCAGACCCTGGTAAAGGTCGTCGACCGCGTGGGCCGCGCCCCACAGGCGCATCCGCCGCCACGCCGACGGTTGCCTGTCCCACTCCCCGACCAGTGCCAGCGCTGGCCCAGGATTGGCCGAGTTCGCTCGGCTGCTTGTCTCCACCACCATCAGCTCTCTCGTTGCAGGTGTTGGAGGAACAATGCCCGACCGTCCCAGTTGCCGGCTATTGATACCCTGCCGATTTGTGTCGCCAAGCAGCCAGAATGTGGACGGCCCCGCCCGGGTGCCCTTGGCCGACCGCGACCGGATCGACTGGCATTACCACGCGCGCCACCAGCTGATCTTCCCCCGCAACGGCGTGCTGGGAGTGTCGACGCCGACGGGAATGTGGACGGTGCCACCGGACCGGGCGGTGTGGGTTCCGGCCGGCGTCGCCCATGCCCATCGGGCGTACGGGCCCACCGACATGCGCGCGATCATGTTCGACCGCCCGGTGAACCCGCTGGGCGTGGATCAGCCGACCGCCCTGGCCGTCTCGCCGCTGCTGCGCGAGGTGATCGTCAGCCTCACCGACGGCGAGGAGCTGACCGACGACGAACGGAACAACCTCGAACGCGTGGCTCTCGACCAGCTGCAACGAGCGGCCACGTTGCGCCTGCGCCTGCCGTACCCGGCCGATCCCCGGCTGCGGGATCTTGCCGAAATCCTGCTCGATGACCCCACCGACCGCCGCACCCTCGGCGAGTTGGGCATGGCCGTGGGGGCCGGCGCGCGTACCCTCAGCCGGCTGTTCCGGGAGCAGACCGGAATGTCGTTCCCGCACTGGCGGACGCAGGTGCGGTTGCATCACTCGCTCACGTTGATCGCCGAGGGCGAGTCGGTGACCACGACCGCCGCGGCGAGCGGTTACAGCGGCCCCAGCGCGTTCATTCAGGCGTTCCGGGCCTACTTCGGGATGACGCCCGGCGAGTATTGCCGAAGCCGGCAAGGCTCCCGAGCCGACCGGGCGCTGGACTCGGCCCGCCCCCGGTGGACTCCGCGTGCACCGGCGCCGGCCGGCCCAGGTCGCGGCCTGGCTACCCGCTGAACGGATTCGCGGTCGAGGCCGAGATGAGCGCGGCGACCCAACGTCACCTCCGGTCAAGGTGTCGCACGTGGACCTGGTGGCGGCCGACCGGTCCCCCTCATCGAGCCGCCGCCGAATCTGACGACCGCGGCACCTTCGGGACCCCGATGGACGTCACCCTGTCCGACCTGTCAATGCCCCCGCTACGCGCTACGTGCGCGCCCAGATCACCAACAGCACGGGCACGCCTCAGTCCCCGTGCGCGCTCAACCACCGCAAATCTCGCGACGGCGGGCCACTACCGCGCTGGCGGCACGAGGACTCGGCATTGCCAGTGCGGTGAGCGGCTCAGGCGTCGGGCTGCCGGCCTGCCCCGCTGAGCAGTCGGTCGCCGAGCTCGGTCCGCGAGTAGAGCACCTGCCGGCCCGCCCGGCGCGAGGCGAGCAGCCCGGCGGCGCGCAGCGCCTGGAGGTGCACGCTGAGCGTTGGCGCGGAGAGCGCCATCTGGGTGGCAGCCTGGCTGGTCGACATCGGCAGGTCGAGTTGGGCCAGCAGGGCGGCCCGGGTCTGCCCGAGGACGCCGGCAAGCGCCGAGCCGGTCTGCTCGGGGTGCTGCTCCTCCCAGAGCCGGCCGAGGCCACGCGGGGAGTAGGAGACGCTGGTGGACCCTGGCTGAGCGGTCCGCACCAGGACGTCCGGCCAGGCGAAGGCGCACGGCACGAGGAGCAGGCCGCGTCCGCCGCAGTCGGCGTGGCCCTCGTAGTACTTGACGATCCTCAGCGTCTGGTCGGCGAACGTGACCGACGGGTGCAGGTTGCTCATCATCCGGTCGACGCCGCCGTCGGCCAGGGCGTCGAGTCGGTAGGCGATGTCGTCGTTGAGCAACGCATCGATCCGCGACCAGTCCGGGGCGATCGCGACGCGGTGGTACGCCTCAAGCGCCTCGGTGACGGGGCCGATGCCCGCGTCGGGCCGGTGCACGAGCGCCTGGAGCAGGGCTTGCCGGCCTTCGCGGCCAGGCCCCTGCTGGGCGAACCGGTGGGCCGCGAGGTGCGCCAACTCCTGCGCCACTATCTCCGGATCGGCGCCGGCGATCTGCGCGATCCCGTCCGCGAATGTCGAAGACCGGCGATCCGGCGACGGCATCAGGAAGTCGGGGATGTAGCCCTCCGGACGGACCAGTGCCCATAAGAGGTCCAGGTCGCGCTTGCGCAGCCGGCCCGCCCGCTCGGCGAACCTGTCGATCCAGGGACGGTGCAGTTGCCGCCGCTGCCTGCCGGCGGCCAGCGTTCGTAGACTGGCGACGGTCTCCGTGACGGGCGAGGCGGCGAAGCGTACGCGGGTCAGGTCGGTCGCCGTGACATGCAGGTGGATCACGTGACCCCCCTCCGATGAGGTCTCAGCCTAATCGTGGCCGTGCGCCCGACACCACAGAAGACTGAGGACATCCACCCCGACAACGGATAGGACACCGAAGATGCGCACCCTGATCTACACCGCATTCGTCTCGCTCGACGGCGTCGTCGACTCTCCCGGCGGCGGCACCTCATCGGAGAACCATCGCAGCGGCGGCTGGACCTACAAGGACATCGAGGTCCTGCCCGAGGCGTACGCGCTCAAGGGCCGGGAGACCGAGGAGGCCACCGCGCTGATGTTCGGCCGGACCAGCTACGAGGTGTTCTCGCCGGTGTGGCCGGACATGAAGGATTTCGCCGCCCTCAGGGAACTGCCGAAGTACGTCGTCTCGACCACCCTCAGCCAGGACGCCCTCGTCGACAACTGGGGTGACATCACGATCCTGCGTTCCCTCGAAGACGTCGCGAAGCTCAAGGAGACCGACGGCGGCCCGATCTTCATCCACGGCAGCGCCACGCTCGCCCGCGGCTTGTCCGACGCCGGCTTGATCGACCGCTACCACCTGCTGGTCTACCCGCTGCTGCTCGGAGCCGGCAAGCGGATGTTCAGCGACATCGACAAGGACAAGCAGATGCTGAAGGTGGTCGAGTCTGAGACGTACGCCAACGGAATCATCAAGCTCGTCTATGACGTCGTCCGCTGAGGTGGCTGCCATGACCCGCGGACCGATGACGGAGGCCCTGCCCGCAGCGTACGAGCGGCTGCATGCGTACGGGCCGGAGTTCGGCGGCGACGAGGAGGGTAACCACGGGATGACCAACCACGGCCCGATGGCCGTGGAGGTCATGGTCCGGCGGGGACTCGACATCGACGTCGAGGGCTGGCTCGACCGCTACGTACGCCGCCTGGCGGCGCTGCCCGGCACGAGCGCGGCCATCCAGCCCGGCGAGTGGGGCGCCGCGCTGGGCCAAGCGCGACGGCTGCCCGACTGGGCCGCGTACTTTCGGCACGAGCTGGTCGAGCGCCCGTGGTCGGACGTGCTCGTCGAGTGGTGGCCGCGGCTGCTGCCGGGAATCGTCGCCGGTTCGACCCACGGCGTGATCCGGGTCAGCCACGCGGTGCGTACCCTGCGCGGCACTGCTGGCGCCCCAGCACGCCAGACCCTCGACGAACTGGCCCACGGGCTGGCGTTCTGGGCGGCGCGCTACCGCGAGCTCGCCGGGGTGGCTTCGCCGGAGGGCAACCTCACACCGCAGCGGGCCCTGCCGGCTGTCACCCGACTTCAGGACCAGAGCGGCTTCATCGCCCACCGGCTCGACCGGCTCGAACGCAGTCCGGGCTGGACCGCGAGCCTACGCGCGCTGGAACCGGCCGCCTCCGTCGACGAGGTTCCAGCGCGGCTGGAGTCGCTCGTCGACAGCGCCGCAAAGGTGTACCTCGGGCTCGGCCACGGCTCGCCGGTCCTGTTGGTCCATGCCGCCACCGCGCCCAACGCCGTGCGGCACGTGCTCCCGGTCCTGCCGACCGAGCAGTGGTCACCGAGCCTGACCGCCGCCTGGGCGGCCGTGGCGGCAGTCATCGCGACGTACGCCCCGGCCCGGCCGGCCCCGTGCTCCGAGATCGTTCGGCGCTATCCCGAGCTGAACCGTGAGGACGCGCTTCAGCGGGCAGCCGAGCACGGCGACGAGCATGTCCTGAAGTTCGCCGACACGGCCGTCGAGTCGTACGACCGCACCGGCGACCCCGAGCTGCTCGCCGCGACCCTGCACATCGCCAAGCTGATTGACCGTCCCTGATGCCTCAGAGGGCCAGATACTCACGTCTCCCGATCCCACAACGCGAAGGTGCCGCGTCCGGGCGGTGGCTATCGTCGGCAAGATCTACGCGGGTGAGCGCGCATGGCCGTCGGTCAGGCGGTGTCGGTACGGCTCCCGGCAGGCTGCTGGTAGACGTCGGGGATGTCGTCGCGGTCGGCGTCGACGGTCTCTTCGTCGTGGATGCGCCGGTAGGTGCGGTTCCGCAGGCGCAGGATGATCGTGGCCAGCACCGGCCGACACGTCGATCCAGGCGAA
>NZ_JAEVHM010000052.1 GCF_016802865.1 Micromonospora parastrephiae | reverse complement strand
TGACGACGGTGGACCGCGTCGGTCAGCTCGGCCAGCGCGACGAGCTGGCTGAACCGGGTGCGCGCCTCGCGCAGCGGCACGGAACGCGGCGGGTCGGGGTGCGGGGTGGAGCGCGGGGACGGCCATGGATGCATGGTGCCGCGCGGGTACGACAGAAATCCGCCGTCGTCAGTGGACGGTGGGTGGCGAGTGGGTGGGCGCGGCCAGCCACTCGTCGGCCAGCACCGACCAAACCTCAAGGTCGATGCGTCCGCGCGGGCTCGGGTAGAGCTGGCGGAGCGTGCCGTCGAGGCGCAGGCCGAGCCGGGCGGCGAGGGCCTTGCTGCGGGTGTTCTCGGCGTTGGTGCGCCACTCCACGCGCTGGATGCCGCGCTCGCGGACCGCCCAGTCGACGATCCGGCGGACCGCCGGCGCGACCATGCCTCTGCCCTGCGCCGCCGGCTCCAGCCAGCAGCCGACCTCGCAGACGCCCAACGCGACGTCGAACGACACGAACGTGACGCCGCCGACCAGCGTGCCGTGCCACCACAGTCCCCAGATGCCGCCGGTGTCGCTGGCCCAGCGGTCCGCGTACCGCTGCAACACCGCGCGGGCAGAGGGCAGGTCGGTGGCGACGAAGGAGGGCGAGGCCCAGGGCCGGATGTGCTCGCGGGCCCGGTCCAGGTGGGCGAGGAACTCCTCGGCCCGCCACGGGTCCAGCGGGCGCAGTTCGACCTCCTCGGTCAGCGGCAGAGCGAACACCGGGCCTCCCCACAGGGTGCGCGTGCAACGACGGGTAGCAGGCTCGCACAGGGCCGGAGGTCGAGCGCAGGCCGGGGCACCCGGACGCGCGCGCTCAGGCCGGCAGGTGGGTACGCAGGGCGGTGAACTGGGCCACGGTCAGGTAGGAGGGGTTGGCGGCCTGCGGCTGCCGGAACACCTCCAGGGCGGCGAGCCGGTCGTCGGCACGCAACACCGGTCGGGGCACCCGGTCGCGCTCGGCGAGGATGGGCAGGTTCAGTGGCACCGACCAGGGCTGCCCCGGCGGTCCCGGGTCGACCGCCCCGGTGACCCGTCCGACGCCCCACACCCCGTACGGCAGTCGACCACGGCTGCCGCTGGCCCAGAAGACCACCGGCTGCCCGGCGCGCATCAACCGCGCCCGGTAGCCGGGGCGTACGCACCAACTCGTCACCAGCGGCTCCCGGGCGAACCGGGCGCTCAGGTCGACCAGGTCGGCATTGCCCTTGATCAGCCAGGCGCCCAGGTCGTCGAGGCGCACCCGTGGCTCGGTCATGCGTCCATCCTGCCCGGCCGGCGGTGACGTCAATCAGATGATCATGTGGGTCCAGTAGCTGAGCCAGAGCACGAACAGCGCGCCCTGCACCACGGCGAGCGTCGCGGTCAGCCACACGTCGACGCTGGCGCGGCGGGCCCAGCGGGCCAGCACCAGGGCCACCGGGAAGGCGGCCAACAGGTAGCGCAGCAGGCTCTTGTAGACCGGCGGGCCCATCGACAGCGGCACCAGCACCATGAGGACGCCGTAGACCAGGTATGCCAGCTCCCGGCGGCGGAACCCGGCGACCAGCACGGCGAGGACGGCCACGGCGAACCACACCCGCGCGGCGTCGCGCGGCTCCCCGGCCAGGCCGCCGAGCAGCACCGGCACCGGGTTCTGCATTCTGATCCCCCACCCGGTCTGCTGGGCGTGCTGGTAGGCGAACCAGTCCCCGCCGCGCCACCGGCAGAACGCCATGAAGGTGAACCAGCCGGCGGGCAGCAGCAGCAACGGCCATCCGGTCCGCAGGTAGCCGAGCAGGGCGCGCGGGCCGAGCCGCCAGTCGTGCTGGCGCAGCAGCACCAGGGCCAGCGGCAGCGCGACGACCAGGCCGACCGACCGGCTCATCGCCAGGAAGTAGCCGAGCACGCCGACCAGCAGCCAGCGGCGCCGTTCGGCGTAGAAGAACGCGGCCAGCGCGAGGCAGACGAAGAGCGACTCGGTCAGCGCGGCCTGGAACAGGAACGCGGTCGGCAGCAGCACCAGGTACCGGGTGAAGCGGCGGGCCGCGTCCGCGTCGCCGAGCAGCAGCTCGGCCAGCCGGTAGCCGTACCAGAGCGACAGCAGGAACGCGACGTTGCTGATCAGTAGCAGGGCCAGGGCGTTGTCGCCGCCGAGCAGCGCGCCGACCGGCCGGGCCAGGAACGGATACAGCAGCGGGAAGCCGAAGTCCCGCCACGGCCCGGTCAGGGGCAGCTCGCTCAGCCGCAGGTAGAGATGGGCATCCCAGGCGAACCACAGGGAGATCCACCGATGCCCGGAGATCTCCCGCTGCTGCGCCCGCATGAGCGCGTCGTCGGGGGGTGGCGCGCCGGGGACGCCGTCCCAGGCGTGCAGGACCAGCAGCCCGAGCAGGGTCAGCAGCACCTTCGCGCCGACGAACAGACCGATCACGTACGGCCAGGGCTCCGGAACGCGACGGGCCAGCCGCGCGCCGGCCCGGCCCGCCCCGGCCAACCGGGTGGCCAGCGCCGTCACGCCGCTTCGCCCCCGGTGCATCCGCCCCGCTCCCCCGGTTTGCCGGCCCACCCGCCGCATGGGGGTGTCGCCCTTCCCGTTGTACGCCGTCGCGCGCCCCGCCGGAGCGGAAACACCACGACAGCGAGGTGACATCTCAGGCATAACGGGTACGCGCGGCGCCTCAACCATCACGGTGAGCAGGGAGTACGGCGGCATGGGCGAGCAGCACGGCACGGTGATCATCGGCGCGGGGCCGGCGGGACTCACAGCGGCGTACGAGCTGCTGCGGCACGGCCGGCCGGTCCGGGTCTTCGAGGCCGACGAGGTGGTCGGCGGGATCAGCCGGACCGTCGAGCGCGACGGGTGGCGTTTCGACATCGGCGGGCACCGGTTCTTCACGAAGGTGCCGAGGGTGGAGGCGTTCTGGCACGAGATCCTGCCGGACGAGGACTTCCTGACCCGACCTCGGATGAGCCGGATCTTCTATCGGGGCGCGCTGTTCAACTACCCGCTCAGCGCCGTGAACGCGCTGCGCAACCTGGGGCTGCCGGAGGCGGTCCGGTGCCTGGGCTCGTACGCCCGGGCCCGGCTGCGCCCGCCGCGGGACCAGTCGCACTTCGAGGGCTGGGTGTCGGCCCGGTTCGGGTGGCGGCTGTACTCGATCTTCTTCAAGACGTACACCGAGAAGGTCTGGGGTATGCCGGCGGACCGGTTGCAGGCCGACTGGGCCGCGCAGCGGATCAAGAACCTGTCGCTGGCCACGGCCATCCGCAACGCGCTGCTGCCCAGCCGGCGGCGCACGGACGTGACCAGCCTTATCGAGCAGTTCCAGTACCCGAAGTACGGGCCGGGCATGATGTGGGAGCGCTGTGCCGAGCAGGTCCGCGGGCGTGGCGGGCACCTGTCGACCGGCACCTGGGTGACCGCGGTGCACCGCGACCCGAAGCGGCGGCGGGCGATCAGCGTGACGGTCGACGGGGCGGGCGGGCAGCGCACCGAACCGGCCGACCACGTGATCTCGTCCATGCCGATCTCGGAGCTGGTGAGCGCGCTGCGCCCGCCGGCGCCGCCGGAGGTGCTGGCCTGCGCCGCCGACCTGCGCTACCGCGACTTCCTGACGGTCGCGCTGGTGGTGCCGGCGGAGTTCTCGTTCCCGGACAACTGGATCTACGTACACGACCCGGGGGTGCGGGTGGGCCGGATCCAGAACTTCGGCTCCTGGTCGCCGTACCTCGTCAAGGACGGACGCACCTGCCTGGGCCTGGAGTACTTCGTGTTCGAGGACGACGAGATGTGGCGTACCTCGGATGCCGACCTCGTGGCGTTGGCCACCGCGGAGCTGGAGCGGTTGGGGTTGGTGCGACCGGGCGTGGTGGAGGCCGGGTACGTCGTGCGCATGCCGAAGGCATACCCGGTGTACGACGAGCGCTACCAGCACAACGTGGACGTGATCCGGGCGTGGCTGGCCGAGGCGGTGCCCAACGTGCACCCGGTGGGCCGCAACGGCATGCACCGCTACAACAACCAGGACCACTCGATGGTGACCGCGATGCTCACCGCCGAGAACATCGCCACCGGCAGTACGCACGACGTCTGGTCGGTCAATGTCGAGCAGGACTACCACGAGTCGTCCGGCGGCGACGGTCGGCGCGGCACGGGCCGGGACGCGCCGGTGCTGCCCAGCCGGATCGTCACCGCCCCGATCACGACGCCCGACGGTGTGGGTGCCGCCGGCGACGGCGCCGGCCGGCGCAGGCGCCGCTGGTCTGACGGATGTCCGGCGCGGTGCTCGGCGGGGGTCAGCCGCCTACCGGCCACGCAGCAGTACGCCGCCCGCCATTCCCGCGACGATCGGGAAGGCGGCGACCAGCAGCAGTTGGGCGCTCGCCGGCAGGTGGGCGGCGAGACCCATGAGGCCGGCGCCGATCGCGGCAGCCGCCACCTTCAGTCCGGCGCCGATGGTGAAGACCTGCGTACGGATCGCCTCGGCCGCCAACTGGTTCCGGGCCAGGAACAGCGCTGCGGTGAACGGCCCGGTAAAGAGCCCGGACAGCGCGAACAGCGCCGCGGTCAGCGGTAGGGAGTGCACGGCGGCGGCCAGCGCGAGGGGTACGCCGCTGGCGGCCATGGCCCAGACCGTCACGCCCGGCGCGCAGGACGCCGGCAGCGGCCGCCATGTCCAGAGCAGGGAGCCCACGAACGCGCCACCGGCGATCACGCTGAGGAGCAGGCCAGCCCGCGTGGGTTCGTGCGCCGCGGCAGCCAGGGTGGTGGCGACGACGGCAAGACCGCCGAGGCCCAGTTGGCCGAAACTGGTGGCGAGGGTGAGCACCCGCAGGGCCGGATCCCGCGCGATCGTGCGGGCACCGTGGAACAGACCTGCCGTTCGTTGCCGCTCCGTCGCGCTGTCGGAGGCGGACAAGCGGAGAGACGCGACGCCGAGTGCGCCGATCGCGGCGGCGATCGCGAGCGTGAGGGTGGCGGTGCTCGGGCCGGCGGCCGCCGCCACCAGCCCGACCGCCGCCGGCCCCGCCATGCCGGCGATGCTGTAGAACAGCGAGTCCAGTGCGAAGGCGCGAGCCTCCCGCCCGGGTCCGGCCAGCTCGGCCAACCGGCTGGTCAGCCCTCCGGTCACCGCCGGTCCGCAGCACCCGGCCAGCGCGAGGACGAGGTAGGTCTGCCACAGCGGCGCGTGACCGAGCAGGGCGACCGGGGCCGCGAGGGCGCCGGCGAAGACGGTGATCGCGCCGGCGAGCACAGCCGTCGGCCGCCGCGACCGATCGACCAGCGCGCCGACCAGGGGCGCGGCCACAACGTGTGGGATGAGCAGGGTCGCGACCAATGTCCCGCCGACGGCGGCGCTGCCCGTCCGTTCGAGGGCGAAGACCACCAGCGCGACGCGTGCGCCTTCGTCGGCCGTACGCGCCAGCAGCGCCGCGGCCAGATAGTGGGCCAGCCGTGCGGGGTTCAGACGGGTACCGGAATCAATATCCGTCACCTGTTCAACCGGTGATGCCACCGGACCACTCTTGCAGCACGTCGCGTCACCGGTCAACATGGTGACGTGAAGTTCGAGTTCATCGCCGACCGGCCGGTACTGGACTTCGTTCCCACGGTCTCCGAGCGCGGCCACGCCGACGTCGAGCAGCTGACCGCCCCGGAGGATTTCGCGGACTGGGCCGTCCAGGCGGGCATCGTCGAGCGGCCTCCTCGCGTGGACGATGCCGGCCTGCGGCAGGCCAAGGATCTCCGGGAGGCGATGTTCCGCCTGGTCCAAGCCCTGATCGACGGCACCGCCGCGGCCACGGCGGACCGCGAGCTGGTCAACGAGGCCGCGGCAGGCCCGCTACCCACGCTGCGCCTGGACGATGACGGGGTGCACCGCAGGGGCGACATGGACGCCGTCCTGGCGGTTCTCGCGCGCGACTGCCTGGAGTTGCACGCCAGCGACGACCGCCACGCCCTCCGATGGTGCGCCGACGAGCACTGCACCCGGGCGTTCGTCGATCGGTCGCGAGGCTCGCGGCGGCGCTGGTGCGGCATGCGCGGCTGCGGAGACCGTGCCAAGGCCGCCGCGTACCGCCGGCGAAGGCGAACACCGGCCCGGTGAGGGCGGTCATGCCCGGCGTACGCCGAACGCCACCCGTCGAGGGCGACTCCTAACTCGGCAGGTGCGTGCAGTGGACGACCGTGGCGTCGTCCGGGATCTGAGCATTGGGGCCGTCGGCAGCCTGGGCTTCGAGCTGCCGGACGCGGCGGATGACACCGGATGGGCCGTGGGCGGCGAGCAGCTCCAGGACGCCGGGCCAGTCGGTCACGCCGTACGGGCTCACGATGCGACTGGCGCCATTGCTGAGCAGCGCGACGCCGTTCAGGTCATGCAGGGACCGGCTGCCGGTCACCGCCTCCTGCGCGGCACGCGGGTCGTCCTTGGCAATCCAGTAACCGCCCGGCTGGTTCCGGCGTGCCCGCAGCGCCGTCACGCAGGAGTCGCGAGCGCGCTCGTACTCCGGTGTTCCCTGCGCAAGCCCCTCCAGGGGCGTCGCGCAGTCGCGCCTGGCAAGCACCTCGCGCTCGTCGGTGATCACCTGCGGGCCGGCGTGGGCCTGGTCGAGGACGAGGAAGGAGTCCGCGAGCAGGAGATGGTCCAGGCGGCCCCGGTGGGCGCGGACCATCCCGACGGTGGCCTGGGGGCTCGCAGGGTCCGCGATGTCGCACGTGTCGCCGTGCTCGGCGGCCACCTCGCCGATCGCGGTGGCGAGGATGCCCGCGAGGTCTTCCCCGCCGTCGCGCGAGAGGTGGCCGAGCAGCGTGCCACCAAGGCGGTGCGTGTACCAGGCGACACCGTGCGAGCAGAGCGATTCGGCGCCCGGGATGCCGGCACCGTCCAGCAGGACGACGGCGTTCGGAACAGCACCGACAAAGTCCTCGTTCGGCCGACCGGTCCTACCCGCGCTCGTCGCCGTGCTGACCCGCACTCGTGTCCTCCGCGGTGGGATGCTCCAGGGCAGCGGGGCGCTGGGACCCTGCTGCCTTGAAGGCGTTGCGTAGGCTGCAGCCTGCCCACACAGGACAGCATCATGGCAGGTGGACGCATGCCGCTACCGGAAGTCACGGCCCTGAACATCCTCGAAGGCAAGGGCTTCAACGGTGCGAATCTCATCGTTGCGTTACTGGCCCTGCTGATGGCGACTGGAGCGGCCTACTTCGCCCGCGGAGCGTTGTTTCCGCCCCAGACGGCGGCACTCCGGGGTGGCATCAGAGGATGGAAAAGCGGAATTCCTCTTCGTCGGGCACACGTTGGGCACTGCGGATGGCGGCGGCGTCCCCGCGCAGGCGCCCGGCAACCACCGTAGCCTCCGCGTCGTCCACCGCTGTGAACAGTTGCTGGAGCCCGTCGAGCAGTTGGGTGAGAGTGTCGGCTGTGCCCGCGGGCAGCGCGATGGTGCGGCCCAGTGCGGCAGCCCGTGCGGCGCTATCGACCGCTGTCTGCACATCAACGGATTCGAGCGCCGTGATGCCGCGCAGCGTCGCGACCTTCACCGCGATCAACCGGTGTCGGCCTACCGGCTCGGGTCCGTCCACGAGCGTCGCCGCCTCCCGCAGCACCGTCCGGGCCTCGGCCAGCCGCCCGACGCCGCGAAGTCTGATGCCCAGGTTCAGCAGCGCTTCGGCGAAGTCCAGGTTCACCGGTTCGTTCCGGCTGGCCGACCGGAACAGCCGGACAGCGGTTTCGGCCGCGGTGAGCGCCACCGCATCGAGGTCTCGGGCGGAGAGCTGTCGATTGAGCAGGTCGACACGTAACGCGACACGAGCATCGGCGTCCCACGTCGCGGCCTGTTCGAGCAGTTGCGTCACGAGTTGCTTCGCCTCGTCCGCTTCTTCCAGGTCCCACAGCGCGCGAAACAGGCAGGTTGTCGCCGCGACCTGTTCGGACCGTAGGCGGCCGGGGGCGACCTGGGCCACGTGCCCGGTCAGCGCCAGCGCCTCCGCGGCAAGGTCCCGGGCCTGCGCGGGGCGACCCGTCCGCAGGAGCAAATCTGCCAGCTGGCTCGTGGCGTTGACCTGCTCCAGGGCGTGAGCGGCCGGATCGGCCCGTGCGAGGCGGCGGTACACATCGACGGCCTGCGACATCGTCAGGCTCGCCTCCGCCACCTGCCCGTAGCGCAGCTGAAGTCCGGCGAGGTTGGACAGCGCCGAGGCGAGCGCGGGCTCGAACGCGGTGGCGTTCGCCTGGACCAGTTGCCGGCGGATCTCGACCACCTGACGCGCGTGCTCGAACGCTTCGTCCACGCGGTCCAACGCCAGGTAGATCGGTACGAGGTTGTTGAGTGAGATGGCCAGATCGACCAGATAGGTGGCCGGAGCCTCACGGGCGAGGTCCCGTCGCAGCACCAGCGCCTCGAGCGCAACCGGGAGCGCCTCGGCGACGCGGCCGGTCGACATGAACTCGTTGGCGACGTTGCTCAACGAGATAGCGAGCTCGTCCGCCATCCCGGTGGGGCCTCGACGATGAAGCCGACGCCGAATGCGCAGTGCCTCCAGGTGGGTCGACAACGCTTCCCGGGAACGCCCGACCCGCGAATAGCTGAGCGCGAGATTGCTGAGCGCGCCAGCCATGCCCGCGAGGAGCCGCCGGTCACGGCGGACCAGCACCCGATACCGGGCGACGGCGGTCCGCATCGGCTCCAGCGCGTCGGCCGCGCGCCCGAGGTTCAGCAGCATCAAGCCCTGCAGTGCGTACACGGGGGCGGCCAGGACGCCATGCACGCCGTCCGGGTGCTGCTCGTCCAGCAGGACGCACAGGCGGACCGCCCGGGTGGACACCTCCAGTGCCCGCTGCAGGTGCCCGGCGTTGGCCAGGCGGCTCCCGAGCTCGGCGAGCACCGTCATCTTCGTCGCTCGGTCGGTCGTCTGCGCCAGCATCATCTCGGCGAGGCGTTCGCTCACAGCTGCGGCCGCGCTGTCCAGCTCGACATGGCGGCGGGTCGGAAGCTCTCGCGCGACCGCCGCGAGCACGCCGATGTCGATATCCCGCAGCTCCACCACCCGGATCACGGCCGCCGCACCCGCCGCGACGGCGAGTGCGGGTTGCTGGCGCAGCAACGGGAAGAGGTGGTGCTTGGCGACGTGCGGCCACCGGTGCGCGGTCTCGATGACCACGGTCAGGCCCTCCCGCAACCACGGCGCCTGCGGGCTGAGCACGGTTTCCACGAGTGTTCCGGCCCAGTGCCCGACCGAGGGCGGGATGTGAAAGTCCTCGTGGTGATGCCCGGGCAGGGTCAGCGCGAGGAAATCCTCGGCCAGCCGATCCGGGTACAGCGGCTCGAGGACGACCCCCTGGTGAGCCGAGGGATAGCAGATGCTGTGGTCGTCGAGCACCTGCCCGGCGCCAACCGGTTCGGCGACCCGGGCGGTGCCGAGCGCCGCTATGGCCGCTTTGACGGGCAGCGCCCGGGTGAGGATCGCGGTCGCTACGGTCTGCGCCAACACGGCCGGCGCGGTGGCCACCACTCCACGTCGGTGCAGCGCGTGCCAGGCCGCCTGTTCACGCTCCAGCAGGTACGTGGACAGGCCGGCGGTCCCGGTGGGTGCGCTCGCCCCGGTCTTGCGGGTGTGCACGGCAACGAGCGCGGCCATATGCACGGACAGCACCAGGTCGAACTCCGGGCCCGACAGGTTCGCCGGCAGCGGAATGTCGGCCGCTTCGACATCGAAGATACGTGCGAACTCGTCCCGCGCCGCGACGAAAGCGGCCTCACGCTGCCGGCCTGGGGCCAGGTGTTGCAGCCGGATCACATCCACATCGCCCGTGATCTTCTTCAGCTCGTGCCGGATTGCCTGCCACCAAGCGCCGGCCTGGCGGCTGATCAGCAGGATCCGGACCTGTCCGTGCCGCCGTACGAGTGGGTCGCCGAGGACGCCGAGCAGGTGCTCGGCCGGCCAGCGTTCCGCGTAGTCGACGACGACCAGTAGCCGATCGCCCCGTGCCGCCTCGGCCGCGATGCCCTCCGGTGGCGCGATCGAGGATCGGTGCCTGGCCTCGACGACCCGCCACCCTTGCCCGACCGACAGCTCGGCGATCCGGAGCGCGAGCCGGGTCTTGCCCTCTCCACCAGCGCCGTGGATCAGCCGGACGGCCCACGGGATGTTGGGTGCGTCCCGCCAGCGGACGAGCGCATCCAGCTCCTGTTCACGGCCGGTGAACGCGACCGCCCGCTGATGAGTGGCCAGCAGCCGGCTGGGAGTCTCGACGGGGTCTCGGGGCAACGCCGCCGGTGCGGTTGCGATGTCGTCGAGGACATAGGTGGTGTCGCCGATCGTGATGCTGCCAAGGACGACACCGGACACGGCGACGGACGAGCCGCCGGCGTCCACGCGGATCGTCCCGGTCCGATCGGCGGAGACGCGCCGGGGCCCCGGCCGGTTGTCGGCCATGGTTTCAGCCCAACCGGACGCCGGTGGTGGCGTCCCCGTCGCCGCCCTCGACGTCGCCGGTCCGGTGCGCGATTACCCGATCGGCGGAGGGTGTGGCTGTGCTGTGGATGCCACTGACCGCGAAGCCCGCGTGGTTACGGATCTTACCGGTGCGTGAGGCGCGTATCGTGTGGCCCGCCGAGGGCGAGCCGAGCACGCCAAGCACGAGCCCGAGGACCCCGCACGCGGCACCGACGATACTGGCGATCTTGTCCGCCTGGTCGAGCCCGACGACCAGAAACACCACGCCGAGGGCGAGCAGCACCAGCCCGGCAAGGACGAGCCAGAAGCGCTTCAGCATTACCCCAGTATGGCGCGGAGGATCTGCAGCGTGTTAGCCCCGACCCGCGGCCTACGCCACGTGAGTTCATCGACGTCGGAGCAGCCCACGTCCGGCCATATAGGCGCGCAATGTCTCGGCATCCTCGGCGGACATCAACCGGCGTGGGATCACGGTCGCCGGCATCCGGCCGACGTACACGATCCAGAACTCGGAGGTATCCCTTACCTGGGCGACCCCATCCCAGGCGATGCCGCCGGACTCCGAGCCGCTGCGCATCATGATGTTGTCATCGGTGATGTCGTACGCGCCCTCGACGGCGTAGCGACTGGAGCGGCGCCTGGCGCGCAGCAGCACCCACGGCCAGTACAGCATCGACAGCAGGCCACCCACGATCATCGCCAACCACAGCGGCGAAATCTGCTCGCCCCACGCGAACTCTCGCGAGAGGACCAGGCTGATCGCCCCGACCGCCGCAAGCACCGCCCCGACGTAGCCGTACCTGCGCAGCCGGACACTGCCGAGCGCAGCGGCCACGCGGCCCGGGTAGGCGGGATCGGCCGGGACGTCAAAACGGATGTGCACGCCAGAACGATAGTGCCCCGCCCGCTCCCTGGCGGCGCCTGACTCCGCCCCCCTGGCCAGGCCGTCGAGCGCCGGCCCTTCGTCGACGGCGTGTCCGCGCGCCATGGCCACGGCAGAGCATCGGCGGCTCACCTCGCGCTCACCGGCTCGGTCGCGGACCACCGCATCCGTTTCGGCAGCAGCAGCGGGGTGGCGAGCAGGAGAACGCCGGACATGGTGATCGCGGCGAGCGGGCTGGTGAGGGTGGCGAGAACGCCCCAGATCACCATCAGGGCGGCCTGGAGGAGTTTGCCGACGGCACTCCACGTACTGAGGATCTGGGCGGTGTGGTCCATCGGAGTCCGTTGCAGGCGTTCGGTCGCGTAGATCGGGTTGAAGATGCCCATGCAGGTGATCAGCAGGCCCTCGACGACGATCACGGTGATGAGGCCGGTTGTGCCGGGATGGACGAACGCGAGACCGAGCGGGAAGAGCGATCGCAGCCAACCGGAGACGATCATGACCTGGTGCCGGCCGTGGCGGGTCACGAGGCGCGCGGACAGACGGGCGCCCACGAAGCCGCCGAGCGCCGGGATGCCGAAGGCGAGACCGTACTGCCAGGCCGGGAAGTGGTACTGGCCCAGCAGGAGCACGGACAGCAGTGGGGCGGTGGCCATGATGAGGCCGCCGACCAGGATCGAGTTGAGGAACAGACCCCTGAGTACGCGGTCGCGGAAGATGAACCGCCAGCCGTCGAGAAGGTCGGTTCCGCGCAGCCGGGCGGCCCGGTCGCGGGGCGACGCGACGTCGCCTCCGCGCACGCGCAGGACCGCGAGCGCGGACAGCAGGTAGCTGAGGGCGTCGGCCAGCACGGTGACGACCGGGCCGAGCAACCCGATGAGCGCACCACCGAGCGGCGGGCCCGCCGCGGTCGCCACCCAGTTCGTACCCTCGAATCTCCCGTTCGCCACCAGGAGGTGGTCGCCCCTGACGAGATACTTCAGGTACGCGCCGGATGCGGCGGCGAAGGCGATGCTCGCGGTACCGGAGACGACCGAGACGACCAGCAGTTGGCCGTACGACAGCAGGCCCAGGGCGTACGCGACCGGAACGCTCGCCATCGCGACGAACCGGACCAGGTCCATCGCGACCAGCACCGGACGCTTGGCTCGGTGCTCGACCCACGGCCCGAGCGGGAACGCGACAATCGCCGCGACGGCAAGCCCGACCGCCGCCAGGAGCGACACGGCGAACGCCGACGAGTGCAGCACTCGAACCGCGATCAGCGGGAACGCGCCGAAGGCGATCCACGTGCCGTACGTGCTGACGGCGTAGGCCGACCACAGCCAACCGAAGTTGCGCCCCAACCGCACGCGCATGCGACTCCCTCGCGACAACCGATGTTCGGGTCTGGCATCACACCGGCCGCGCCAGCACGGGAGCAAACAACCGAGCTTCGGGCGAGTCACAACCATCGGTTGTGCGGACGCATAATGGATCAGTGGATACCGAGGCGGTACGGTCGTTCGTCCGCGCGGCCGAACTCGGCCAGCTGCAACACGCGGCCGACGAGCTGGGCGTGACGCAACAGGCCGTGTCGAAGCGGATCGCGGCCCTCGAACGCGAACTCGACGTCCGGTTGTTCACCCGTACCGCCCGTGGGGTCGAGCTGACCCTCGACGGGCAAGCCTTCCTTCCGCACGCCCGGAGCGTCGTCACGGGCGTCGATCGCGCCGTCGCCGCGATCAGACCGGGCTCGCGGGCCCTTCGGATCGATGTTCTCGGCCTGCGATCCGCGCAGGCCGTCGTCCTGCACGACTACTGGCGGTCGCACCCCGGCACCGACCTCGACGTGGTGACGCTACGGGTCAACGACCCGCGCGCGGTGGTCGCCGCCGTGCAGGCCGGCGACATCGACGCCTCGTTCCGCTCGGTCACCGACCCGGCCACCCTGCCGCGCGACGTGCGGATGATCCACGCGTTCGACTCCCCGCTGGAACTCCTCGTCGGCCCGAGGCACCCGCTCGCCTCGGCACGAACGCTGACTCCGTCCCAGCTGCGTCAGCACCGGATCTGGGTGCCGGGTATCGCGCCGGGAAGCGAATGGGCGGACTTCTACGATCAGCTCGCCACCGACTTCGACCTCCGCGTCGACGCGGCGGGCCCGAACTTCGGCAACGAGGTGCTCCTCGACATCCTCGCGGACTCCGCCGACGTGGCAACCCTGGTGGGCTCACGCGACCGGTACATCTGGCCGACGAACCACGACCTGCGCCGCATCCCGATCGTGAATCCGACGCTCGCCTATCCGCTCTCGCTCGTCCTCCCCCGAGCGAACCCCCACCCCGGCCTGCGGGCGGTCATCGACCACTTCGCAAGCCTGGCGCCGCTTCCCCCGACAACCTGGCGTCCATCCTGGGCACCACCACGCGAGACCACCGAACGCCCCCGACGTTGACGGACACCTGCCCCGGCGTCTCCTGCCGTCGCGGTGACGCCCGCTCCCGTAGGCGAGGTAGCTCCTTCCCCCTCGGAGGGGATCAATCTTCGTCGCGCATCCCTGACCGTGGAGGTATCGCAGGGCCGCGACACCGTGGCCGAATCGGGAGGAAGAACATGCGCAGAACACTCGGATGGGGAATCGTCGCCGCGGCCGTCATCGCGGCGGCGGGGGCACCGGCCGGAGCCGCGGACCGCAGCCCGGCGCGGGTCACCGGCTCGGCGGAGTTCGTCCTACCGTACGGGCAGGACGACGACGTGCGGTCGTTCGCCTTCGACGTCCGGTCGGCGCCGTACAGCCGTCCAATTCCGCTCCCCGGCGGGGAGAAGGGCTCGCCGGCGGACGCGACCGGTACGGTGCGGGTCTCGCACCGGCTGGCCACGCAGGGCATCACCGTACGGTTCGAGGCGGCAGTCGACTGCATGATCACCAGCCCTGGTCATGCGACCCTCACCGCCATCGTCACCCGCGCGGACGAGCAGGCCAGCGACTTCCTCGGCAAGCGCGTCGGTTTCAGCGTGCAGGACGGCGGCCGCAACCGTGACCGGGTCGGTTTCACCTGGTCGGCGAGCGCCGACCAGAACGAGGCGGGCGAGTGGGGCCCGAGCCGAATCGGTACCTGCCTCGCGCCGGCCGCGTTCGCCACGGTGACGCAGGGGGACTACCGGGTGCGACACGCCGAGCTGACGGCGCCGCCAGCCGGCAACTGACCCTGCCGACGCGGTGAGCAGGACCACGGCGGGGCGAGATGATCGCCCCGCCGTGGCGTCCCGGAGCACCCCACTCGGCTGCGAGCTGGTCCCGTCAGGGCTTGCGGGCCACCGCGCCGTAGATGGAAGCGTCGGCCAGGGGCGGTCGCTGCGCCGGTGGCGCCTGCGGCCGCCACTCGGTGACCGGGACGATGCCCGGGTCGGCCAGCTGGAGTCCGGTGAAGAAGCGGGCGAACTCGGCGCGGTCGCGGGACACGGCGTCCTGCTTCATCCGTCCGGCGGTGAACTCGGCCTCCATCCGTTGGACGATCTCGGCGGGGATGTGGTCGGTGGTGAAGTGGGTCAGGGCCAGCCAGCTCCCGGAGGGCAGGGCATCGAGCAGCTGGGCGACCCGCTCGTGGGGGCGGTCGTCGTCGGTGAGGAAGTGCGTCACGGCGACCAGCACCAGGGCCACCGGTCGGGACAGGTCCAGTGTGGTGTGCAACTGCGGATCGGCGAGGATCTTCTCCGGGTCGCGTAGGTCGGCGTCGAGGTATGCGGTGGCGCCGGCCGGGTCGCTGGTCAGCAGCGCACGGGCGTGGACCAGCACCATCGGGTCGTTGTCGACGTAGACCACCCGGGACTCCGGGGCCACGGACTGGGCCACCTCGTGGGTGTTGTCGGCGCTCGGGATGCCGGTGCCGATGTCGAGGAACTGCCGGACACCGGCTTCCCGGGCGAGGAACCGCACCGCCCGGCCGAGGAAGGCCCGGTTCTCCCGAGCGAGGGTGCGCACGCCCGGGTAGACGGCGGCGATCTGGTCGCCGGACTCCCGGTCGACGGCGAAGTTGTCCTTGCCGCCCAACCAGTAGTTGTAGCGGCGGGCCGGGTGCACCACCGTGGTGTCGATGCGGTCGGCACCTCGACTCTCGGGCACATCCGACGGTCGTGTCACGAGACCTCCCCAGGTCGACCGGAAGACAGCGTAGGCGAAGACCGTCGGCGCGGTGACCCCGTTTCGGCCCGGGCCGACGCGGTCGAGACCCCCGCCGTCGGATCAGGAAAACGCTTACCTTGAGCTATTGACGGTCGTCACTGGCTGTCAGTACCGTGATGCGGGCAGCGAGAAAGCGCTTTCCGCCCCTCACCGTCCGACAGGGAGCGCCCACATGCCCCGACACCTCCGCGCGTTCGGCCTCATCCTGCTCGCCATCGCCACCGTGCTGAGCACCACCACCGCCCTGCCCGCCGAGGCCGCCCCCCGCTTCCGGGTGCTGGTCTTCTCCAAGATCACGAACTTCTACCACGACTCGATCCCGGCCGCGTCGCCGCCATCCAGCAACTCGGTGCCGCGAACAACTTCGAGGTGGTCGCCACCACCGACGCGGGTGCGTTCACCGACGCCAACCTCGCCACCTTCGACGCCCTGGTGTTCAACAACACCAACTCCACCCCCGCCTCCGGTGACCTGCTCAACGCCAGCCAGCGGGCCGCGTTGCAGACGTTCATCCGCAACGGCGGCGGCTGGGCCGGCCTGCACGCCGCCTCGGCCAGCGAACGTGACTGGCCGTGGTACGAGGGCCTGGTCGGCACCATCTTCGACTATCACCCCGACTTCTCCGCCACCGGCGCACCTTCCCCGGCCCGGTGAAGGTGCTGGACCGCGCGCATCCCTCCACCCGCAACCTGCCGGAGCTCTGGGAACAGAGCGAGGAGTGGTACAACTGGCGGACCAACCCGACCGGCAACGTGCACACCCTCGCGCAGATCAAGGTGCGCGACGGGATCAACGGCCTGGACGAGGGCGTCGACCACGCGTACTCCTGGTGTCAGCGCTACGACGGCGGCCGGTCCTGGTTCACCGCCGGCGGGCACGCCAGCTCCCAGTTCAGCACGCCGACGTTCCTGGAGCACCTGCGCTACGGCATCGAGTGGGCCGCCGGCGCGGTCGCCGGCGACTGCTCGGCCACCGAGACCGGCACCTTCGAACGGGTGGGGCTGGTCACCGAGAACCTCGCCGACCCGTTCGAGCTGGCCGTCGCGCCGGACCGGAAGGTCTACTACATCCAGCGCACCGGCGCGTTGAAGGTCGTCAACTCCGACACCCTCCAGGTCACCACGCTGCTGGACTTCGCGTACACGTCGGCGATGACCGACCAGTCCGACGGGCTGCTCGGCATGACCCTGGACCGCAACTTCGCCAGCAACGGCTGGGTCTACCTGCTCTGGTCGGACAAGACCCTCAAACAGCTCAACCTGTCCCGGTTCACGGTCGCCAACAACAGCGTCGCGCTCTCCTCGGAGAAGCGCCTGCTGGCCATCCCCACCTACCGCGGCGAGGGTCGGGCCAACTCGCACATGGGCGGATCGCTGGCCATGGACGCGGCCGGTCGGCTCTACGCCGCGATCGGCGACAACACCGACCCGTTCGCCTCCAGCGGGTACACCCCGATCGACGAGCGAGCCGGCCGCGCCGCCTGGGACGCCCAGGGCACCGCCGGCAACACCAACGACCTGCGCGGCAAGATCCTTCGGATCACCCCGCAGGCCGACGGTACGTACACCATCCCGACCGGCAACCTCTTCCCGGCCGGCACCGCGAAGACCCGGCCCGAGGTCTACGCGATGGGCATGCGCAATCCGTTCCGGATCACCATCGAGCCGCAGACCAACGCGGTGCTGGTCGCCGACTACGGGCCGGACGCCCGCGCCGCCGACGCCAACCGGGGTCCGGAGGGGACGGTCGAGTTCAACCGGATCACCACCGCCGGCAACTACGGCTGGCCGTACTGCGTGGGCAACAACATCCCGTTCAACGACTACGACTTCGCCACCAGCACCTCCGGGGCCAAGTTCAACTGCGCCGCGCCGTCGAACAACTCCCCCAACAACACCGGCCTCACCACCCTGCCGGCGGCGAAGTCGGCGCTGGTCTGGTACGCGTACTCCGCCTCCAGCCAGTTCCCGGAGCTGGGCACCGGCGGTGGCGGGCCGATGAGCGGGCCGGTCTACGACTACGATCCGGCGAACACCCGCACCACCAAGTTCCCGGAGTACTTCGAGGGAAAGTGGATCACGTACGAGCTCACCCGCAGGTGGTTCAAGACACTCTCCATCCACAAGACGGCGCAGACCTTCAGCAACGCGCGCTTCGGTCCGACCGCCGTCGGTGACCTCCAGTCGATCAACGGGATCTTCGAGAACATGAGCTGGATCCAGCCCTTCGAGGCGGAGTTCGGCCCGGACGGGTCGCTCTACGTCATCGACTTCGGCGAGGGCACCGGAAGCGGTCGCGGTGGCAGCAACGCTGGCGCGGGCATCTACCGCATCGACTACGTGGCCAACGGCAGGCCGCCGAGCGTGAAGATCGCCGCCACCCCGGACAGCGGACGCACGCCACTGACGGTGGCGTTCTCCTCGGCCGGCACGGCAGCCGGTGACGGGTCAACGCTCAGCTACGCCTGGGACTTCACCAACGACGGCACCACCGACTCCACCGCCGCCAACCCGAGCCACACCTACTCGACCGCCGGAAAGCACACCGCCCGGCTGACCGTGCGCAACAGTGGCAACGGGTTGACCGCCACCACGGTCACCGACGTGGTGGTCGGCAACACCCGACCGACGGTGACCATCACCGTGCCCGACGGCGGGTTCTTCGACTTCGGCGACAAGATTCCGTACACGGTGACGGTCACCGACCCGGAGGACGCCACCATCGACTGCGCCAAGGTGACCGTGCAGACGCAGCTCGGCCACGACTCGCACGCCCACCCGCTGGACGTCTACACCGGCTGCTCGGGGCTGCTCGCCACGGAGGCGGACGCCGGTGACGGGCACGGACCGGGGCAGAACCTCTACACGCTGATCACCGCGCAGTACACCGACGGTGGCGCGGCCGGCGTACCGGCGCTGACCGGCTCGACCCGGGTCCAGTTGCAGCCCAAGAGCAAGGAGGCCGAGCACTTCAGCGGCCAGTTCGGCCTGGTCGTGAACGACCGGGCCACCGCCCGAGCCGGCAAGCGGCTCGGCGACGTCGACCACAACGACTGGGTGGCGTACGGGCCGGTGGACCTGCGCAACATCGGCTCGGTGACGATCGGCGTGACCAACGGCGGGCTCGGCGGCGACATCGAGCTGCGGACCGGCTCACCCACCGGCACCCTGATCGGTCGGGCCACCATCGGGTCGACCGGCGGGTGGGACAACCTGGTCTCGCCCACCGTCACGTTGACCAACAAACCCACCGGCACCACCACCCTGTACGCGAAGTTCGTCAACGCCGCCCAGGCCGGCGGCACCCCGGACCTGCTGTCGCTGGACTGGCTGCGGTTCAACGGGGCCGGCGTCAAACAGGAACCCGGCGGAACGCTGTCGCTCGCGGCCAACCCGGCCAGCGGCACCGCGCCGCTGACCACCACGCTGACCGCCACCGCGACGGCACCGTCGGGGCAGAGCATCACCGACTACGCGTGGGACTTCGGTGACAACAGCACCGTCGCGCACTCCGCGACCCTGCGGTCGACGAGTCACAGCTATCCCCGCAAGGGGACCTTCACCGCCCGGGTGACGGTCACCTACACCAGCGGGGAGACCCGCTCACTCAACCTGATCGTCACGGTCAGCTGATGTCGGTCGGTGGCGGGCGGGCCAAAACCCCGTCCGCCCCGCCGAGACGGCCCTGCGGAGCCGCTGACCGAGCAGATCTTGGACGGTTTCGGTTCGGTCCGAACGGAAACCGTCCAAGCTCTCCCCCTGCGGTCCGCTGAGGGCGGGGCGAGACCGAATGCGACATCGCCTCGCGCCGCCAGACGTCCGGGGGAACGCGTGTCAGTGCCCGGAGGCCGATCGGGGGCCTGTCGCGGTCATCGGCATCTTCGTGTCGGCAATGCCCACCTGAGCGAAACGCAGCCACGGCGCTGTGACATATTGCCCACACACGGGGGCAGCGAGTTCCGGCAGCCGATACTTACAGTCAGGACATGTGCACCGACACCGCCGTTCGGGTCTGGCTCCGCGACCTGGGCGCTGAGCAGATCGCGCATCCCGGGGGCAATCTGTACGCCCACCTGTGTCGCGTCAGCGAGCGACTCGCCGCGCTCGGCTGCGACGGCGACGTACAGGCCGCGGGCCTCACCCACGCCGTCTACGGCACCGACGGGTTCGACCGAACCCTGCTCGATCGGGCCGATCGTGCGGTCCTGCGGGATCTGATCGGCGCTGACGCCGAGGAGCTGGTCTATCTGTACGGCGCCTGCGACCGGGAACGCAGTTGGCGGGAGCTGGCCACGACCGGCCAGGTGTTCGACCGGTTCGTGGGTCAGGTGAGAACGACGAGTGGGGCTCGACGTCGGTCGCTCATCGACCTGAGCATCGTCAACGAACTGGACGTCATCGAGCACGATCGCGCGGTGGCCGAGCGGCACGGCGCCTACTTCCGGGCACTGTTCGCCTCCTGGGCCCCGGCGGCCTCGGCACCGGTCATCCAGGACGCGCAGCGGGTCCTGGGGGCGTGACACCCGGACGCGTACGCATGCGAGCCGTCTACCCCCGGCAGCTTCGAGCTGGTCGCGGTCAACAGCAGCAAGCGTCCGGGCACCGACGAAGTACGGCGGGCGGCCGCTGCACGTGCGGTCCTGCCGGTCGAGTGGACGTCCGTCACCGTTGTGGCCTGGAACGGGTTGAACGTACTGCCGCTGCCACGACGTGGGAGTGATCGTCCGAGGCGTACGCAACACCACCGATCTTCGATACGAGCACCAGCTCGCCGCGATGGACCAGTCGCTGGGTGTTTCGACTGTGTTCCTGCCCGCGCAGCCCGAACTGGCCGCCGTGTCGTCGACCGTGGCGCGCACGCTGGGGCGCTGATCGTTTCCGCCGGCTCGTCGCAGGGAACTGCTCGGGTAGAGGTGAGGGGGAAACATGAGCCGGTACGCTGCGCCACCCACCGCCCGAGCGCCACGGGTGCTCCGGCTGATCCTGCCGTTGCTGGGCACCGTCGCGCTGAGCACCGCCTGCACGACGGGTGGAGACGTGCCCGACTCGGCGTCGTCGACCGGGTCGCCGACGACCGCGGCGGCCACCCCGAGCCCGACCGGGGAACCATCCGCGAGCGCCAGCGCGCCGGTCACCGTCCCCACGTCGGCCTTCGTCGAGCTGCCTGCCGAACTGCGGAAGTCCCCCCGCCGCCCGACGCCCGTCACCGAGGCCCTACCGAAGCTGTGTGCCAACGAGTTCGGCACCGGAGGCCGACAGGTCACCGCGAGCGCGGCAATGACGGTGACCTACAAGAAGGCCGGCGAGCCCGACAGCAACGTGCCGCAGGGCATGATCCACCAGACCATCTTCGCCTTCGAGGGTGACGGCGCTTCGGACTACCTGCGACGCCTGCGCGCCGCGGTGCAGGCGTGCCCCTCGTACGACCAGGGCGGCAACCCTGTCACGGTCAAGAGCGAGACGTTGCCCGGTGTCGGGGACGAGGCGTTGCTGGTGACCCGCACGTGGGCCGCCACCAGCCTGAACGGCGAGCGTAGCGGAGGCGACTCCTCCGCCCAGATCGCCGTGGCCCGGGTCGACGGGGCGGTGACCGTGTTCCACGACCAGGGCTGGGAGGGCAGCAGCGGCAACCCGACCATCCTGGACCGGAGCGTGCGCGACGGCGTGAAGGCCATCGACGCCTGGCAGCGTTAGCGGAAGGTGGGGCGGCGCCCGACGGCGCCGCCCACGCTCCGTCAGGAACTACTGCCAGGCGCTCTGCTGGGTGGAGACGAGATTGCCCGGGATGATCGTCCCGTCGGTGTTGTACTCGGTGTACGCCCAGAAGTCGCCCTCGGGCAGCGGCCCGTTCGGCTTCAACGTGAAGTTGACGCTCTGACCGCGTTCCGTCGTCGACGGCAGCGTCAGCGTGGCAGGCGAATACCTGGCGTTACGACCGATGATGGCGTGCCGCAGTTCGAAGTCGACGACCGGGCCACCGGGCACCTGCGCGAACACGTACGCCGTGTAGCGCCCCGGCTCGGGCAGGAACTTGTACGCCTGCTCCGCGCTGGTCCAGTATCTGTCACTGCTGTAGACCAGGGTGTCGCCCTTGTACAGGTACAGGTCGAGGTTGGTGTTCGGGTCTTCGGTGTCGGCTTCGACGATGATGCCCGCGGTGTTCGCCGGCACGGTGAAGTCGACCTTCTTCACGCCGGAGGCGCTCGGGTCGAAGACGCCGCCGTAGACGCCGGCCGGCATCGAGTACGACGTGCGCAGCATCGGCGTGTAACCGGTGCTGCGACCGGCGAGCGGCCCGGTGAAGCCCGGCTGGACGAAGCCGAAGGAGCCGCTGGTCATCCGGCCGAACTCCTCGCCGTCGTCACCGTACGGCCGGGCGCTGATCCCCCACGGGCGGGCGGCGACCGGGATCCGGGCGCTGTGCCCCTTGCCCTTCCAGGTGATCGACCCGGTGACGTACCGGTCCCAGGGGGCGCTGCCGCGGCGCAGCGTGATGGTCACCGTCGCGGAATTCCCCGGCGCCAGCGTCACCGACGCCGGGGTGACGGTGACCTTCATGCCGGGCAGGCCGGACACCGACGACCGGTAGGTCTCCCGCGCCTTGCCCACATTGGTGAGCGTGCGCGTGAGGGTCACCGGACGGGTGCCGTCGTACTCGCGCAGCGAGATGGCCGGCAGGTTGAGTTCCTTTCCGTCCGGCTGGGCCGTCTCGCTGAAGGTGACCAGCTCCGCCGCGGTCGGCTCGATGGCCAGTCCCGGATCGGTGGCCCGGGCCAGGTTGATGAAGCCACTGCCCTGGTCCAGCGGGCTGGTGGTGCCGACGGTGTCGGTCGCGGTGGTCCGCAGCGCCGAGGCGACCCGGCCCGGCGTCCAGTCCGGGTGCGTGGCGCGCAGGACCGCCGCTGCTCCGGCCACGTACGGCGAGGCCATCGAGGTGCCCGAGTACGCGTCGTACTGCCGCCCGAAGTTGCCCGCCGGTGAGACCGCGGCGATGATGTCCGCACCCGGCGCCACCAGGTCCGGCTTGAGGACGCCGGTGGCCACCTTGTCCGGTCCGGTGGAGGAGAAGTCCGCCACACTGGGTACGCCCGGAACGCTGGAGCCGTCACCGCCGGTGCGCAACGACGCCGTGGCGTCGGTGGGGTGGCGCATCAGGTAGTTGAACAACGTGCCGGCCTGCTTCTTGGTCGGCAGGTAGACCACCGGGAAGTTGAAGATGGAGTTGATCCGGTAGTTGCCGACCGGCTCGAACACCACCATCGCCGCCCCGCCCTTGGCCTTGATCTCGTTGGCGGAGCCGAACATGTCGGACAGCGCGCAGGCGACCACCTTGCCCTTGATCTTGGCGGGATCCAAGCTACCGGGCTCGCAGTAGACGGCCCCCAGATCCGGCGAGCCGGCCTGTTCACCGAAGACCATCGGCCGCGAGGCGCCACCCGGCAGGGCGTCCAGCGACCCGCCGACCAGCTTCGTGCCGTCGCCGAGCTTGATGGTGGCCTCGTCGAGGTTCGTCACCGCCGCGCCGACCGTGGTCACCCAGGGCGCCGCGTTACTGATCGCTCCGCTCACGATGCCGGTGTTGCCCGCCGACGCCGCCACGAAGACTCCGGCCAGCGAGGCGTTGAGGAAGGCGACGCCGATGGGGGTGTTGGCCTCCCAGTCGCCGAGATCGGAACCGATCGAGAAGTTCAGGACCTGGACGCCGTCGGCGACGGCCGCGTCGATGCCGGCGATGATGTCGGCGTCGAAGCCCATGCCGCCCCAGAGCACCTTGTAGACGGCGATCTGGGCGTCCGGCGCCACCCCGGAGATGGGATCGAAGCGCCGGCCGTCGATGGTGACGTCGGAGACCGGCAGACCGGCGGCCGTGGATGCGGTGTGCGTGCCGTGCCCGGCCATGTCACGAGGGGACAGGACCTCGCCCTCGGGCACCGAGCCGCCGCCGGCGAGCCACGTGTCGGCGAAGTACCGGGCGCCGACGATCTTGCCGTTGCAGTGCTCGGCCACGAAGGCCACACCGGTCTGGCAGGTGCCGTGCCAGCTCGCGGGCGCGGACATCTTCTTGGCGAACGACGGGCTCTCCGGCCAGATGCCGGTGTCCAGGACGCCGATCACCATGCCCACGCCCGTACCGGGGCCGGGCTTGACCGGCCGGCCGGCGATACCCGGCTGCGCCGACTGGTCCGCCCCGGCGGTGGCGGCGGGTGTCGGGGCGCCGGCGGTCGTCGTGGTCGGCGGCGTCACAGGGGTGCCGAGCGTCCGCGACGCGGTGACGGCGCGGACGCGCTTGTCCGCCCGCAACGTGGTCGCCTGCTGGGCGGTCAGCTTTGCCGAAAACCCGTTGAAGGCGGTCGTGTAGACCGCGTTGACCTGTACCCGGGCCGCGGCGGCAACGGCGGCCCGCTGCGCGTCGAGGTGTCGGCGGTACGCCTGCGACGGCGCCGACGACACGTCCAGCCGGTTGCCCGCCGCCGGGCGGGTGCGGGCCAGCCCGGACACGCCACCGGCGTACGTGGTCAAGGGTTCCTCGGCCAGTTCGACGACGTACGTACCGGAGCCGGTCTCGTCCACGGCTGTCTTCGGGGTCGCCGCGCGATTGCCGCCGGGTCGGCGGTCGGCCCCGTCGGTCAGGGTGACTCGCTTGTCGAACCCGGAGGTGAAGTAGCCGACGCCGCCTCCGTTGCCCGGTGTGCCCGCAGGGGCCGCCGACGCCGATCCCGCGACACCGGTGGTACCGGTGATCAGGGCGACGACCAACGTCGGTATCGCCAGTCTTCGCCGCCTGTTTCCGCTCGTGCCTGTAGCCACGAGGCTCCTTTCGACTGCTCCCTTGTGGAGCATCTCTCATTGATCACGACCCGCCATTGGGAGCGCTCCCCCACCCAAGTCCACGACGGTTGATCGAGGATTTGCGCGGTGTTACGGAACGCCGGTGCTGGCAAGATCACCGTACGCGCGGTAGGTGGTGTCTCGTCAACACCATGATCGAAAGCGGCGCCGTTCGACCTGGACCGCACCACGCACCGCTTCGTCAGCACCGACACCGGCGGCGTGCAGACCGTGGTCGCCGACGACCCCCACGACCCCACCCAGATCACCCTCGTCCAGCAGCATCTGGCCGCCGAGGTCGAGCGATTCCGGCGCGGTGACTTCAGCGATCCCGCCCGCATCCATGGCACCGAGATGCCCGGCCTGGCAACGCTTCGGGCACACGGCGGGCGGATCACCATCGAGTACGAAGCCATTCCCGACGGCGCACGCGCCACCTACGCCACCGACGACGCGGAGCTTCGCGATGCGCTGCACCACTGGTTCGACGCCCAGGTCAGCGACCACGGCCCGCACGCCACCCGCTAGCTGCCACCAGCCGCTTGGGGCGCGCCTCCTCGTCGCCGCCATAGCACCGTGCACGACGCGGCCAGGGCCAGCCCGAGCAGCGGCGCGACGCCCACCCCGGCGAGCGTGCAGGCGACCGCGAGCAGCGCCGGCGGCACCCAACACCAGGCGGGCACGGTACGCGGGGCACGACCGCGCCGGCGGGCGGCTGCCTCGGTCGCCATCGGCACCACCAGCACCGGCAACGCGGCGGCCAGCAGGGTCAGCCAGGGCAGCACCAGACGGTCGAAACGCGCCACCGCCAGCATCCCGCCGAGCACCGCGACGGCCAGCATCGCCACCCGAGCCGGCACCCGCGGCGTCAGGCCGCGGACCGCCAGAGCCCCGGAGTACGTGGTGGTCAGCGCGGCGGCGAAGACCGCCACCGCGACGAACAGATTCGCGTACGCGGCCAACCCCGAGCCGGCGGCGAGCAGCGCGACCACATCGGCTGAGCCGGTCCGCAGCCACAGGCCGGCACCGGCGAGCACCCCGAGCAGCGCCGGCCCGACCAGCAGTCCCACGCACCAGGCCAGGTCCCGCCTGCGGGCCAGGTCGACGCTGAAGTCCGGTGCCCGCAACGCGAACACCGCCGCGTAGCCGATCAGCGCGGCGGCGTCGGCGAGCCCACCCGTGGCGAGGCGGACCGGCGCGCCGGGTGGTGGCAGCACCGTCAGGCACCAGCCGACCAGGGCCACCGCGCTGAGCGTGGTGAACACCGAGATCCCGTTGCCGAAACGGGCCGGCGCCCAGGAGACGGCGAGGACCGCCACCTCCAGCAGGACCGGCCCGGCCCAGCCCGGCAGGTGCGTCAACGCGGCCAGTGACGCGCCGCCGAGACCGACGTTGAACCCGTTCCAGCCGACCATCGACACGGCCAGCACCGCCGCCAGCAGCAGCCGCGAGGTGTCGCCCAGGTACGCGGGCAGCACCGCGGTCAGCGTGCCCCCGTCGCCGAGCGGCCGGCGCAGACCGATCCGGCCCTGCCCCCACAGCAGCGCCGCCATCAGCAACCCGCCGACCAGCAGCCCGGCCACCGGCACCGCGCCGCCGTGTCGGGCGGCCATGGCCGCGCCGAGCACCAGCGTGGCCGGGGCGGTGCCGATGCCCAGCCAGGCGCCGACCGCCGACGCCAGCGCCGTCCGGGGCCCTCATCGCCGATCGGCCGGGTCTGGCCGATCGCGCCCAGCCTCTCAGACAACGTGACGCAGGTAGCCGGTCATCGCCGCGTCGAGCACCTCCGGGCCGGGCGTGCCCACACCTCGGCGGAGAAGACCTCCACCTCGATCGGGCCGACGTAACCGGCCGCGTCCACCGCCTCGCGCAGCCGGCGCAGCTCGATGCAGCCGTCGCCGGGCAGCGCCCGGCCGAGCAGCACCCCCTCCGGCAGCGGGGTCACCCAGTCGCAGACCTGGAACGCGGCGATCCGCGCACCGGCCCGGGCGATCTGCGCGTACACCGTGTCGTCCCACCAGACGTGGTACGCGTCCACGACCACACCGACCACCGCCGGGTCGAACCGCTCGGCGATGTCCAGCGCCTGCCCGAGCGTGGCGATCACGCAGCGGTCGGCGGCGAACATCGGGTGCAGCGGCTCGATGGCCAGCCGGACGCCCGCCGCCGCCGCGTGCGGGGCCAGCTCGCCGATCGCGTCGGCGACCCGACGTCGGGCGCCGTCGACGTCCCGGCTGCCCGCCGGCAGCCCGCCGGAGACCAGCACCAACTCCGGGGCGCCCAGCGTCGCCGCCTCCTCGATGGCCCGCAGGTTCTCCGAGCGCCAGTCGTCGGCGGAGAAGAACCCGCCCCGGCACAGAGACGTGACGGTGAGGCCGGCGTCGCGGACCAGCTTCGCCGAGCGGGCCAGCCCGTACTCGCCAACCGGCTCCCGCCACAGTCCGATGCCCGGCACGCCGGCCGCCACGCAGCCGGCGACCACGTCGGGCAGTGGCCAGCGCTGGGCGGTGGCCTGGTTGAAGGAGAACCGCGCGAGACTCACTGCGCCACTCCCGCGACCGTGAACAACGCCCGCGCGCGGGCCGCGGCCAGCTCGGCGTCGGGCAGCAACCCGGCCGCGTCGGCCAGGGTGAGCAGGGTGGCCAGGTGCGCCGGGGAACGCCCGGACTGCGCGCCGCCGACCATGGTGAAGTGGTCCTGGTGCCCGGCCAGCCAGGCCAGGAACACGATCCCCGTCTTGTAGTGCCAGGTCGGCGCGGCGAACAGGTGCCGGGCCAGCGGCACGGTCGGCGCGAAGATCTCGTCGTACGCGGACCGGTCCCCCCGGTCCAGGGCGGCCAGCGCGGCGGCGGCGGCCGGCGCGATGGCCGCGAACACCCCGAGCAGCGCGTCGGAGTGGCCCACCTCGTCGCCCCGGATCAACTGGGGATAGTGGAAGTCGTCACCGGTGTAGAGACGTACCCCCGCCGGTAGCCGGCGCGCAGCGCGACCTCCCGGTCGGCGTCCAGCAGCGACACCTTGATGCCATCCACCCTGGACTGGTGCGCCTTGATCAGCTCGACGACCGTGTCGGCCGCCAGGTCCAGATCGACCGCGCCCCAGTAGCCGGTCAGCGCGGGGTCGAACATGGGACCCAGCCAGTGCAGCACCACCGGCTCCTCGGCGGCGGTCAGCAGTTTGTCGTACACCCGCAGGTAGTCCTCCGGGCCGCGTGCCGCGGCGGCCAGGTGCCGGCTGCACATCAGCACCGGCCGGGCGCCGGCCGCGCGGACGTCGTCGAGCTGTTCGGTGTACGCCGCGGTGACCGCCGACAGGGTGGCCCGGCCGGCCGGCAGCTGGTCGGTGCCGACGCCGGCGACGATCCGTCCGCCCACGGCACGGGCCTCGGCGGCGCTGCGCCGGATCAGCTCGCGGGTCGCCGGGTAGTCCAGCCCCATCCCCCGTTGGGCCGTGTCCATCGCCTCGGCCACCCCCAACCCGTACGACCACAGGTGCCGCCGGAAGGCGAGGGTGGTGTCCCAGTCCACGGCCGCCGGGGCGCCCGGCACGTTCTCCGCGCCCGCGTCGGCGACCACGTGCGCGGCGGCGTACGCGACGCGGCTGGTCGCGGGCGCCGACGGGCGGGCGAAACCACTCCCCCCGCTCAGCCGGTAGCGCCGTCCCGCGGGCAGCACGACCTCGGTGGCGCTCGCCGGGCCACCCTTCGTCCGCGACTGTGGGGCTCGCGAGCCCGGCTCACTCGTCGCGCTCACGCGTGCAGCTCCGGCACCTCGACGCGGACGCCCTTTCGGGCCGCGCGCAGCCCCAGCTCGGCGAGCTGCACGCCGCGTGCGCCGGCCAGGAAGTCCCACCGGAACGGCTCACCGGCTACCACGTGCCGCAGGAACGCCTCCCACTGCACCTTGAAGCCGTTGTCGAAATCCTCGTTGTCGGGCACCTCGGCCCACTGGGAGCGGAAGTCCTCGGTGACCGGCAGGTCGGGATTCCACACCGGTTTCGGGGTGACCGCCCGGTGCTGCACCCGGCAGCGGCGCAGCCCGGCGACCGCGCTGCCCTCGGTGCCGTCGACCTGGAACTCCACCAGCTCGTCGCGGTGCACCCGGACACACCAGGACGAGTTGAGCTGCGCGACCACCCCGCCGTCGAGCTCGAACACGGCGTAGGCGGCGTCGTCGGCGGTGGCCGCGTACGTGCCGCCGGACTCGTCGACCCGCTCGGGCACGTGAGTGGCGATGACGCAGGACACGGCGTTGACCCGGCCGAACAGCTCCTCCAGCACGTAGTGCCAGTGCGGGAACATGTCCACGACGATGCCGCCGCCGTCCTCGGCCCGGTAGTTCCACGATGGACGCTGCGCCGGCTGCCAGTCACCCTCGAAGACCCAGTAGCCGAACTCGCCCCGCACCGAGAGGATCCGGCCGAAGAAGCCCCCGTCGACGAGACGCTTGAGCTTGCGCAGCCCCGGCAGAAAGAGCTTGTCCTGCACGACGCCGGTGCGTACGCCGGCCGCGTCGGCGGCCCGCGCCAGGTCGAGCGCGGCGGCGGTGTCCTCGGCGAGGGGCTTCTCCGTGTAGATGTGCTTGCCGGCCTCGATGGCCTGCCGGATGGCCTTCTCCCGCTGCTGGGTGACCTGGGCGTCGAAGTAGATCTCGACGTCATCACGGGCCAGCGCCGAGGTCAGGTCGGTGGTCCAGTCGGTCAGACCGTGCCGCTCGGCGAGTTCGCGAAGCTTCGTCTCGTTGCGCCCGACCAGGACCGGTTCCGGCCAGATGGTCGTGCCGTCGGCCAGCGTCACGCCGCCGGACTCGCGGATGGCCAACAGCGAGCGGACGAGGTGCTGCCGGTAGCCCATCCTTCCGGTCACGCCGTTGACGATGATGCCGATCGACCTGCGGGTCATGGTGTTCCTTCCGTCGTGCCGGTCGTGCCGATTCGCGTCTCAGTGGTTGGCGGCCGCGCTGCCGAGCAACCCGCGCAGGTCGGTGGCGAGTCGGTCGAAGCGGGGATCCGACATCACCTGCGCGTAGTCGCGGTGGGCCGGCAGCTCGACCGGAAAGGTGCGGATGATCCGGCCGGGCCGGGCGCTCATCACCACCACCCGGGTGCCGAGGAAGACCGCCTCGGCGATGGAATGGGTCACCAGCACCACGGTGGTGCCGGTCTCCCGCCAGATCCGGTGCAGTTCGGCGTTCATCTGCTCCCGGGTCAGCGCGTCCAGTGCGCCGAACGGCTCGTCCATGAGCAGCACCGGCGGGGCGTGCAGCAGCGCGCGGCAGAGTGCCACCCGCTGCTGCATGCCACCGGACAACTCGTGCGGCAACGCCTTCTCGAAGCCGGTCAGGCCGGTCATCTCGATCAGTTCGTCCGCCCGGCGGGCCGCCTTCGTCCGGTCCATGCCACGCATCTCGGCCTGGAGCAGGATGTTGGCCCGCGCGCCGCGCCACTCCAGCAGCGCGGCCTTCTGGAAGACGAAGCCGATCTCCTTCTGCGGGCCGCGTACCGGGCGCTCCAGCAGCGACACCTCGCCGCTGGTCGGCCGGACCAACCCGGCGACGATCTTCAACAGGGTGGACTTGCCGCAGCCGGACGGACCGACGATGGTGACGAACTCCCCCGGTTCGATGTCCAGCGACACGTCGTCCAGGGCGGTGGTCTGCGACCGCCGGGTGCTGAACCGGACGGTCAGCCCGGCCATCCCGATGGCGGTGCCGGTGCGTGCCGGCGCGGCGGTCACCGGGTCACCCCTGCGCCGCGTACGAGGCGTCCCAGTACGCGTTGGGCGCCCCGGGGTTCTTCAGCTCCGCGTAGCGGGACATCAGGTCGATGGTCTCGGTCCACTGGGCCTCGGTGTTCACCCCGGGCGGGCCTTCGGCGCCGATCAGCGGGAGGTTGAGGGTGAGCTGCTTGGTGAGCACCTCGGGGGCGGGCTCGTTCTCGGCCAGCGCGGTCATGGCGCTCACCGCGCCGGCCGGGTCCCGTGCGGCGTCGGCCCAGCTCTTCTGCGTGGCCCGGACGAACTTGCGGGCCAGCTCCGGGTCCTTCTGCAGGGTCTGGGTGTTGGCGACCAGACCGGTGCCGAGCAGGTTCATCCCGTAGTCGGCGAAGAGCAGCACGTCGACCTTCTTGCCGGTCTTGCTCTCGATGGTCGGAGCCTGGTCGTGGAAGAAGCCCATGATGGCGTCGACCTTGCCCTCGGCCAGCGCGGCGATCTTGCCGGCCGCGTCCACGTTGACCACCTTGACGTCGTCCTTCTTGAGGCCGTTCTTCTCCAGCCATGCCGGGAAGGTCGCGTACAGGGCGTCGCCGGGGGTGCCGCCGACGGTCTTGCCCTTGAGGTCGGCCGGGGTCTTGATGTTCTCCTCCGTGAAGAACTCCACCGAGGAGGGGCCCTTCTCCAGGTACGCGCCGAGGCTGCGCACCGGCATACCGCTGGCCACCGACTTGAGCAGCACCGGGCTGTCCGCCCAGCCGAAGTCGGTCTGCTTCTGGGCGACCTGCTTGACCGTGTTGCCGGACCCGTTGCCCGGCAGGATCTTCAGGTCGATGCCCTCGGCGGAGTAGTAGCCCTTCTGCAGGCCGTAGTAGAAGGGCGCGTGTTCGCCGTACGGCACCCAGTTGAGGGTGAGGGTGACCTGTTTGCTGCCGTCGGCGCCGGTCTTGCCGGCGGAGTCGTCCCCGCCGCAGCCGGTGGTGGCGAGGAGCAGGGCGGCGGTGGCCAGGATGGTGGCGGCGGTGCGTTTCATCGGTGCCTCCGTGATGGGGTCGGTCAGGAGGTGGTGAGTGACACGCCGGCGCGGCGGCTGGCGTGCCATGGGATGAGCAGAGCCTCGGCGATCTCGACGAGGACGAACAGGACGATGCCGATGGCGGACATCAGGATCAGGTCGGCGAACAGCAGGGGGGCGTCGAGGTTGCCGTTGGCCAGCAGCAGGACGTAGCCGAGCCCTTCGCTGGCGCCGACGAACTCACCGACCACCGCGCCGACGACCGCGAGGGTGACGGCCACCTTGAGGCCGGCCATCAGGTGCGGCAGCGCGTTCGGGAAGCGGATCTTGCGGAACGTCCGCCAGGGGCCGGCCCCCATCGTGGCGGCGAGGTCGAGCAGCTCCGGGTCGGTGGAGCGCAGCCCGGCCACGCCGGAGATGACCACCGGGAAGAACGCGATGAGCACCGCGAGGATGACCTTCGGGGTGAGGCCGAGGCCGAACCAGACCACGAGCAGCGGGGCGATGGCGATCTTCGGGATGACCTGTGCGAACAGGACGATCGGGTAGAGCGCCTTGTCCAGGGTGCGGGAGTAGGCGATGGCGACCGCGGCGGCCAGCCCCAGCGCGGCGGCCAGCACGAAGCCGAGCACCGTCTCGTAGAGCGTGACCAGGGTGTGCCGGGCCAGCTCGGACCACTGCTCGGTCATGGTGGTCCAGACCTGGCCGGGCGTGGGCACCAGATAGTTCGGCACGTATTCCTGTGCGGCGACGAACCACCACGCCGCGAACAACGCGGCCAGCACCAGCGCCGGGCGCCAGAGCGAGTCCGCGACCGCCACCGCGCGGCGGCCGAGCGTCGGTCGCGGTGGTCGGCCGCCCGTGCCCGGCGGAGGACCGACCACCGTGGACGTTCCGGCGCCGCTGGTGCTCGCCGAGCCGGCGGGCGTTCCGGTCGCCGTCGCGGCGGCCTGCCGGCCCGCCGTGTGCAGAGCGTTCTCGGTCACACGGAACCTCCTCGGAGCTCGGCACCGTGCGCCGGGCCGGACGGCGGATCAGGCAAACGCTTTCCTGGAGCGTAGGCGGCCCCTGAATAGCAGGCAAGGCCTTTCCTCGATGTGTTTGCGCCGCCCGCGCCGACCGTCTCCCGGGGACGGTCAGGCGGTCGCCGGATAGGTGTCCAGCAGGCCGCACATACCCAGCCGGCCCCGCTCGACCGGCTCGTCCACGGCGCACACCCGGGCGTCGCCCAGGTGACCGGGATCGCCGCGGTCCAGGGCGTCGAGCTGCTCGCCGGTGTCGGC
>NZ_JAEVHM010000051.1 GCF_016802865.1 Micromonospora parastrephiae | reverse complement strand
GGTGCGCGCCGGCGGCGGCGATCGCCCGCCCTCGCGTGGTGATCCGACCGTCGGCGTCGACCGCGCCCAGAGTCACCAGGGTGTCCCGGGCCACCGTCATCGCGGCGGCCGGTGGCGCGTCGGGTAGCGCCAGACCGACGCCGTCCGGCTGGCCCCAGGCGGCCAGCTCCAACGCGAAGCCGGTCAGGTCGGCGGTGGCGATCTCCGGCTCGGCGCGGGCGGGCAGCCTCTCATGGGTGGCCGCGGACCAGCACCGGTAGACGTACCCGGCGGCCTCCCGGCCGGCCCGGCCGCCCGCTGGGTGGCGGCGGCCCGGGAGACCGGCACGGTCACCAGCGCACCCAGCCCGCGGGCCAGATCGATGCGGGGCACCCGGGACAGCCCGGCGTCCACCACGACCCGCACGCCCGGGACGGTCAGGCTGGTCTCGGCCAGGGCCGTGGCCAGCACGACCCGTCGCCGGTCGGCGGGACGCAGGGCGGCGTCCTGCTCGCTGCCGCGCTGACGGCCGTGCAGGGGGAGCAGCGCGACGGTGTCCCGCAGATCCGCGAGCCGGCCGGTGACGGCCGCGATCTCGCCGGCGCCGGGCAGGAAGACCAGCACGTCGCGTCGTGCTCGCGCAGCGCCCGCCGGACGGTGGCCGCCACGTGATCGAGCAGAGCACGGTCGACCGGCCCCGCTCCGGACGGAGCGACCGGCCGCGGCGGTGGCGCCCAGATCCGCCGCACCGGGTGCAGCGCCGACTCGGCCCGGACGACCGGGGCGGGGGTGGCCCCGCCGAGCAGCGCGGCGAACCGGTCGGTGTCCGGGGTGGCGGACATCGCCAGCAGCCACAGGTCCGGCCGGAGGGTGGCCCGAGCCTCCACTGTGAACGCCAGGGCCAGGTCGGCGTCGAGGTGCCGCTCGTGGCACTCGTCGAGCAGCACGGCACCCGTACCGGGCAGCTCCGGGTCCTGATGCAGGCGGCGGACCAGCAGGCCGGTGGTGACCACCTCGACGCGGGTGGACGGACCGACCCGGCGTTCGCCGCGGACCGCGTAGCCGACGCGTTCGCCGACCCGCTCGCCGAGCAGCTCGGCCATCCGTCGGGCAGCGGCGCGCGCCGCCACCCGACGGGGTTGCGCGATCACCACCCGACCGGTCACCCGGTCGGCCACGGCCAGCGGCGCGAGGGTGGTCTTGCCGGTGCCGGGCGGGGCCACCAGCACCCCGGCGCCGGCCGCGTCGAGTGCCGCGACCAGCGCCGGTAGCACCGGACGGACCGGCAGGTCCAGGGTTACGTCGGAGAGCACGGCCCAGTCTCGCACCGGCTCGGTTGGCTCACCGGCGGCGGAGGTCGCCGACGCCGTGCACGAAGCTGCGCCAGGCCGGCGCGGCGAAGGCGAGCACCGGACCCGGGCGGTCCTTGCTGTCCCGGACGGCGACCTGACCGTCGACTGTCGCGACCTCCACGCAGTTGCCGTTGCCACTGCTGCGCGTGCTGGTGCGCCAGTCCGCCCCGGTCCGGTCGTACGCCGTCATCCGCGGTGCCTCTCGTCTGCGTCGGCGTGCCGCAGACGCGGTCACGCAAAGTTACGAGAAGCCTGCTCGAGACGGGTCAACGACGCCGCTGGATCGAGCGCCATCCGGCACAGCTCCTCGTGCAGAAGGCTATACCCGAGCACTTGATCGACATCCTCCAGCGCCAGCCCCATCGTGAGGTTATCCAGGTAAACCACGGACGCGTCGGCGGCCTCGGCGAAGTTGAGGATCACGTACGGGGTGCTCATCGCCGGGTGCCCACCGGCCGCGAACGGAAGTACCTGGATTGTCACGTTGGGTAGTTGAGCGATCCGACTCATGTGGGCCACCTGTTCGGCCATCACGGCGCGCCGCCGACCGGGCGCAGCAGGACCGCCTCGTTGAGCACGACCGACAGGTGGACGGGGTCGTCGCGGCGCAGCACCTCCTGCCGGTGCAGCCGGGCGGCCACCTTGCGCTCCAGGCCGTCCTCGCCCGCGGTGCGCCGGTAGATCTCCCGCGCGTACGCCTCGGTCTGCAGGAGTCCGGGCACCGACTCGGCCTCGTACGTGCGCAGCGCCGCCGCCTCGGCCTCCAGCCCCACGTAGAACTCGAACCACTCCGGCAGCACGTCGCTGTAGTTCTGCCACCAGCCGCGCTGCTGGGCGCTCCGCGCGATCTCGATCAACGCCTCGGCGTCCGCGCCGGTCACCTGATAGAGCGCCAGAGCCGCGCGGACGTCGCGTGGCTTGATGCCGATCTGCGCGTTCTCGATCCGGGAGAGGTTGCTCTTGGACATGTCGAGCTGGCGGGCCGCCACGTCGAGGGTCATTCCCGCGCGCTCGCGGAGTTGGCGAAGCTCCCGGGCGATGCGTCGACGGCGCACGGTCGGGCTGGCGGCGGGTCGGATGGCGGGGGTGGCGATCACCGTCCGAGTCTGTCACGACGAGATCCGCAGGTCGCGCCTGCACGGAGTGCAACTTTCAAATCTGGGAGTTGCATTGCAGTAGCTCTCGGTGCATCCTTTCCCGGTTGCGATCACTGTGGACACACCCGTGCGGGAGGACCGTTTGCTCATCGCCGACGAGTTCTTCCTGATCGCCCACAACGACAGCCGTGGCAAGGCCAAACTGCACCCGGCGGCCACCGGCCTCGGGTTGGCCGCGGCCTTCTCGGTGAGCTGATCCTGTATGGACACATCACCGTCGCCGGCGGGCAGGTCACCGTCATCGACCGGCGTCCTCCGGCCGACGCGCTGGCGCACACCGTCCTCGACCAGTTGCTCGGCGAGTCCCAGCACCAGGCGGTGAACACCTGGCTCAGCTTCCTGTCGCAGAGCGCGACGACCTCGGTGGGGGAGCGGCTGGCCCGCGCCGGGGTGCTGCGCCGCCAGGAGACCCGCCGGCTGCTGCGGACCTCGGTCAACTACCTGCCGATCGACCTCAACGCGGTGGCCTGGCCGGCCACCCGGCTGCGCGCCCTGCTGGACCGGCCGGACCCGCCGAACGTGCCGGACGCGCTGCTACTCGGCCTGATCGTGGCGGCCGGGCTGACCCGCGAGGTGCTGTGGAGCGCCGGCCCCCGCGCCCACCACCGGTTGAACGTCCTCATCCCCGCGCTGCCGGCACCCCTGAAGGAACTCGTCGGGCACACCGAGGCCGCCGTCGGCGCCGCCGTGCTGCGCGGCTTCCCCTGACCCACCCCGGTAACCCCTGCCCCCTCCCCTCGACGACCGGAGTAGTCGTATGCCCCCGACATCGACAGTCGACCGACCCAGCAACGTCTCCGAAGCCCTCGCCCGGGGCCGCCTGGGCATCCCCTCGGTCATCTTCTTCGTGCTCTCCGCCGCCGCGCCGCTGACCGTGGTCGCCGGTGTGGTGACCACCGGCTACGGCGTCATCGGGGTGACCGGCATCCCGCTGGCCTTCCTGGTGGTCGCCGCGGTGCTCGGCCTGTTCTCGGTCGGCTACGTGGCGATGTCGCGCCGGGTGGAGAACGCCGGCGCCTTCTACGCCTACATCTCCCGTGGCCTCGGCCGACCGGCCGGTGTGGGTGCCGCCTGGGTGGCGCTCATCGCGTACAACGCGTTGCAGGTCGGGCTCTACGGCACCATCGGCGTCGCCGCCGAGCCGGTGCTCGACCGGATCTTCGGCGGCCACCCGCACTGGTCGATCGTCGCCCTGGTGGCGTGGGCGCTGGTCGGCCTGCTCGGCCTGCTCCGGGTGGACATCAACGGCCTGGTCCTGGCCGCGCTGCTGGTCGCCGAGATCGTGGTGATCCTCGTCTTCGACCTCGGTCAGCTGGGCAACCCCGCCGACGGCCAGGTCAGCTTCGCCGCGCTGTCGCCGGACAACCTCTTCGTGCCGGGTGTGGGCGCGGTCCTGGTGCTGGCGATCCTCGGGTTCGTGGGCTTCGAGTCCGCGGTGGTCTTCAGCGAGGAGAGCAGGGACCCGAAGCGGACCGTGCCGCTGGCCACCTACCTGTCGGTGGCGATCATCGCCGGGCTGTACGCGCTGTCGTCCTGGACGATGACGGTCGCCGTCGGACCGGACCGGATCGTCGCCGAGGCCGGCGAGCAGAGCGTCGGACTGATCTTCAACCTGGCCGCCGCGCAGCTCGGCGACACCGCGGTCACCATCGGCCAGGCGCTCTTCCTGACCTCCGTGCTGGCCGCGATGATCTCGTTCCACAACACCACGGCGCGCTACACGTTCGCCCTGGGCCGCGAGCGGGTGCTGCCGGCGGTGTTCGGGCAGACCTCGCCGCGTTCCGGAGCGCCGAGGGCCGCCTCGCTGGCGCAGAGCGCCCTCGGTCTGCTGGTCATCCTGCTGTACGCGGTCAACGGCTGGGATCCGGTGGTCCGGTTGTTCTTCTGGGGCGGCACCACCGGAGGGTTCGGCGTGCTGCTGCTGATCGCCACCACCTCGGTGGCGGTGATCGCCTACTTCGCCCGCTCGGCCGGCGGCGAGAACGTCTGGCGGCGGGCCGTCGCGCCCGGGCTGGCCACCATCGCCCTCGCCGTGATCATCTGGCTGGCCGTGTCGAACTTCGCGAACCTGCTCGGCGTCGCGCCGGACTCCACCCTGCGCTGGGCGCTGCCCGCCGTGTACCCGGTGGCGGCCGCGCTGGGCGTGGTCTGGGCGTTGGTGCTGCGCAGCAGCCGCCCGGACACGTACGCGCGGATCGGGCTCGGGGCGGCGAGCGCCGCCGCCGTCGTCAAGGCGGAGGCGCCGGCCAGCGCGGAGGTGACGCGGTGAGCGTGCGCATCGACCGGCTCGGGCCGGTGGACACCGCGCTGGTGGCCGGCCGGATCGCCGAGGCGTTCACCGCCCTGGAGGTGACGTACTGGCTGGTGCCCGACCCGAGCAAGCGGGAGGCGGTCCTGGCCGGGGACTTCGAGATCCTGGTCGGGCACGCGATGCGGTACGGCACGGTGTACGCCACCGCGGACCGGGCCTCGGTCGCGGTGTGGTTCCCGTCGGTCGGCGAGCAGCCTCCGCCGCCGGCGGACTACGACGTCCGGCTCGCCGCCGCGTGTGGCGAGTGGACCGACCGGTTCCGTCATCTCGACGAGTTGTTCGCGGCGAACCACCCGCATCCCGACCACCACCACCTGGCGTTCCTGGCGACGCAGCCGGGTCGCCAGGGGCAGGGGTTGGGCACGGCGCTGCTAAAGCACCACCACGCGTGGCTGGACGCCAACGGGATACCGGCGTACCTGGAGGCGAGCAGTCCGCGCAGCCGGGATCTCTACGCGAAGCACGGCTACCGGGCCTCGGAGCCGTTCCGGGTGCCCGACGGCACCCCGTTCTGGCCCATGTGGCGTGAGCCGGCCGGTAACTGACCGGAGCGGCATTGTCACACACGCGTGACGCAGTTCGTTCGACGTACGAAGCGGGGCCGGGTCCACGGACCCGGCCCCGCTGTCGTCAAACGACCTAGTACGTGCCGTCGAGCTGGCCGCGCAGCTTGGTCAGCGCGCGGGCCAGCAGCCGGGAGACGTGCATCTGCGAGACGCCGATCTGGTCGGCGATCTGCGACTGGGTCAGGTTGCCGTAGAACCGCAGGGTGAGGATCTTCTGCTCCCGCTCGTCCAGGGTGGCCAGCGCCGGGCCGAGGGCGACCCGCAGCTCGGCCAGCTCGAACTCGTTGTCCTCGCCGCCGAGCATGTCGCCCAGTTCGGTGGCCCGGTCGCCGTCCCCGGTCGGGGTGGACAGCGACACCGCGTTGTACGCGCGGGCGCCCTCCAGGCCCTCCAGGACCTCTTCCTCGGTGAGCTTGAGGTGGGCGGCGATGTCGGCGACCGTCGGCGAGCGGCCGAGGGTCTGCAGGAGCGAGCTGTTGGCGTCCGAGATGGCCAGCCGCAGCTCCTGGAGGCGGCGGGGAACCCGGATGTCCCAGGTGCGGTCGCGGAAGTGCCGCTTGAGCTCGCCGATGATGGTGGGGATGGCGTACCCGGCGAAGTCGACGCCGCGCGTCGGGTCGAACTTGTCGATGGCCTTGATGAGGCCGACGGCGGCGGTCTGGGCCAGGTCGTCGGTCGGCTCGCCCCGCCCGCTGTAGCGGTGGGCCAGGTGGTTTGCCAGGGGCAGCCAGGCCTCGATCGCCCGGTCCCGCAGCGCGGCACGCGACGGGTGGTTTGCCGGCAGCGCCGCCATGGCGTTGAGCAGGTCGGCGGCGCTGTCGGTGAGCGCGCGCGGGTCCAGCTTCGTGGCCGTCTTGGCAGTGGTGCCCGGCTGCTCGGTGATCGTTGGCGCGGTCATGGGTGGTCCTCCCTGCACCTCGTCCGCGGAAAAAAGACGTGACGCTTTTTGGTTTAGCTTCGTATGGGCCGTTCGGGAGTCACCTTAGCCTGATCGTCTTGCAGAAATCTAGCCGAAAGGCTGATGTACTTAAGGTATTTCCAATCATGAAACACCCAAAGCGGACGGAAGTCCTGCGACATGTGAGGTCTCTTACCCGTTCCCGGCCCATGTCCCGCCACCCGGTCGCCCGATCCGGACCCGGGCCGGTCGGTCGACCCCGGCCACCGGCCGGTCAACATGAAATCCGACATCAGGGCAGAACTGTCCGCTATCCGTCGTTGTCCCGCCGGTGGGACCGGCCGTAGCGTCGCGTGTACACACCCGGTTCGGAGGCACCGTGCTCGATCCAGCCGCTCCCCAGCTCGTCGTGAACAGTCGCACGCTCTACTTCAGCTGGCTGCCGGCGGATCCGGACGCGGTCGCCGCCCTCGTCCCGGTCGGGCTGCGCCCCCGCCCGGACCGCCAGGTGTTCCTCAACCAGTACGTCGTCGACGACGAGACACAGACCTCCGGCTTCGGCGCGTACTCGCTGACGTACCTCGGCGTCTCGCTGGCCGGCGTGGACGCCCCCGGCGGGCTCAACCCGGGCGGCTGGTGGACGCACTACGTGACCTCCAGCCGGCGCGTCCGGGAGTATGCCGCCGCCCGTGGTGCCCCGGTGCTCGCCGGGCGCACCCGCATCGAGGTCGACGGCGAGGACCTGCTCTCCGAGACCGAGATCGACGGGGTGCCGCTGCTGCGGGCACGGTGTCGGGTGGGGGAGACGGGGCACGTGATCAGCAGCGGGCACCACCGCTACTTCACCCGCCGCGACGGTCAGCTTCTCAGCTCGATCTATCCGTTCGTGGCGGAGCCGGTCGCGCCGTTCGAGATCGAGTCGGTGGAGTTCCTCCAGCCCGGGCACCCGCTGTACGCGCTCCGACCCGCCAACCCGTTGACCATCGGCTTCGGCTACTTCTCCCCGCGCTCCTCGTTCGCGTACCCGGGTGGGCTGGCCGTGCACCCGGGTTCAGCCAGCATGCCGGAGGCGGCCCGGCCGGTTCACCAGGTGCCCGCCAGTCTCGCCCGCAGCGGCCGGCCGTCCGGGTCGTAGACCAGTCGGTACACCGGCGACGCCCAGGCACGGGTGTACCACGGCAGCCGCTCGGGGCGGTGCGGACGCAGCCGACCGGGCGGGCGTTCACCCACCTGGCCGTCGTCGTACCACTGTTGCAGGGCGTCGGCGGCGGCCGTGATCGCCGCCACGGCGTCGGCCGGGTCGAGCAGATCGGCGTCGTCGCGACCGTCCGGGTCGCGGTCCAGGTGCTCGCGCCACAGCCGCAGTCGCAGGTCCCGGGCGAAGACCCGCGCCCCGTCGGCCCGCCCGGCGGGATCGACGGGCTCCCGCTCGTCGCGGGTGTCGTCGAGCACCGCGCAGGACAGCTCGCTGTCGTGGGTCCAGGACCGGCGGTTGAAGTTGTCGCTGCCCACGCTGGCCCAGACGTCGTCGACCACGCAGACCTTCGCGTGCACGTAGACCGGGTTGCCGGCGTGGTTCTCCACGTCGAACACGTGCACCCGGTCCGGTGCGGCCCGCTCGCACAGCGACAGCGCCTGCTCGCGGCCGACCATGTTCGGCGGCAGAGCGAGCCTGCCGTCCACGTCCGGGTGCCGGGGTACGACGGCGACCAGGTGCAGCTCGGGGTTGTCCCGCAGCGCCCGCGCGAACAGGTCCGCCACCTCGGTCGACCAGAGGTACTGGTCCTCCAGGTAGATGAGCCGGCGGGCCCGGTGTACCGCCTTGGTGTAGCCCCGGGCGACGGTCCGCTCGCCGTCGGGTGCGAAGGAGTAGCGGGGTCGGACGGCGGGGTAGGTGCGCAGCACCTGGATCTGGTGCGGCCCGCGGGCCGGCGGGTCGGCGGGCTGCTCGGGCAGCGGGTCGGGCTGCAGGTCGGCGCCGCGCAGCCGGTCCCGCAGGTACGCCATCGGGTTCTCCGAGTCCAGCGGCATCGGGTCGGTCCAGCGCTCCCGGAACAGGGTGTCCAGCGCGCCGACCACCGGGCCACGCACCGCGAGCTGCACGTCGTGCCAGGGCGGGTGGGGGCCGTACCGGGGCGACATCTGCACCGGCTGCGGGTCCCCGTGGTGGGCGGCGTCGTCGCGGCGGCTGTGGCACAGGTCGATCCCGCCGGCGAACGCGATGTCCCGCTCGGGCGCGCCCAGGTGCCGCAGCACCACCAGCTTCTGGTGGTGCGAGCCACCACGGCGGACCCGCTGGTCGAGCAGCACCTCGCCGCCGGCGGCGGAGATCGTCTCGCTGAGGTCGCGGTTCTCCGCCTCGCTGTAGGCGAGCACGTCGAGGTGTGAGCGCCAGATCAGCCCCTTGACCACCACGCCACGGTGGGCGGCCTGGGCGAAGAGTTGCGCGACGGTCGGGCCGTCCGGTCGCAGCCGCTGGTCCGGGTCACCCCGCCAGTCGGTGAAGAACAGGTGGTCGCCGGCGGTCAGCGCCTGCACCTCGTCGACCAGCCGGTCGAAGTACGCGGCACCGTGAATCAACGGCTCGGCGAGGTTTCCGGTGGTCCAGACGGGTAACCCAGAGACCGGGTTGGCCCGTTCCTGTGCGGTGAGGAACCAGTCCTGCATCGGCAACGTCCAGCCCCCCGAGGTCGACAACGTCCTCACGGTAGGACCCCCGACGCGGGTTCGCATGCCAGCCCGGCAGACCGGTGACCTGGCCAACGCCATCGACGACGACGTGACACCAACCGAGGAGGCCGCACTATGCCCCGCGAAACGACGAATCCCGTGACCGAGTACCGCGAGCCGGCGGTGGAGAGCGAGCGGGGTGCGCTGGTAGCGGTGTTGCTGATGGTGATTCTCGGTGTCGCTGGGATATTCGCGGTCTCCTGAGGCGGCGCCGGTGTCCCGGTGAACCGGGCACCGGCGCCGATCTCAGCTGGTGAGGCAGGTCAGGGTCGGGCGCCCTGGCCGCCGGTGTGCGGCAGCCGCTCGGTGGGGATCACGCCGAGTCGACCCGCCTTGAAATCCTCGAACGCCTGGAGCAGCTCGTCGCGGGTGTTCATCACGAACGGGCCGTACTGCGCCACAGGCTCCCGGATCGGCTTGCCGCCCATGATGTAGAGGTCCAGCGCCGGGGTGTTGCTGTCCTGCCCGGTGTCCGCGCTGAAGCGCAGCGCGTCGCCGGGACCGTGCACCGCGAGCTGACCGGTCCGCACCGGCCGACGGTCGGTGCCGACGGTGCCACGCCCGCCGAGCACGTAGACCAGGGCGTTGAAGTCCGGCTGCCAGGGCAGGTCGACCTGCGCGCCCGGCTGGACGGTGACGTGCGTGATGGTGATCGGGGTGAAGGTCGACCCCGGGCCGCGGTGTCCGGCGATCTCGCCGGCGATGACCCGGATCAGCGCGCCGCCGTCGGGTGTGGTGAGCAGCGCCGACTCCCGTCCTCGGATGTCCTGGTAGCGCGGCGGGTTCATCTTGGCCGAGCGGGGCAGGTTGACCCAGAGCTGGGTGCCGTGGAAGAGGCCACCGCTCATCACCAGGTGCTCCGGCGGCGCCTCGATGTGCAGCAGTCCGCTGCCGGCCGTCATCCACTGGGTGTCGCCGTTGGTGATGGTGCCGCCGCCGCCCTGCGAGTCCTGGTGGTCGAAGACGCCGTCGATGATGTACGTGACGGTCTCGAAGCCGCGGTGCGGGTGCCAGGGGGTGCCCTTCGGCTCGCCCGGCGCGTAGTCCACCTCGCCCATCTGGTCGAGGTGGATGAACGGGTCCAGGTCGGTCGTCGAGACCCCGGCGAAGGCCCGGCGGACCGGGAACCCCTCGCCCTCGAAGCCGGTGGGCGCCGTGGTCACCTTGCGGACCGGGCGGATCCTGGCGGTCTCGTCGAGGCGGGGGAGGCGGGGCAGGACGAGGACGTTGTCGACGGTGATCGCGGGCATCGCGGGCTCCTAACTGGTGGCGTGGGTGGTCGACGCGGCCCGGGCCGCCCGCAGGCGGTCGCCGAGCCGGCCGAAGACCCGGGTGAGGCAGGCGACCTCGGCGTCGTCGAGGTCGTCCATGAGGTGGGTACGCACCGACGCCAGATGGTGGGGTGCGGCCTCGGACAGGGTGAGCAGCCCGGCGGCGGTGAGGACCGCCTCGCTGCCGCGTCGGTCGTCCGGGCAGGGCTCCTTGCTGACCAGGCCGCGGCGCTGCATGGAGGAGATCTGGTACGTCAGTCGGCTGGGCGAGAAGATCAGCCGGCTGGCCAGCTCGCCCATCCGTAGCCGCTGGCCCGGTGCCTCGGAGAGCACGACCAGCACGTGGTAGTCGGCGAAGCTGAGGTCGCTGTCGGTCCGCAGGTCCTCTTCCAACTGGGTGAAGAGGCGCTGGCTGGCCTCGATGTAGGCGCGCCAGGCGGCCCCTCGGGTGCTGTCCAGGCTCTCGGTCACGTCCAGAACGATAGCACTCTTTCAAAATTTAACTAGTGCCTCTGAGCGTCGCCTGGATCACGTGTGAACGGTCGATGCGATGTCATCGTGCAGCTTTGAAAGAAGTGCCCCGTCATCCGGCGGCGAGTGGGCGGCGTGATGTGCCAGACTCCGCCCTCGTGGAACACGTGGAACTCGCCGCCGCCGACCTGTTGCTGCGCCCCTGGCGGGACGCGGACGCGCCCGCGGTCCGTGGCGCCCTGCGCGACCCGGCCATCGCCCAGTGGAACCCACAGTCCGGCGGCCCGGTCGACGACGAGTTCGCCCTGCTCTGGGTCCGCCGCCGGGCGGACTGGTCCGGCGGTGACCACGCCTCCCTGGCGGTCACCGACGCGGCCGGTGGCGAGCTGCTGGGCTCGGTGTCACTGCACCACATCCACCACGCCGACGCGTCGATCGGCTACTGGACGCTACCGGCGGCGCGCGGACGCGGGGTGGCGGTGCGCGCCGTCGTCCGGCTCACCGACTGGGCGTTCACCGACCTGCGGCTGCACCGGGTGGAGCTGGTTCACGCGGTGGCCAACCCGGCCTCCTGCCGCGTCGCCGACCGGGCCGGCTACGCCGCCGAGGGCACGCTGCGTGAGTCGTACCAGTACGGCGACGGCCGCCGCTACGACGAGCACCTGCACGCCCGCCTGGCCACCGACCGCCAGACGCCGATCCGGAGTGGTCAACGGGTCATTCGGTGATCTTGCGGAGGAACCCGCTGAGCGCGGTCCTGGTGCGGTCGATCTTCTCCGCCAGGGTCAGGGTCTCGTAGACGCGCGGCCCCGCGTGTTTCCTGCCCCGCAGGTAGAGCGAGCAGGCCAGGTCGGAGCAGATGTACGCGCCCACGGAGTTGCCCTGCCGCCCGCCGGGTCCGGCCTTGCGGGCGGTCATCAACGAGACGCCGTCGCCGGAGTGCGTGGTCAGGCAGAGCGAGCACATGCTGCGTCGGGCGCGCCCGATCTGCTGTGGTGCGGCCCGCAGCGCCACCCCGATCAGCCCGTTGTCGGCCTCGGCCACCAGGTAGGCCCGCTGCGGCGCGGCGGGGTCCCGCCAGCCGAGGAAGTCGAGGTCGTCCCAGGGGCGCACGTCAAGGTCGTTCGGTACGGCCAGTCGCTTCGCCTCACCCTGGGTGGTGTTGACGAAGGACGCGCGGATGGCGGACTCGGTGACGACTAACATAGGTAGTAGCCTAGTCACCCTAGGCAAAAAACTAGAGGAGTGTGGCGGATGGCACGTGCGGGGGTGACCGCCGAGCGGCTGACCCTGGCCGCGGCGGAGCTGGCCGACGAGATCGGCATGGAGAACGTCACCGTCGCGGCGCTCGCCCGCCAGTTCGGCGTCAAGGACGCGAGCCTGTACTTCCACATCCGGAACGCGCACGACCTGCGGGTCAGGGTGGCCCTGCTGGCGCTGACCGAACTCGCCGATCGGGTCGCCTCGGCGCTCGCCGGCCGCGCCGGCAAGGACGCCCTGGTGGCCTTCGCCAACGCGTACCGCGGCTACGCGAAGGAACACCCGGGCCGGTACGCGGCCATGCAGATCGACCTCGACCCGGAGACGGCAGCCGCCAGCGCCGGCGTCCGACACGCGGAGATGACCCGGGCCATCCTGCGCGGCTACCGGCTGGCCGAGCCGGACCAGACCGACGCCGTCCGGATGATGCACAGCACGTTCCACGGGTTCGTGAGCCTGGAGAGGACCGGTGGGTTCCGGCACACCCCCCGCGCGGCGGACGACTCGTGGGCCCGCACCCTGGACGCCCTCGACGCCGTCCTGGCGAACTGGCCACCGCGCTGAGACGACCGGGCGCGACCGCCTAGGCTCGGTGGCGTGGATGATCTGGAGCTGGCCGACTGGCGGGAGCGGGTGGCCCGGCTGTACCTGTCCGACGCCGACCTGGTCGGGTTCCGCGCCGGCCGCGACGAGCTTTTCGCCACCCACCCGCAGAGCCCGATCCCGGCCGCGCAGCGCACCGACTTTTCCGGCGTGCGCTACTACCCACCCAATCCGGACGCTGTGGTGGAGGCTCCGCTGCGACCGGCCAGCGGAGAGCTGCGGATCGACACCGGCGGCCCGGACGGTGTCGTCGCGTACCGGCGGGTCGCGGTGGCGGAGACGCCGTGGGGGCCGCTGACCCTGTGGTGGATCGAGGCGTACGGGGGCGGACTGTTCGTGCCGCTGCGCGACGGCACCTGCGGGCAGGACACCTACGGCGGTGGCCGCTACCTCACCGACACGGTGAAGGGCACCTTCGGTCGGGGCGTCGAGCTGCTGCCCGGCGACCGGGTCCGGCTGGACGCCAACTACCTCTACAACCCGAGCTGCGCGTACGACGACCGCTGGGCCTGCCCGCTCGCACCACCGGAGAACCGCGTCGACGTGCCACTGCGGGCCGGCGAGCTGGCGTACCACGGTTGACAGCCGCCCCGGCGTGGAGCCGGGACGGCCGGTCGAGTGATCCTCAGGCGTTCGCGGGCCGGTCGCCCATCTGCATCCGACCCAGCATCTGCCGGGCCTGCTCGGCGAGCTGCGCGTCGACGATCACCGCGTACTGGCCGGCGCGCAGGGAGCTGGCGGAGGTGAAGTCCCGCCTCCCGCCGGTCATCGCGTGCGCGACGGCACCGAACACGGCACCCCAGATCGCGCCGATGACCAGGCCGACCAGGATCACCGCCAGCCAGTTGCCGACCGTGAAGATGCCGAACAACAAACCGATGAAGAGCCCGAACCAGGCGCCGGTCCCGGCGCCGAGCAGGGCCGCCCGCCCGGTCGTCATCCGCCCCAGCACCGTCTCCACCAACGTGAGGTTCGTGCCGATGATGGCGCTGTGCTCCACCGGGAAGCGGTTGTCGGCGAGATAGTCCACCACCCGCTGGGCGGACGGATAGTCCGGGTACGAGCCGATGGTCACGGTCGGCGGGCCGGTCTCCGGCCCCTGCCCGTCACCGGGCGGTGTCGACAGCCGGCCGGCCGGTCCGGATGGAAGCAGGTCGCCACCCTGTGTGCCGGGCCGCCATGAGGCGGCCGGCCCCGAAGCTGACGTCATGAGCATCCTCCCTCGTCAGCTCCCCGGGTTCCCGCCCACGCCGACCGGTAACGCGGGCCACCACGGTGAGTGCCGTCCCGCTCGGGGCATGCGTGCGGGTGGGTCGGGTAGCCAGTCGGGTGGAGAGCGGACAGATCAGTGACTACGGTTTCCTCGCCGACGGCCGCAGCGCCGCGCTGGTGAACTCGTCGGGCTCGGTCAACTGGTGGTGCCCGGGCCGGTTCGACGCCCCGTCGGTGTTCGGTCGGCTGCTCGACGACGGCGCCGGGCACTGGTCGATCCGCCCGGAGGGGGACTACACGGTCGAGCGCTGCTACCTCGACGAGACCCTGGTGCTGCGGACCGTGTTCCACACCGCGCAGGGGGAGGTCGCGCTGACCGACGCGCTCGCCTTCGAGCCCGGCGCGCGTGGTCATGCCATCGGGCTGCACTCGCCGCAGGTTCTGGTCCGCAGCGTGCGAGGGCTTTCCGGTGAGGTGCCGATGCGGGTGCACTACCGGCCCCGCTTCGAGTACGGGCGTACCAACGCGTACATGGTCGAGCGGGACGACACGCTGGAGGCCATCGCCGGGGCGGCCCGGCTCACGCTGCGCGGCAGCGTGCGGTTGAGCTGCGGCGACGGCGAGGCCAGCGCGTCGTTCACCACCCGCGCCGGCACGACGCACAACTTCACCCTCGGGTACGCCCCGACCTACGACGCTCCGCTGCCGGAGGTGCCGGACGCGGACCAGACCATCGCCGACACCGTCGCCGGCTGGCGGTCCTGGGCGAGCGAGCATGACTACCAGGGCCTCTACGCCGAGCAGGTGCTGCGTAGCCGGCTGGTGGTGCAGGGGATGACGTACCGGCCGAGCGGGGCGGTGGTGGCCTCGGTGACCACCTCCCTGCCGGAGGAACTCGGCGGGGACCGCAACTACGACTACCGCTACGTGTGGGTGCGCGACTTCAGTCTCACCCTGCGGGCGCTGTGGCGGTCGGCGTGCTTCGACGAGGTGCAGCGGCAGTTCGCCTGGCTGGGTCGGGCGATGGGCCGCGTCGACGACAAACCGGTGCCCATCATGTACGGGGTGCTCGGAGAGCGGGACCTCACCGAGCATCGCCTGGAGCAGCTCGGTGGTTACCACGACAGCCCACCGGTGGTGATCGGCAACAACGCGTGGCAGCAACGGCAGACCGACATCTTCGGCGAGGCGTTGGACGCCGCCTGGTTGATGCGCGACAAGCTGGAGCCGCTGGATCCGGAGGTGCACCACGTTCTCCGGGTGCTCGCCGACGAGGCGGCACGGGACTGGAGGCTGCCCGACGCGGGGATGTGGGAGGAACGCGGCGTCGAACACCACCACGTGTCCTCGAAGGTGCAGTGCTGGGTCGCCCTGGACCGTGCGGTCCGCTTCGGTGACCGGCTCGGCGGGCCGCAGGACGTGGCCCGCTGGACGGCCGCCCGCGACGAGGTGCGCGCGGAGGTGCTAAAGCGGGGATGGAGCGATCGGCTCCAGTCGTACACCGGGAGTTTCGAGTCCGACGAGCTGGACGCCTCGGTGCTGGTGATGCCGTTGGTGGGGTTCCTCAGGGCCGACGACCCACGGATGCGTTCGACGATCCGTGCCGTGGAGCAGCAGCTGTCGCACGACGGCCTGCTGCGGCGCTGGGACGGCGACCCGGCCGGGTTCCTCATCTGCTCGTTCTGGTTGGTGTGTTGCCTGGCGCTGGCCGGTGAGCGCAAACGGGCACACGAGCTGTTCGGGACGTTGGCGGAGCGGGTCAACGACCTCGGCCTGTTCGCCGAGCAGATCGACCCGCTGACCGGGGAGCAGCTGGGCAACTTTCCCCAGGCCTTCTCGCACATCGGCCTGATCAACGCCGCCGGTGTGCTGACCGACGTCGAGCGGGACCCGACGATGCGTGGTCTCGGCATGCCCCCGGCGCACTTCAGCCCGGTGCGTCCCTGAGCCGGGCTTTTACCTAGATCGTGACAACTTTCGATCCCTTGAATCGAAGTTCTATCGCTCTTGAGTGAAAGGCGTTAATGTCCGGGACACAATTGCGGTGCTCCTCCAGTCGGCGGGAGCGGCACCGAGAACCCCCGGACAGCTGGAGGTCTCGTGCCCCGCACCTCGCGCCGACGTCTCGTCGTCACCACCACCCTGCTCACCGTCCTCGCCGCACTCTGCCTCGCCCCGCCCGCCACCGCGCAGGGCGGTGCCGAACTTCCGGCCGCCGCTTCCGCCCCGCAGACGGACGCGGCCCTCGCACCACCCGCCACCAACGGCTTCGAGAAGATCGCTCTCGACGGCGGGCTCTCCATGGGGGAGCCGATCGAGTTGGCCGTCGCCCCCGATGGCAAGGTCTTCTACATCAACCGGGGCACCAGCGGCGCCGGCGGCCAGGTCCGCCTCTACAACCCGGCGACGCGATCGACCACGGTCGCGCTGACCCTGGCACTGGACGCCCGGTTCGAGGACGGCCTGATCGGCATCACCCTGCATCCGAGCTTCGCGAGCAACCGCTGGGTCTACCTCTTCTACTCACCCAAGGTCACCCCACTGCTCAACCGGATCAGTCGGTTCACCTTCAACCCGTCCACCCTGCTGCTCGACCCGGGCAGCGAGGACACGCTCATCGAGTGGCCCACCGAACGTGACCTGTGCTGCCACTCGGCCGGCTCGATGAGCTGGGACACCGCCGGCAACCTGTACTTCGCGGTCGGCGACAACACCAACTCCGGCGGCGACTCCGCCGGGATGGCCCCGATCGACGAGCGGACCAGCCGCAACCCGCAGTACGACGCCCAGCGCACCTCCGGCAACACCAACGACCTGCGCGGGAAGATCAACCGGATCCATCCGGAGAACGACGGCAGCTACACCGTCCCGTCCGGAAACCTCTTCGCCGCCGGCACCGCGCGGACCCGACCGGAGATCTACGTGATGGGCGTGCGCAACCCGTACCGGATCTGGGTGGACCGCAAGGCCACCAACACGCTCTACTGGGGCGAGGTCGGCCCGGACGCCGGCGCCGATTCCGCCAACCGTGGCCCGGCGGCGTACGACGAGTTCAACCGGGCAACCGGGCCTGGCAACTACGGCTGGCCGTACTGCGGCGGCCCGAACGTGGCCTACAACGACTGGGACTTCGCCACCGCCTCGCCGCGCGGCTGGTTCCCGTGCGGCGGCTCGACCGGCCCGGTCAACGACTCACCCCGCAACACCGGCCTGAACCAGCTCCCGCCCACGAAGGCGGCGCTGGTCTGGGAGCAGCACGGCGGCAGCGACGACTGGCCGGGGTTGGACAACCCGGGCGGCTGCGGCTCGCCCAACCACGTCGAGGTCTACCACTACGACCCGAACCTCGTCTCGGACAACAAGTGGCCCGCCTACTACGACAACAAGTGGCTGATCTCCGAGTACTGCCGCAACTGGATCAAGGAGGTCCAGTTCGACAACGGCAACCCCGCCACCGGCGTGCCGACCGTGATCGAGCCGGTGCTCGCCGGCATGACGTTCGTCCACCCGATCGACTGGCAGTTCGGCCCGGACGGCTCGCTCTACCTGCTGGAGTACGGCAGCGGCTACTTCTCCGGCGCCGTCGACGCCGGACTCTACAAAATCAACTACGTCCAGGGTGGGCGGTCTCCGGTGGCCCGGGCCACCGTCACCCGGGACAACGGACTGGCCCCGCTGGCAGTCGGCTTCTCCAGCGCCGGCAGCTCCGACCCGGACGGCGACCCGCTGAGCTTCGCCTGGGACTTCACCGACAACGGCAGCACCGACTCGACCGCGGCGAACCCCTCCTTCACGTACACCGCCAACGGCAGCTTCAACGCCCGGCTGACGGTCAGCGACGGCACCGGGCGCAGCGCCACCACGCTGGTGCCCGTGGTCGTCGGCAACAACCGACCGACGGTCACGCTGAACGGACTGCCCGCCGGCGGGCTCTTCGACTGGGGGCAGGACCTGACGGTGAGCGCCACCGCCAGTGACCCGCAGGACGGCACGCCGGCCTGCTCGGCCGTGGTCGTCCGGGCCGCGCTCGGGCATCAGGAGCACGCCCACGAGGAGGGGGAGGGGACCGGTTGCGGCGCCACCTTCAACACCGGCCCGGTACACGCCGGCCCCGACTCGGTGCTCTTCTTCGTGCTCCGAGGCAGCTACACCGATCGCGGGGCGACCGGCTCGGCCGTCCTGACCGGGGAAAAAAACATCAGCCTCTACCCGAAACAGTGGCAGGCCGAGCACGTCGTCCAGCTCAACGGACCCACGGTGATCGACCAGGCGGCGGCCGAGGGTGGCAGGCGGCTCGGTGACATCCAGAACGGCGAGAACGTCCGACACCACGCCGTGAGCCTCAAGGGGATCACCGGGGTCCGGGCGCGGGTCTCCTCCGGGGGCCCGGGAGGCACCCTGTCCTTCCGGTACGACTCGCCGACCGGCGCCGAGGTCGCCCGGATCGCGGTGCCGAACACCGGCGGCTGGGACAACTACACCGAGTTGAGCGCCACGGTGAGCAGACCCGACGACGGCACCCACGATCTGTACCTCGTCTTCACCGGTGGCAGTGGCGCGTTGCTGGACCTGGACAGCTACACCTTCACCGGGCCGGGGGTCGGCACCGGCGGGGCGCGCACCGGTGAGATCAAGGCCCTCGGCAAGTGCGCGGACATCGCCTCCAGCCAGACCGCCAACGGCACCAGGGTGCAGACCTGGACCTGCAACGGCACCGCAGCGCAGCGCTGGACCCTGCCCGGCGACGGTACGGTGCGCGGGCTCGCCAAGTGCATGGACGTGAAGGCCAGCGGCACCGCCGACGGCACGCTCGTGCAGCTGTACGACTGCAACGGCAGCGGAGCCCAGCAGTGGGCCCCCCAGCCGGACGGCAGCCTGCGCAACCCACAGTCCGGGCGTTGCCTGGACATCCCCAACTCGGATCTCACCGACGGCCGACAACTGCGAATCTGGACCTGCAACGGCACGGGGGCGCAGCGGTGGACCCTGCCGTGACCGGCCCCTGACCGACTCCGTGCCCCGCCGTGCGTCCGCGTCGCCGGGCGGGCGGCCGGGGCGCGGGGGACAATGTCGGGATGCGGCTGGTGCTCACGGCGGACACCCACCTACCAAAGCGGGCCCGGGACCTGCCGGCGCCACTCTGGGCGGCGATCGAGGCGGCGGACGTGGTCGTACACGCCGGCGACTGGGTGGACGAGGCGCTGCTCGACGCGATGACGGCGCGCTCGCGCCGGCTGGTCGGGGTGTACGGCAACAACGACGGCCCCGCGCTGCGCTCCCGCCTGCCGGAGGTGGCCCGCGTCGACCTCGACGGCCTGCGGGTCGCCGTGGTGCACGAGACCGGGCCCCGGGCCGGCCGTGAGCAGCGGTGCGCGGCCCGTTTCCCGGACGTCGACCTGCTGGTCTTCGGTCACTCGCACATCCCGTGGGACACCGAGGCCCCGGGCGGTCTGCGCCTGCTCAACCCCGGCTCGCCCACCGACCGCCGGTCCCAACCCCACGCCACCTACCTGGAAGCCGAGATTGCCGACGCCCGCCTGACCGAGGTGCGACTCCACCGGCTGCCCCGCCCCTGACCCGGGCGCGCGATCTTGCACCTGCTGTCGGCGCGTCGCCGCCGCAAGTGCAAGATCGCGCAGCTCGGGGTTATCGGCCCCGGCCCGTCTCGGCCTGGAGTTCGTCGATCCGCTTGGACGCCTCGGCCTTGGTGAGGTCGTCCGGGAGGTCCGCGTCGGCCTCACGGGCGAGCGTGTTCAGGTAGGACTCCTGCGCCGCCGTGGGCGGCTCGTCGCCGGTGACCCACTCGTCGGGGTCCTTGATCGCGCCGCGCGGGTCGGCCTGTTCGTTGCTGCTGTCCGTCATCGTCATCACCCTTTCTTCGAACAGGTGTGCCAGTACCCCGATCATCGGCGGTTCATGCGCGCCCGTCGCCGCCTACGATCACCGGATGAGCGTGGACTCGTCGGCTGTGGTGGTCGTCGGTGCGGGAATCGCCGGAGTGGCCTGTGCGGCAGAGCTGAGCAGCGCCGGGGTGCCGGTTCAACTGCGGGAACGGGGGCACGTCTGCGGCGGCCGGATGGCCAGCAAACGCTTCGCGGGTCGACCCGCCGACATCGGCGCCGCCTACCTCACCGTCAACGACCCGGACTTCGCCGTCGTGGTCGAGCGGTGGCGCTCCGCCGGCCTGGTCCGCGAATGGACCGACACCTTCCAGGCGTACGACCGGGAGGGGCGCCACGACGTGCCCGGACCGATGCGCTTCGCCGCGCCGCGCGGACTCCGCTCGCTGGTCGAACACCTGGCCGACCCGCTGTCGCCGACCGTCGACCGGCTGGTGCTCACCGTCGAGCCCGGGCCGGTCGTGGACGGCGAACCGTGCGCGGCGGTCGTCCTGGCCATGCCCGGCCCGCAGGCCGCCCTGCTGCTCGACCCGGTCCTGGCCGACGCCACCCGCGCCGTGCAGGCGCAGAGCTGGTCACCGTCGCTCGCCGCCGTGCTGCGCTTTCCGAGCCGACGCTGGCCCGACTTCGGCGGCGCGTTCGTCAACGACCACCCGGTACTCAACCTCGTCTGCGACGACGGCGACCGGCGCGGCGACGGCGCGCCGGTGCTCGTCGCGCACACCGTGCCGGAGTTCGCCCGCGGTCACCTGGCCCAGCCGACCGGGGCCGGCCCGGCGATCGAGCAGGCCGTACGGGACCTGCTGGGGCTGCCCGAGCAGGCCACCGACGTGCACGTGCACCGGTGGACGTACGCGAAGCCGACCGGGGGCACGAGCGGCGACACGTACCACCTGGATGCCGACGGGATCGGCCTGGCCGGTGACGCCTTCGGCAAGCCCCGGGTGCAGACGGCCTGGCGCTCCGGACGGGACCTCGGCCGCGCGCTCGCCGCCCGCCTCGCCTGAGGGGGCGTCGAGCGCTCAGGCGTGTCCGGCGGCGACGGGCCGGGCGGAGGCGTCCCGTTCGGCGGGGTCGGCGGTCCGTTCGCCCTCGCGGTCCAGCAGTTGCATGACCGGGGTCGCCGTGATGCCGTGCACCACCACCGACACGAGCACCACCAGCCCGACGGTGGCCCAGAGCAGCTCCGCCTGCGGAAAGTCGGCTTTCGTGGTGGCGTACGCGAGGTAGTAGAAAGAGCCCACCCCACGGATGCCGAACAACGAGATGACCCAGTGCTCGGCCGGGCGGCCCGGTGCCCCACGCAGCGACAGCCAGCCCGTCAGGGGTCGGATCAGGAACACCAGCGCCAGCCCGACGGCCGCCGCCGGCCAGGTCAGCGACCCGAGCAGGCCGCCCACGACCGCGCCGCCGAGCAGCAGCAACAACACCAGGGTGAGCAGTCGTTCGATCTGCTCGGCGAAGTCGTGCAGCACCGCGTGGAACTCGTGGGTCCGCTCGGCCGCGCGGATCGCCCGGGCGGCCACGAACACCGCCAGGAAGCCGTACCCGCCGACCACCTCCACCAGGCCGTACGCCAGGAAGGTGGCGGCCAACGCCAGGAAACCCTCGGCGTGCCGGGCCAGCCGCAGCTTGCTGGGCGCCCGGAAGAACAGCTTGCCGAGCAGCCAGCCGATGAGCAGGCCGCCGCCGACACCGACGCACACCTTCCACAGCACGTCCACGGTGAACCACTCGGCCAGCCAGTCGCCCGGGGCGAGACTCGTCGAGGCGATGGCGATGGCCGCGTAGACGAACGGGAACGCCAGGCCGTCGTTGAGACCGGCCTCGGAGGTCAACGCGAAGCGGACCTCGTCCTCGGAATCCTCCACGTCGGTCGGCTCGCCGACCTGTACGTCCGCGGCGAGCACCGGGTCGGTCGGAGCGAGCGCCGCGCCCAGCAGCAGGGCGGCGGCTGGCACCAGCCCGGCCCACCACCAGCCGAGCAGCGCCACGGCCGCGATGCACAGCGGCATCGCGATGGCCAGCAGCCGCCAGGTCGACGACCACCGGGCCCAACTCAACGGTCGGTCGATCTTGAGCCCGGCGCCCATCAGGGCGACGATCACCCCGATCTCGGTCAGGTGGGTGGTCAGCTCCGGATGGGCCAGCGGGTCCGGTGTGGGCAGACCCACCGGCAGCAGGAAGACCAGCATGCCGAGGACCAGGAAGGCGATCGGCATGGACAGCGGACGGCGTTCCAGCACCCGGGGCAGGATGCCTGCGAGCAGGGCGCCCAGGCCCACCAGCGCGAACGCCACGTCTACCGGCTCCACCGTGCCACCCTCCGGCCGCGCCCACGAGTTGCGGGCAGGTGGTGACAGAGCATGCCCCGCGGGGACTCCGGCTATGCGTGCGCGCCTCGACCAACCCGAGTGAGCCTTACCTCGGTCGGGCGAGTGGAGAGTCGGGAAGCTCGGCCAGCAGGGCGGCCGGGTCGTCGTAGACCGCCACCGCCCCGGCGCCGGCCAGCTCACCGCGGCTGGTGCCGCCGCAGGTCAGGCCGACGCACGGGATGTTGAGCTTGCCGGCCGCCGCGACGTCCCAGACCGAGTCGCCGACGAAGACCACCCGCTCGGCGGCCAGCCCGGACTGCTCCAGCGCGGCGACCAGGATGTCGGGGGCGGGCTTGCTCTGCTTCGCGTCCGCCGAGGAGGTGATCGTGTCGACGACGTCGTCGGCGCCCAGTGCGCGGCGCAGAGCGCCGACCTCCTGCTCCGACGCGCTGGTGGCCAGGACCACCCGCAGGCCCCGCTCGGCGCAGGCGCGCAGCAGGTCCGCCGCCCGGGGCAGCGGCGTCAGGCGTTCCCAGTACTCGCCGTACAGGGTGTCGTGCGCGTCGCGCAGCTTCTCATCGGCGTCGCGGTCCCGCTCGGGGCCGAGCAGATGATCGAGGAGCTTGTCCGCGCCCATCCCGATCGCCCGGTGCACGGTCGCCATCGGCACCGGCTGGTCGGTCTGGCGCAGCGCCTCCCACCAACACACCGTGTGCAGGTAGGTGGTGTCGACGAGGGTGCCGTCGACGTCGAAGAGGATGCCGGTGGGTTGATCGGTGGCCATGCGCGTCCTCCTACCCGCTACGCGGTCGGCTGATTCGTGCGGGCGCCCCGCAGGTCTCAGCGGCGCTCGGCAGCCGGAACGAGGATCTCGAACCAGACCGTGGAGCCGCGGACCGTCGGATCGGTGCCCCAGGCGTCGCTGAGCTGCTCGATCAGCCCGAGGCCGCGTCCCCGACTGCTCAACGTGTCGGTCCGGGTACGGGTCACGGTGCCCCGGGTGCCGGAATCGGCGACCGAGACCAGCAGCCGCTCGGCGCTGAGGTCGATCTCCACCCGGGCGGCGGTGCCGGCGTGCAGGAGCGCGTTGGTGGTCAACTCGTTCGTGCAGAGCACCGCAGCGCCGATCACCGACTCGGGCACCTGCCACTCGCCGAGCTGGCCGGTCATCCAGTGCCGGACCCGACTGGGCGCGGTCGGCTCCGCCGGCACCTCCATGCTCGCCGAGCGGCTCGGCTTCAGCGCGTGCTCGACCGCCAGGACGGCCACGTCGTCCTCGGTGCCGCCGGGCACGGCGGCGGTGGCCACCGCGCACAGCGCGCGCGGATCGCTGCCGACGGCCTTGGCCACCGCGTCGACGAGGGCGTCCAGCCCGGCGGTGAGGCTCTGCCGGCGGCGCTCCACCACACCGTCGCTGAACAGCAGCAGGGTGTCGCCGGGGCGGAACGCGACGGTGGTGGTGACCGGCCGCCCGCCGAGCCCCAGCGGAGGGCCGGCCGGCAGGTCCACGTACTCGGCGTGGGAACGGCCGTCCGGGTTGCTGCGGCGGATCAGGGGGGCCGGATGACCGGCGCTGGCGAGGGTCATCTCCCGGCGGTCCGCGTCGATGACCCCGAACACCACGGTGACGAACAGTTCGTGCGTACCGGCCTCCGCGCCCAGGCTGGTCACCAGCCGGTCCAGCCCGGCCAGCACCGCGTCCGGGGCCGGGTCGGCCAGTGCCAGCGCGCGCAGGGCGGCGCGGACCTGTCCCATCCGTGCCGCGGCCTGCACGTCGTGCCCGGCGACGTCGCCCAGCACCACGCCGAGCCCGCCGCCCGGCAGCAGGAACGCGTCGTAGAAGTCCCCGCCGGCGGCGTTGCCGTCCACCCCCGGGTCGTAGCGGGCCGCGATCCGCAGTCGGGGGAGGTCCGGCAGGTGCGCCGGCAACATGCTGCGTTGCAGCAGCTGGGCGGTGCCGTGCTGGGTCTCGAAACGGCGGGCCCGCTCCGCCGCCTGGCCGATCAGCTCGCCGGAGGCGGCCAGCAGCGCCCGCTCGGCGGCCGACCAGGCGTGCGGCGCCTGGAAGCCGACCGCCAGCCCGCCGCGCACCACCGAGGTGCCCAGCGGCAGGGCCGCCATCGAGCGGATCTTCTGATCGTGGCGGTCGACCGCGGTTTCCCGCAGCGGCTGCCCGTCACGGGTGAACGACGGATCGCCCGACCCGGCCACCCGTACCACCGGGGCCGACCAGTCCGCCGAGACGCGCCGCCAGAGCGGTGGGAGGCGCTCGTCGGCCTCGTCCAACAGCTCGCCGCGTACCCGGCGCACCGTCCGCCAACCGCCGCCGCCCTCGTCGACCGCGAACGCCACCTGGTCGGCGTCGAAGGTGTTGATCGTGTGCCGCAGCGCCACCCGGGCCACGTCGTCGAGCGTGAGCGTGCCGGCGAGCGCGGCGGCGACCTCGCTGAGGCTCTGCAACTGCTCGGTGACGTGGGTGGTCTCGGCGGCGACCGTCAGCATGCCGACGATCTTCCCGGCACTGTCGCGCACGGGGGAGTAACCCCGGGTGAAGACCGCCTGCTCCACCACGGCGGAATGCTCACGCACCAGGGGGACGGTCGACTCCTTCTCCAGGAACGGCACGCCCTGCCGGTAGGTCCGCTCGATCACCTCACCGACGCCGGGCAGCGCCCAGATCTCCGCGTACACCTCGGCGGCCGGACGGCCGAGGGCGCCCGGGTGTTTGCTGCCCAGCAGTTCGGCGTACCCGGCGTTGTAGAGCAGCACGAGATCGTCGCCGTACGCCAACGCCATCGGCATCGGCGAGGCGAGGATCAGCTCGACCACGGCCCGGATCGCCGGGTCCCATGCCTCGGGTGGGCCCAGCGGCGTGCTCGCCCAGTCGTGGGCGAGAACGGGGGCGTCAGCGCCCGGTCCGGTGGATGCGCCGGGGACCGGAGTTGCTGGCGTGGGGGCTCGCCCGACCGTTCCTGGCATGTCCGCAGCCTATCCGGCCCCCGGAAAACGGCATCCGGTCCTGGCGGCGGGTCGTCGCCGGCGTCGCCGCGGTGACTGTTCGGGCAGTTCAGGGCCCATCTCCGGCAGCTTGTCGGAAAAAACTCCGCGAGCCGCGCGGACTGCCGCACCTCCGGCCGGGTATGCGCCCGGCGCAGTCCATGCGACAGGAGGGACGTCATGCTGAAAACCCTCGCGGTCCGGCAGGCCGACATCGGTGATGCCATCGCCGACACCTGGAGGTCGGTGCTGCTCTTCATCCCGAAGGCAGTGGCCTTCATCGTCATCCTCGTGGTCGGCTGGCTCATCGCCAGAGCGGTCCTCAAGATCGTGGATGCGGTACTGGAACGGGTGCACTTCGACCAAGCGGTCGAACGCGGCGGTATCAAACGCGCGCTGGAGAGAACGAAGTACGACGCGAGCGACATCCTGGCAAGACTGGCGTACTACGCGGTACTGCTGTTCACGCTGCAGTTCGCCTTCGGGGTCTGGGGACCCAACGCGATCAGTGATCTGATCAGCGGCGTGGTGGCCTGGCTGCCGCGCGCGTTCGTCGCGATCGTCATCGTGGTGGTGGCGGCCGCGATCGCCAACGCCGCCCGGGATCTGGTCACCGGGGCGCTGGGAGGACTCTCGTACGGCAAGGTCCTGGCCGACCTGACGGCGATCTTCATCATCGCGCTCGGCGTGATCGCCGCGCTGAACCAGGTGGGTATCGCCACCACGGTGACCACGCCGGTGCTGATCGCGGTGCTCGCCACGGTGGCCGGCATCCTGATCGTCGGCGTCGGTGGCGGTCTGGTGAAGCCGATGCAGAAACGCTGGGACGGCTGGCTGGACCGGGCGGCCCAGGAGGCCCGGGCGGTGCAGCAGCAGCGTCAGGCCTCGGCGGCCGGGCGTAGCGACGTGGAGCGGCAGATGGCCGACCGCGGCGGCGACCGCACCCAGGCCATGCCTCGGGTGGACGAAGCCCAGCAGTACCGCTCGTAGCGGGCGTAACTGCACGATCGGTACGGCAGAGGGTGTCCGCGCTCCGGCGCGGGCACCCTCTCCTCGCGGGTCAGGCCCCGTCGAGCGAGCGGGCCAGCGCGCAGACCGCGAGCAGCCGGGTGAGCAGCCACTCCGGGCGGCTCCAGTCCACCGGGCCGCCCGGCGGTGCCCAGCCGTGCTCCAGTGCCGCCGCGCGGACCCCCTCGGCGTAACCGGCGAGGGTCGCGGCCGTCAGCGGCCGCCGGTCACCGTCGAGGCTGTCCCGTACGGCGGCGGCGTGCTGGTCGACCAGGGCGAGCAGCCCGGGTCGCGTGGCGGCCGCGGCGAGCCCGACGGTGCCGATGGAGACGGTGAGGGCGGCCAGGGTGGACCGCGCCGAGTCGACGGCGGTACGGGGGGCGACCCGGGTGAACGGCACACGCATGGTGACCGAGGCTAACCGACCGGTGAGCGGGCCGGCCTCGGCCGGACGGGGGTGTCGGCTGCGCCACCGGACGACCCGGGGCTGACCGCGAGGGTTGATCCGGCACAGACGGGGCAGCAGGAGAACCACGGCACAGGCAGGCACAGAGCACGGAGGCACGGATGGGACAGCAGGTGAACGGGCCGGACGAGCAGCACCGCCGCCCGGACGGGGTGAGCGACGCGACGGTCGCCGCGCTCGGCAAGCTCAGCGAGGCGCTGGAGTGCGTGGAGCGGGCCCGCGGGCACCTGTACTCGCTGCACCAGCTGATCGGGCACGCCGACCTGATGCTCGACGACGCCGTGGAGCAGTTCCGCGCGGCCGGGCACCAGCAGCTCGCCGACCGGATCGACACCGAGCTGGTGGGACGCAACGTCATCGCCGGGCGGTGGACGTTCCAGATCGTCGAGGACTTCGACGACGGCTACCACGCGCTGTTCCGGGAGTTGGACCAGCAGGCCCGGGACGAGTTGGTGGGTGGGCGGCGCCACCTCTACGAGGCGGAGATGAAGGAACGCCGCCGCAGCCAGGGCCGGCCGGGGCACGAGGCCCGGCGGCGCCGGCGGTTAGTCGGTCGCGTTGGCGGGACGCCGCCGGGCCGCGTCGTCCGCGATGATCACGGTGGCCACCATCAGCGCGACGCAGAGGCTGAACAGCCAGGACTCGTCGGAGACGAGCCGGGCGGAGACCGGCGCCTGTAGCGCGGCGAGCAGGAAGCCGAGCCAGGCGAGCCGGCGCTGACGCGTGGAGAGGATTCCGGAGCCTTGATGCATTCCGAAATTCTTACGCGAACCAACCGGTTTGCCGTCCTCCGATCGGCCGATTCTGGACGAGCTGTCCGCTTTCTCGACCGTCCGGACACCACTTCTTGTCGCGGCGGGCACGTGGCCGGCGACGACGGTAAGGTGCGCCTGCGGCAGGATCTGTCCCGTGTCCACCCCGCCCGCGCCACCCCGCGCAGCACTGCTCCTGCTGGCCTATCTCGCGTTCGTCAGTCTCGGCCTGCCCGACGGCCTGCTCGGCGTCGCCTGGCCCTCGATCCGGGCGGACTTCGACGTGCCGACCAAGGCGGTCGGGCTGCTGCTCACCGCCGGCACCGTCGGCTACCTGACCTCCAGTGTGCTGGCCGGGTTCACGCTCGCCCGGGTCGGGGTGGGCGCGCTGCTCGCCGGCAGCACCCTGCTGGCCGGCCTGGCGCTGATCGGCTACACGGTGAGCCCGGGGCTGGCCGTGCTCGTGTGCTGCGCGCTGCTGCTGGGGCTGGGCTCCGGCGCGGTCGACTCCGGGCTCAACGCGTACGCCGCCGGGGCCTTCGGTTCGCGGCACATGAACTGGATGCACGCGTTCTTCGGCCTGGGTGTGGCGATCGGTCCACTGATCATGACCGGCGCCCTGAGCGCCGGGTTGGCCTGGCGGTGGGGCTACGGCATCATGGCCGCCGCCCAGCTCGCCCTCGCCGCCGCGTTCGCGCTCACCGTGCGCGCCTGGCAGCGCCGCGCCCCCGCCGAGCCCGGCAGGGCGTCCGCACCGACCACACCGACGGTGAAGGTGCCGGTCCGGACCACCCTCCGGCTGCCGGCGGTCTGGTCGGGGACGGTCGGCTTCGCGCTGTACGTGGCGATCGAGGTGTCCGCCGGGCTGTGGGCGTTCCTGCTGCTCACCGAGGGGCGCGGACTCAGCGCCGCGGTCGCCGGCGGCTGCGTCTCCGCGTACTGGGGGAGTCTCTTCGTGGGCCGGGTGGTGCAGGGCGTGGTCGCCGAGCGGCTGGGCACCCGACTCGTGCTGCGCGCCAGCCTGGCCGGGATGGCCGTCGGGGCGGCGCTGGTCGCCGTGCCCGCAACGGCGGCCGTGGCCGTGCTCGGCCTGGTCGTGGTCGGCTTCGCCGCCGCGCCGGTGTTCCCGCTGCTCACCCTCACCACCGCCGACCGGGTCGCGCGGCCCACGCGGACCGCGCCATCGGCCTGCAGATCGGTGCCGCCGGGCTTGGCGCGGCAGTCGTCCCGGCTGGGCTCGGCGTCCTGATCGACGCCACGTCCGTGCAGGCCCTCGGCCCGACCCTGGTGGTGCTGGCGGTGGCGCTGTTCGTGCTGTACGAGCTGGGCGCCCGCCGGCCCACCCGGCCGGCCGGGCACCACGAGCCCGAGTCCGTTCAGCCGGCGTCCGGTCCGGTCCGGCCGGTGGTGGAGGGACGGTAGGCCCGCTCCGGGTCGGTCGGCTCCCGACCGGTGCCCCGGGCCTGCCCGGCGCGGTCGGTCGCCGCCGGGCCGTGCCCGAACGCGGCCTCCTCGCCGGCGTCGTTGCCGGTCACGTCGTCGGCCTGCCCGTCGAGGCTGGAGCCCGACACGGCACGTTCCAACTCCTCCAGTGGAAGCCGTTCCTCGTCCCGCCACACCCTGATGTTGTCGTCGGTCATGCCTTCAGCCGTACCCGGGCGCGATGATCGCAAACGGCGCCGCGCGGGCTGGCTCGGACACGGCGATGGCCGCCGGGAACTCCGGCGGCCATCCGTGTTCGGTGCTCGGGATCACGGCTGGGGGCGGTCCACCGTCCCGCGCCAGGCGCCGGTCTCCTGACCGCGCCGCTCGATGAACGTCTTGAACCGCTCCAGGTCGCCCCTGGCCCGCCGGTCGACGATGCCGAGCTTGTCGCCGGCCTGCTCGACCACCCCGTGCGGCTCGAACTCGAGCTGGAGGGTGACCCGGGTCTTGTCCGCGTCCAGGCGGTGGAAGGTCACCACACCCGCCTGCTGCGTACCGCCGGTGGAGCGCCAGGCCACCCGCTCGTCGGGCAGCTGCTCGGTGATCTCGGCGTCGAACTCCCGCTTCACCCCGGCGATGTCCACCGTCCAGTGGGTCATCGTCTCGGAGAGCTGCCGAACCTCCTGCACGCCCTCCATGAACTGCGGGAACTCCTCGAACTGCGTCCACTGGTCGTAGGCGGTGCGGACGGGTACGGCAACGTCGACGTGTTCGGTTACGCCACTCATCTGGGAACCTCCTTCAGCCGGAGAGCGAACGGATCGGGGGCGATCCCTCTCACCAGCGGGTTGTCTCGTTCTTGTGTCCGAGCGCGGCCCACACCTCGGAGACCGTCTGGTACTGGGTGCCCTCGGGCAACCGCTCGAGGGCCGCCAGGATGTCGTCCGGCGCCTCGTTCTCACGGGCGCTGGCGATGAGGACCAGCCGGTCACCCGGCAGCGCGCTCATCGAGATGAACCGGCCGAGCCGGCTGCGCTGCTCGACGTCCGCGGAACTCATCCCCTGCGGGGTGCCGGTGCGCAGGTCGCCGGCCGGGGCGGTCGTCGTCTCCGGCTGGTCCTCGCCTGCCGGTTCCGGCACCCGCGACTCGTCGACCCGAGAGCCGCCGGTCCCCGGCCCCTGTACGAGGCCGCTGACCTCCTGGCTCATCTGCTCGTCGATCCTCGGTCCGTGCTTGCTGTTGCCACGCTCCATGTCTCCTGCGCTACCCGACACCAGGGCCGGTAAACCGGCACCGGACCACGAACCGGCCCCCGGACCGGGCCGTGAACCGGACATCCGGGCGCACGGCGGTGCTCAGGCGTCGGCGGGCCTGCGGGGCGGCAACACCGGCTCCTTTGGGTCCCGGTCGCCGGCCTGCAACTGCCGCCCGCGCTGCACCTCGGCGTTGATCTGCACGCCCAGCATCAGCGCCGAGTTCGACAGGTAGAGCCAGACGAGGAACGCGATGGCCGCGCCCAGACTGCCGTAGGTGGCGTCGTACGAGCCGAAGTTGGCCACGTACAGACCGAAGCCGAAGGAGACCAGCGCCCAGGCGAACAGGGCCACCGCGCCGCCCGGGGTGAGCCAGCGGAACCGGGGTTGGCGCACGTTCGGAGCGATCCAGAACAGCAGCGACAGCAGCACCATCATGATCACGGCGAGGACCGGCCACTTCGCCACGCTCCACACCCTGCGGGCCAGGCCACCGGCGTTGACCAGGTCGCCGACCGCGTCGGTGACCGGGCCGCTGACGATCAGCCCCAGGGCGACCACCGCGAGGAGCACCAGCGTGATCGCGGCCAGGCCGATCTGCAACGGCCGCAGCTTCCAGACCGGCCGACCCTCGGTCACCCCGTAGATGGCATTGGAGGCCCGGGTGAACGCGCCGATGAAGCCCGACGCCGACCACAGCGCACCGAGCAGACCGAAACTCAGCAGCAGCTTGGGGTTGCTCTGCTCGAGCACCACGGACCGGATCACCCCGACCACGCCGCCCTCGTCGTCGGTCAGCACCGACCCGGCGCCCACCTGGTTGGCGAGGTCGACCACCGTGTCCACGGTCTGCTCACCGCTGGACACCAGGCCCACCAGGGCCACCACCACGATGGCGGACGGGAAGAGCGCCAGGACGCCGTAGTAGGTGAGCGCGGCGGCCCAGTCCGAGCAGTTGTCGGTGACGAAGTTCTGCACGCTGCGGACCAGCACGCCCCGCCAGGTCCGCCAGTTCAGCTGGCGTACCCGCCCGGGCAGTCCTGCGCCGGACGTGCCGCCGAGCGTCGTACCGGGCTCCGTGGTCGTCATGCCCGCTCCCTGTGCCCCGGCCGCCGGATGACCGGTCGTCCGGTCGGGCCTGGCCCGGCCGGTACCCGCACCGGGAAATCGACAAACCCGTCGCCGACGCGGTCCGTTTAACCCGGGCTGCCGCGGGAACGTCGAGTGGATCTGACCGACACGGAGGAGGACGAGATGCCCGGGCGCGAGGACCTGCCCAGCACGCTGCGACGCTCCCCGGACAAGGCGCAGCGCACCTGGGAGAAGACGCACGACTCGGCGGTGGAGACCTACGGCGAGGGGGAGCGGTCGCACCGCACCGCCTTCGCGGCGGTGAAGCACGAGTTCGAGAAGGTGGGCGACCACTGGGAGCCGAAGGGCCGCAAGGGCCCCAGCGACGCCCAGGCCGCCGGCGGTGGGCCGGAACGGCGGGCACCCACCGCTGCCGGGGTGGACGCCAACGCCACGAAGGACCACCTCATGTCGGTGGCCCGCAAACTGGACGTACCCGGCCGGTCCAGCATGACCAAACCGGAGCTGGTCAAGGCCATCGAGAAGGCCAACGACCGCGCCACCCGCAAGGCCCGCGGGGACTGACCGACAACGACGGTACGGGCGGACGCGGCACCCCCGCGCCCGCCCGTACCGTCACCAGTGCCCGCCGGCCGGCGCCTCGATGTGCACCGCCTTCGTGGCCGTGAACTCGTCCAGCAGCTCCGGGCCGTACCCGAAGCCCTGACCGCTGGCGCGACGCGGGTGCGCGGCGCCGCCCGGCGCCCCGCCGAACACCGAGTTGATTTTCACGGTGCCCACCGGCAGCTCCCGCCACGCCCGCTGCGCGTGGCTCATCGACGCGGTCAGCACCGTGGCGGCCAACCCGTACGGGGAGTCCGCCGCGCAGCGCAGCCCCTCCTCGTACGAGTCGACGACCACCACCGGGGCCACCGGGCCAAACGTCTCCTCCCGCACCAGCGGCATGTCGTGCCGACAGTCGGTGACCACGGTGGCCGGATAGAAGGCCCCCGGCCCGTCCGGCACCTCCCCGCCGACGCGTATCCGCGCCCCCGCGGCCACGGCGGCCGCAACCTGCCCGTGCACCTGGTCCCGGTGCCGCCGGTCGACCAGCGGACCCAGCTCGGTACCCGGATCGCGGCCCGGTCCCACCCGCAGCGCGTCGGCCCGTCGCACCAGCGCCGCCACGAAGTCCTCGGCCACCTCGCGGTGCACGTAGATCCGCTCCACCGCGACGCAGATCTGCCCGGCGTTGGCGAACGCGCCGAGCGCCGCCTGGCCCGCCGCCCACTCCGGGTCAACGCCCGCGTCGACGACCAGCGGGTCGCTGCCACCGTTCTCCAGCAGCACCTTCGCCCCGGTGCTCGCCGCGGCGGCGGCGATGGCCCGCCCGGTCGCCGTGGAGCCCACGTGCGCCACCACGTCGACCTCCTGGGCGGCCAGCGCCGCACCGACCTGCGGCCCGCCGGTGAGCAGCGACAGCACACCGGCCGGCAGCGCCTCGTCCAGCGCCCTCGCCAGCAGCCAACCCGTCGCCGGGGTCCGTTCGCTGGGCTTGTAGAGCACCACGTTGCCGGTGACCAGCGCCGCGCCGAGCAGCCCGCAGGAGACCGCGACCGGGTCGTTCCACGGGGTGATCGCGGCCACCACGCCACGCGGCTGCGGGGTCATGAAGTCCAGCGCGTCCCCCGCACCGTTCAGCGTCCGCCCACCGCGCAGCGGCGCCAGCTCCGCGTACTGTCGCAGGGTGCCGATGCCCGCCTCGACGCCTCCGCGGGCGTCCGCCAGGGGTTTGCCCATCTCCGCGGTGACCGCCGCCGCCAGTTCGTCGGTGACCGCCGCCACCGCGTCCGCGGCCCGGT
>NZ_JAEVHM010000050.1 GCF_016802865.1 Micromonospora parastrephiae | reverse complement strand
GCCGGCCGTGAGCAGCCGGTGCGCGGCCCGTTTCCCGGACGTGAGCAGCGGTGCGCGGCCCGTTTCCCGGACGTCGACCTGCTGGTCTTCGGTCACTCGCACATCCCGACCTGACCGGCGCCCTGGACGCGGTGACCCGCCGGCTGCGCGACCCCGACGACGAGCTGGCGCAACGCTTCCCGCAGCTGACCGGCGCGGTGATGGCCAAGGGTGTGGAGGACACCGCCTTCTACCGGTGGACCCGGTTCGTGGCGCTCAACGAGGTCGGCGGCAGCCCCGCCCACTTCGGGGTGCCGCCGGCGGAGTTCCACCGCTTCGCCGCCGCCCGGCAGGTCCGCTGGCCGGCGAGCATGACCACCACCGCCACCCACGACACGAAACGCGGCGAGGACGTGCGCGCCCGCCTCGCCGTGCTCAGCGAGGTGCCGCAGCGCTGGGGCGGGCAGGTCCGGGCCTGGATGGAGTACGCCCCGCTGCCCGACCTGGCGTTCGCCCACCTGCTGTGGCAGACCGCCGTCGGCGCGTGGCCGATCGAACGGGAGCGGCTGCACGCGTACGCCGAGAAGGCCGCCCGGGAGGCCGCGGCCTCGACCAGTTGGGCGGACCCCGACGCGGCGTTCGAGCAGGCCATGCACGCCGTGATCGACATGATGTACGACGACCCGAGCCTGCACGACGAGCTGACCGAACTTGCCGCCGCCATCACCCCGGCCGGCTGGTGCAACTCGCTCGGGCAGAAGCTGGTGCAGCTCACCATGCCCGGCGTGCCGGACACCTACCAGGGGACCGAGCTGTGGGACAACTCCCTCGTCGACCCCGACAACCGCCGGCCGGTTGACTTCGACGTACGCCGGGAGATGCTGGCGCGGCTGGACGACGGCTGGCGTCCCCCGATCGACACCGACGGCGCGGCGAAGCTGCTGGTCGTGTCGCGGACCCTGCGGCTGCGGCGGTCGCACCCGGAGCTGTTCACCGGCTACCGGCCGGTGCCGGCGCACGGCCCGGCGGGCCGGCACGTGGTGGCCTTCGACCGGGGCGGCGCGATCACCGTGGCGACCCGCCTGCCGCTGGGTCTGGCGCGCGCCGGAGGATGGCGCGACACAGTCCTGTCGCTTCCCGTTAACGAGGTGAAGGACCTGTTCACCGGCCGGGTCTACAGTGGCGGGGAGACTCGTCTGGACGACCTTCTGTCGGACTATCCCGTCGCTCTGCTGGCCCCTTCCACCGCTTCCGTGGAGGCTGCGTCATGACCGAATTCACCGTGTGGGCGCCGGACGCCGAACGGGTGCGACTGCACCTGCCGGGCGACGCCGACCACGAGATGCGCGCCGCCCCCGACGGGTGGTGGCGGGTCGAGGTGCCCGACGCCGGCCCCGGGACCGACTACGCGTTCCTGTTGGACGACGACGACACCCCGCTGCCCGACCCCCGCTCACCGTGGCAGCCGCAGGGTGTGCACGGGCCGAGCCGACGCTACGACCACTCCACCTTCGACTGGGCCGACAGCTCGTGGACCGGGCGGCAACTGCCCGGCAGCATCCTTTACGAGCTGCACATCGGCACCTTCACCCCGGAAGGCACCTTCGACGCGGCCATCGACCGCCTCGACCACCTGGTGTCGTTGGGCGTCGACCTGATCGAACTGCTCCCGGTCAACGCCTTCAACGGCGAACACAACTGGGGGTACGACGGCGTCTGCTGGTACGCCCCACACCAGCCCTACGGCGGACCCGACGGCCTGAAACGGTTCGTCGACGCCGCCCACGCCAAAGGGCTGGGGGTGATCCTCGACGTCGTCTACAACCATTTCGGGCCCTCCGGGGCCTACGCGCCGCGGTTCGGCCCCTACCTCGCCGAGCAGAGCAACACCTGGGGGCGCTCGGTCAACCTCGACGGCCCGCACTCCGACGAGGTACGCCGCTACATCATCGACAGCGTGCTCATGTGGCTGCGCGACTACCACGTCGACGGCCTACGCCTGGACGCCGTACACGCCCTGCCCGACTCGCGGGCGGTGCCAATTTTGGAAGAGCTGGCTCTTGCTGTCGAGTCGTTGTCGACGCACCTCGGTCGCCCGCTGTCGCTGATCGCGGAGTCGGACCTCAACGATCCACGGCTCATCACGCCTCGGGAGGCTGGCGGGTTCGGGCTGCACGCGCAGTGGAACGACGACGCCCACCACGCGCTGCACACGTTGCTGACGGGGGAGCGCCAGGGGTACTACTCGGACTTCGGGTCTCTGGAGACGTTGTCGGACGTGCTGACGGGCGGGTTCTTCCACGCGGGGACCTGGTCCAGCTTCCGGAACCGGCACCACGGGCGGCCTCTGGATTCGCGGGTGCCGGGGCATCGGCTGGTTGCCTACTTGCAGAACCACGACCAGATCGGCAACCGGGCTACCGGGGATCGGATCTCGGCCTCTCTGTCACCTTCGCTGCTCCGCGTCGGGGCTACGCTGCTGCTGACCGCGCCCTTCACGCCCATGCTGTTCATGGGGGAGGAGTGGGCGGCCTCTACGCCGTGGCAGTTCTTCACCTCGCACCCGGAGCCGGAGTTGGCCTCGGCGGTGCGGACCGGGCGGCGGCGGGAGTTCGCGGCGCACGGGTGGCCGGAAGGGGACGTGCCTGATCCGCAGGATCCGCAGACGTTCGTACGGTCGCGGTTGGACTGGGCGGAGCTGGACAAGCCTGAGCATGCTTCGATGCTGGCGTTTTACCAGCGGTTGATCGCTTTGCGTCGGTCGTTGCCGGACCTGTCTGATCCTCGGTTGCACGCGGTTTCTGTGCAGCATGGGGACCAGTTCCTGCTGATGCGGCGGGGGGACACGCTTGTTGTCGCCAACCTGGCTGGGCGCGGGCAGGGGGTGTCGTTGCCTGGGGTGGCGCGGCGGGTGTTGCTGGCTACGGGGGAGGGTGTCACCGTTATGCGGGACCGGATCGAGCTGCCTGCGGAGACTGCGGCGATCGTGGCGCTCTGAGGCCAGTGCCCCCGCCGGTCGGATGTTCAACGGGCTGATGTGTTCCGCGTGGGCGCGATCTGTGGGGCTACTGCGATAGTGGCAAGCGGGTACGTCTGTTGCCTGACTTGCACCTGCCGCATAGCGGTGCGGGGACCGGGCGGGATCAATGCAGAGAGGTGTCGGCGAATATGGTGTGAACCAGCCGACAAGATGGAACTGAACGATCACCACAGGCTGAGCGCCGCCAGGGACGGATACCCGACAGCAGACCGAACGCTAGTTGCTTCGATGCTGCGTGCGCTTCGTGCCGCCAATACACCAGGTTGGAATCCTTCGACGTCTGTGCTCTGCCGCCTGCCGCTGCAGAGCGCAGGTGGCCATCGCGGCTTGTCAAGGGGTGGTACGCCAGCTTCCATGGGAATAGTGTGGATGTGCCGTCATCTCGCGGCGCGTGATCGATGAGTCAGGTCCGGGGAGGGGTCGCTTTGTTCAATACCGAATACCCTGCCTTAGGTGACGACGTTCTCGTCGCCAAAGAGATGGCCGAACGGCTAGGCGGCAAAACGCTTTCTGATTTGCTGCACGCGCTTTGGCGGGGGGATTGTCAAACTTGCGGTTCTTCCCTGATCTCCGGGCCGATTTCGGTCTACGCCGAGATAATGCTGGTTATGGGGCACGTATCGTTGCACCATCCGACGTGCCAGGTGCCGCTTTGGAACGACGGTGATGGGGGCGGCGTGATTTTCTGCCGGCCTTCGCTCGGTGATCATGTTACCTATCTTCACACGAGCATGATTGTTGACGGCATACCAATAGTCTTGCTTAATGTGAGCCTTGAGATGGCGTCGTTGAGCCTCGACCACGACGACAAATGGTATGTATCGAACGTTCCCCTGTTCAGGGACTATCACAAGATGTTCCCAGGAGGTCCTATCCCTATGCCTCCGTTACAACCCGCTGTGGGAATATCACTCGAAGTTTCCGAGGACGCGATTGATATTCGCTCTCCTCAGACCTGGCGGATCAGGCCCGGTGCGCAAGTGATAGACGCCGTCCGCCGGAATGGCGGGCTACTCCTAGCGATCTCGTCTATGTATCACGGTCAGCACATGACGCCGCATGTTGTCAATAAAGTCCTGCAACATCCTGAACGTACCGCGCTAGGGTGGATCAGTCTAAGGGCAACTCCAGCGCCGGGGGCTCCTGCTGCAGAGTACGCCATTTACCGGAACCGACATTTTACGGTTGCGGGCCTGGTGCTAGCGCGCAACCGCCGCGTGGACATGGCGGGCGAAGAGGCTAAAGAGTGGGGAAAGGGCCGTGCGCGTGAGTTTGACGAGCTTCCAGCGCCAAGTTTCATCGACCATCCAGTCGCTTACGACGATGAGCTGTCGCGCTGGTTTATGGACGCCATCAGCCTTGGAATGTATGTCGTGGTTCCCGCCGCCGACGGGTGGCGACTCATTAAGTCCTATTCACGCTTTGGAGAGCGACTTCCTGATACAGAGTTATCTGAGTGGGCAGGTAGAGTAATGCAACGGAAGAGTCACCACCGTATGGCAGCGGTAGAGTGGGTGGCCGGGCCGTCGTCGAATGCTGGCGAAATCATGTTGTCACACGTTTTGCCTTCAGATTCATGAGCTGGTACATGGGAGCATTTCTCGGACTGCTTGGTGCGGCTGTCTCTGATGGCTCTGCCGTAGCCGCCAGAATGACAGCATCCAAATCGCTGCCATGGCGAACGCGGAAGCAGCGAGGACCCTTTTTTGCCGCCTTACTTATAAGGGCGGTCGTGGCGTCCGTGGTGGCGGGAGTCCTGGCGGCTGAGGGCAAGGTCGGTTCACCCTTGCCAGCATTCTTGGTGGGAGTAGCGGCGCCAGAGGTTCTCCAACGGGCTGCCGCGATCATCGTCTCGACGCTTTTTCCCGGCACGGAAATTGGCAGTGCCGTTGAGCAAAAGTCGGCTGGGGGTGGCGGTGTTTGAGTGGCTGATCACCGGAATGGTGGCGATCCTGATGCTCCTTCCAGTATGGCTGAGGACCGGTGAATCCGGCCATACCCAGGTAATCAAGGTTCCCTTACTGCGGGCACTCTCAACCCCTTTAGCAGATTATGGGAGGGGAGGCGCTATCGGCAGCAGCCATTCATACGTAGTTCGTCTTCTCGCTTCGATCGCGCGTTGGGACATTGTGGAACCACCAGTTGACACACTCAGACTGCGGGGGAGTTGGGGCGGTCCACGTCGACGAACTCCACGTCCTCGACGGCGCGGTCGTCCCGGCTGCCGGCCGCCAGGGCGGCGGAGCCGACGGCCCAGCCGACCGCCGCACCGACCAGCGCGGCGCCGATCAGCAGTGTCCAGGGCAGTGCCGGCTGACGCCCGGCGAGCGCGTCGAAGGCCAGCGAGGCCCGGCGTCGCGCCTCCTCGGCGGCGGAGCCGACCAGGTCACCGGCCCCGTCGGCGAGGTCGCCGCTGCTGCGACGGGCCGAGCGGGCGGTGTCGAGGACGCTGTCCCCCGCGGAGCTGACGGCGGAGACCAGGTGCTCCCACGCCTGGTCCGCGATCCGCTCCGGCTTGCTGCGGCGGTCCAGCAGGTTGGTTCCGAACATCGTGTTACCTCCTCGGGTGCCGAATCCGCCGGCCACTTCGGACTTCGGCGTCTGTTCAGCGCGTCACGGTTCGCCTACCCCGCAGTGCCCCGCGCCGGCCGGCCGCAAACCCGGCCGGTTCTGCTGGGCGCGTTCAGCGCACCAGCACCACGGCCGCGCCGCGGGCGAAGTCGTCGTCATCGTCGTCATCGTCGTCGCCGCCACCGAAACCGCAGGCCAGTACGAGGGCGAGCAGAACGCCGACGCCGGCCAGTCCGGCCAGTCTCTTGATCATTGAAGGTCCTCTCCGTCGCGGTGGGTGTCCCGGGCCGATGCTAGGCGGCATCGGCAAACCCCGAGGTCGTGCCGCGTGGACGCGGTGGGCACGACACGCCGGTGGTACGCGGGACGAACCCGCTTGGTGGCAAGTTGTCGGGCGGGTCGGATCCGGACCGCTACCCTGGTTCGGCGCGCGTCGGCTCCGACCGGCCGCTGAGTGGTCGAATAACGAAAATTTCGGAACTGGGAGGCCTGATGTGCCCAGATCCGCGAATTGCTCATCCTGAGGGGTGGCGACCGAGGCCGTCGGAGGAATACTCTCGGTCGCGGCCCGCGTACTGATGAGGCGCCCGGGGGACGGGCGGGTGGAGGTGCTCGCGTGAGCCTGTCGATCGTGAAGTCGGTTCTGTCCGGTGGTGTGGTGGAGATCGCCCCGCGAGGTGAGATCGACGTCGACACCGCGTACGAGGTGCGCGAGGCGATCGCGGAGGTGTTGGCCAAGGGCCGTCCGCTCCGCATCGAGCTGAACATGAGGCTGGTCACCTTCATCGACTCCGTCGGCATCAGCGCCATGGTCGCGGGCTTCCAGACCGCCGAGGTCAGTGGCGTCAAGCTGGTGGTCACCCAGCCGAGCCGGTTCGTGCACCGGCAGCTCTGGGTGACGGGCCTGCTCGGCCTGTTCGGCGCTCCCGAGCCCTACTTCGCCGGCGCCGCCACCCGCGAGGTGCTGCCCGGCGCCTGACCGCCGGTTCAGGGCTGCTCGTCCAGGCCGGTCAGGTCGACATCGGTCATTTCGGTGACGGCCCGGATGGCCGTCACGAGGCGTACCCCGCTGCCAGCAACGCCACGTCCGTGCCGGGCTGTGCGGCCTGACCCGGCTCCTCCAGCGAGGTACGGACGAAACCGTGCCCGGACTCGGCGACCGTCATCTGCACCTGCCCGAAGCTGGCCAACGTGCCGCGACGTACCCCGCGCAGGCGCGCGAGCGGCAGGTCCGGGGCATTCACGTTGAGTACGCTCTCCAGCGGCGCGGCGGTCAGCCGGGGGAGCAGGTCGAGGGCGACCCGCGCGGCGGTGCTCCAGTGCCGTTCGGCGTCGCGTACCCGGGCGGCGGCGTCCACGGCGGCGCCACCGCTGGCGGCCGTGGCCTCGCCCGCGGAGAGGACGTCCAGGGAGACGGCCATCGCCCGGCAGCCGTTCGTGGCGGCGGTGAACGCGGCACCCACCGTGCCGGAGTGCAGCACGGCGCGGCCGGCGTTGGCGCCCCGGTTGATGCCGGAGAGCACCACCGACGGCGGCGGGCCGAACGCCCCGTGCAGCGCGATCAGCGTGATGAAGCCTGGTGTGCCGGCAACCCCGTACGCGGGCACGCCGTCCAGGTCCGGCAGCGGGTGGTCGTGCACGACCACCCGTCCGTCGCGCTCCGTCGCGCTCATCGCGGCGCTGGTGCCGCTGGCCTCCTCCGTTGGCGCGGCGATCACCACGTCCAGCCCTCGTTGGGTCGCCGCCCAGGCCAGTGCCTGGATGCCGGGCGCGGCGATCCCGTCGTCGTTGGTGACGAGGACCCGTAGCGTCATCGCTCGACCACCCGGTCGGCCAGTTCGTCCGGCGTGGTGCGCTCCTGCTGACGGCTGTCGGCCGGCACCAGTCGGACCCGGTCCACCAGGCCGGTGATCGAGTCCAGGCGTCCGGTGCCCAGGCCGTGCCGGGTCACGTTCAGCGCGCCGGCGGCGGCGCCGGTGCGGATGGCGGTCCGGATGTCGCCACCGCGTGCCACCACGGCGGCAACCCCGGCGGTCATCGAGTCGCCCGCGCCACGCGGGTCGGCGGCCTCCAGTCGGGGCATCTCGACGTCGAACAGCTCCCCGTCGATGAGTGCCAGCGCCGGCTGGTCGGCCCGGCTCACCACCACGGTCTCGGCGCCGGCGGCGTGCAGGTCGTACATCGCCCGGGTCAGCTCGAGCATGTCGTCGTTGCGGGCGCGGCCGTCGCGGATCAGCTCCTCGTGGCTCACCTTGAGGAAGAAGACCCCGCTGTCCAGCACCGCGCCGAGGTGGTCGCCGGAGAGGTCGACGACGACCTGGCCGCCGTTGGCTCCGAGGTCGGCGGCGAAGCGCCGGTACAGGTCGGCCGGGACGAGCGACGGCTCGTTGGGTCCACTGAGGATGCTCACCGAGGCTCGCAGACCCTCGCCCAGGGTCAGGTTGTACAGCTCGTCGAGTTCGTGGCGGCTCAACGGTTGCCCGGGCACGTCGGCGATCTCCTGCCGCGATCCGTTCCGACGGTCGTGCACGTACCCGCCGCTGCCGGAGTCGCGGACCACCACCTTGAGGTCCACCCCCTCGCTGACCAGCAGCGGTTCCAGCACCTGGCCGATCTCGCCGCCGAGCGCGGCGCAGAGCACCACGTCCACGCCCAGCGACAGCACCATCCGGGCCTGCCACACGCCTTGTCCGCCGGGGTGCAGGTGCAGCTCGGTCTGGCCGTTCGGCTGATCCACGGTCACGGTCAGTTGCGGAGTGGGCGCGAAGACCATCACGTGCCCGCTCATCGGTCGTCGCCGTTCATGAATCCACCCTCTCCGTCACGTTCCGTCATTCGTCACCAACCGACCCTAATGGGACAAGTGACGGATCACGAGACATCGGCCGGTGTCCGTACGGGCGTTGCCAGCCCGATCGGCGTACGGGACGATCGTGCGACCAGCGACGGCGGGAGACGGTGTGCTCAGGCGCGATACCTTCAGCTACACCGTTCAGGCCCGGTGCTCGCCGGCCGAGGCGGCCGCTCTGCTCAGCGATCTGACCCGGCATGGTGAGCTGCATCCGCTGATCGTCCACGTCCGCCAGCTGCCGCCTCGACCCGGCGCCCTGGCCAGCTACACGATCAGCGACCGGCTGGCGGCGGGCCCGTTGCGCTTCCGGACCAGCTACCAGGCGGACGTACTGATCAGCGAGGACGACGAGATCGTCATGGTGGCCCGCCAGTGGCCGGCGACCACCGTGCACAACCACACCCGGCTGCACGCCGAACCGGACGGCCTGCTCCGGATCGACGTCGAGATCACCCTGAGCGCGCCGGCCCCGCTGTTCCGGTACGCGTTCCGCCAGGCCCGCGCTGCCCACCTGGCCCTGGCCAGCCGCCTCGGCGCGGCCCTGGACCGCAGCGGCGAGCCCCCGCCCGCGGCCTGACCCACCCAAGCCCCGCGCCCGTGCGGCCCGCGCCCGTCATGATCGTGCTCGATCCGGGATGTGGTGGCCGGTGGCCGCACGGATGGCCACTACGTCCTCGTTGTAGCGCGATCATGACCCGCGCGGGTAGCGCGGGTAGCGCGGGCCGGGCGGGCGGCGTCGGTGGCGCGGCCGGGCCGGGTGGGTCGCCGCCCCCACGGCTTGTATGTGGAGAGCACCGTCGCGATGATCATCAGGCTGGTCGAGACGGCGGGTGCGATCACCAGGTCGGCGCGGTCCCGCGTGGGCAGTGCGGCGCCCAGCTCTCCGGCGTGCCGCAGGTTCGGGGTGAGCAGGAACAGGACCAGCCCGACCATCACCGTGGTGAGGGCGAGTTTGGCCAACACCCAGCGGTAGCGCAGCAGGCCCCACGGCGTGAGCAGGGCGCTGACGACGCCGACCAGCCAGACCAGCACGCTCAGCGGCGCGAACAGCACGGTGCCGAGCAGCGCGGTGACCGGGTAGACGACGGCCGGGTCGGCGCCCCGCTGCACCGCCACGCCGAGGGTGAGCAGCACCAGGTCGGTGCCGAGCCAGCCGAGGGAGGTGACCAGGTGCAGGGTGAGCAGCGCCTTGCGGGCGGTGGGTGGAATTCGAGCCATATCTGGATGCTGCCCGCCGACGGCGGCCGGGTCGTCCGACCGCTGGCGACGTCCGAAGTACGCCCGCTGACGTACCCGTGGCCGGCACCCCAGCTCAGGGGACGCCGGCCACGGGCGGGGTCAGTACACCGACAGGTGCACGTGGTTGGTGTGGTCGCTGGACGGGTCGCCACCCGCCCCGCTGTACGACTTCCACCCGCTGCTGGGCAGCCAGATCTGCCGGTACCAGATCACGTACAGCACGGCGAGCCGGTCGGCGTTGCGGATGAAGTAGGCGGCCAGGTTGTTGCCGTAGGTCTTGTCGCCGCCGGTGGCGTCACCGCCGAAGCCGTTCTTCTGCGCGGCGAAGTCGCAGGCCCGGCCCTTCGGGTGTTCGCCGGAGCCGCCGGAGCGGTGGCAGGAGACGTACCGGGTGAAGCCGGCGGCCTTGGCCTGGTTGAGCGCGTGCAGGGTGCGCGGGGTGATGCAGCCGCTGGCCGGGGTGGGGTCGTTGACGCTGCACGACTCCGATGGCCAGGAGCCGTCGGAGTTGCGCGGCGCGGCCTTGGCGTTCGCGGTGGAGGCGCCCCGGTTGGAGCCGGTGTCGGCGGTGGTCTGCGGCTTGGGCGTGGTGGCCACGGTCAGCGCCCGTTCGGCCTGTTCCTTGCGCTTGGCCATCACCGCGACCTGCTTGCGCTGCTCGCGGATCTCGCCGTCCAGGGCGACCCGGGTACGGGTGGCCTCGTCCTTGGCGGCGAGCAGGTCGCGCAGCACCCGGTCCTCGTTGGCGGCGACCGCGTCCAGGGCGGCGGCCCGGTCCATGAAGCCTTCCGGGGTGTTGCTGTTGAGCAGCGCCGACATCGCGCCGAGGCGCCCGGTGCGATAGGCCACGCCGGCGATCTCGCCGACCTTGCCGCTGCGCGCGTTCAGCTCGGCCTCGGTGGTCTTGAGCTGGGTGGCGAGCTGCTGCTGTCGCTGCACGGACGTGTCCAGGGCGCGCTTGGCGTCCAGGTAGCCCTTGCTGGCGGCCTCCAGTTGGGCCCGCAGTGCGGGGGTGCCGCCCTCTTCGTCGCCGTCGGGCGCCGCGGCGGCTCGTTGGGCGGTCGGGGGAGCGGCCGAGGCGGTGCCGGCCGGGAGTGCGACGCCGAGGGCGAACATCGCGACGATCAGGGCCGCCAGGCGGGCGGCGGGCGGTCGTGCTGGTGCCACTTCGCATGTCCTTCCGTCAGCCGCCGACCGGGTTAGCTGACGGGTTCGGGACGGAAGATCCCTACCGCTGACGCGGATGCACCCCAGGAACATGGTTCCCCGGTTCGCCCGCTCGGGCGATTAGGCGGCGACCGCCACCGGCGCCGGGAGGGCGCCGCCTGGTGGAGGCCGGGGCCGAGCCTACCGGGACGGCTGGGGCGCTTGCAGCCGATGTGACGGACGGTGCGTGCGCCATGACGAAAAACTCGGACTAATCCGAGCGAATCTCTCGAAACGCCGTTACCACTCGACCGGACCGCAGGCGCCGGGTGCGGCGCCGGGTTCGATCTGGAGCGTCGCGTGCTCGATCCGGAAGTCGTCGTGCAGGGCGGTACGCGCGGCGCTGAGCACCGTGCCGACCTCCGCGCCGGGCGCCATGGTCAGGTGCGCGGAGGCCACCTCCATGCCCGAGGTGAGCGTCCAGACGTGCAGGTCGTGCACCTCGACCACGCCGGGCACCGCGGCAAGCCGGTCGTGCACGGCGGTGACCTGGAGATGCTCCGGGGCGGCCTGCACCAGGATGCGGACGGCGGCCCGGCCGAGTCGCCAGGTGCGCGGCAGGATGAACACGCCGATGGCGACCGCGACCAGCGGGTCGGCCCACCACCAGTCGGTGATCGTGATGAGCAGCGCGGCGCCGATCACGCCGAGTGAGCCGAGGAGGTCGCCGAGCACCTCCAGGTACGCCCCCTGGAGGTTGATGCTCTCCCGGGCGCCCGCGCGGAGCAGGGCGAAGGCGGTCACGTTCGCGAGCAGGCCGAGCACGGCGACCGCGAGCATCGGGCCGGCCAGCACCTCGTGCGGGTCGCCGAACCGGCCGATCGCCTCGATCACCACGAACACCGCCACGCCGGAGAGCAGGACGGCGTTGGCCAGCGCGGCGAGCACCTCGAGGCGGTAGAGCCCGAAGGTGCGCTGCGGGTCGCTGGTGGCCCGCCGGGTGGCGGTGATCGCGGCCAGCGCCATGCCGATGCCGAGCACGTCGGTGAACATGTGCCCGGCGTCGGAGAGCAGGGCCAGTGAGCCGGTGTGGAAGGCCGCCGCCGCCTCGACCACCATCAGGGTGGCGAGCAGCCCGAACGCCGCCCAGAGCCGGCCCCTGTGCTGATGTGCGGCATTGGCGACCGAAGGGTGGTGGTGGTCATGACCTGCGCCCACGAACCCACCTTCCGTTGCCAGCCGGGACCCGTCAAATGTATGCGCACATCGCTATGTGTGCAAGTGTACGGCCGGCGACCGCCCCGGCAGCGTTCACCAGGGCGGATCAGCCGGTCGGGTCGATGGTGGTCAGCCGTTGCGTGGCCCGGGAGAGCGCGACGTAGAGGGTCCGCACCCCGGCACCCGGATCCGCCCGGATCTCGCTCGGGGCGACGAGCACCACCCCGTCGTACTCCATGCCCTTGGCCTCCAGGCTGGTCACCACCTGCAGGCGCGGTGCGCCGAGCGAGCCCAGCCAGCCGGCGACCTCGTCGCGGCGGGGGACCGGCGTGATCACACCGACCGTGCCGTCCACCTCCGCCAGCAGGCCGGTGGCCGCCTCCACGACGGCGGTCTCCAAGCCGGCGGCGGGCACCACCAGCTCGACCGGATCGACCCCGGTGGAGCGGACGGCCGACGGCAGCGGCAGGTCCGGGTAGAGCCGGCGGATCTCCGCCGCCGCCACCGCGAAGATCTCTGACGAGTTGCGGTAATTGGTGGTGAGGGTGAAATCGTGCCGCTTGCGCCGGCCCAGCGCCTGATCCCGCGCGCGTGTCAGCTCCTCGGGGTCACCGGTCCACGCCGTCTGCGCCGGATCGCCCACCACCGTCCAGGAGGCCAACCGGCCGCGCCGGCCGATCATGCGCCACTGCATCGGCGAGACGTCCTGCGCCTCGTCGACCACCACGTGCGCGTACTCCCGGTAGTCCGCCGGCCGCTCCCGGGCCGCCGCGCGGGCCGCCCGCTGGCGGTCGCCGAGGGTGCTCAACTCGCGGACCCCGCCGGCGAGCTGGAACGGGTCACGCCGTGCCCGGGCCGGCTGCGCCGGCTTGCCGAGCAGCGCCTCCAACTCGTCGAGCAGCGCCACGTCCGCGATGGTCAACCCGGCGGTGTCCAGGCTCCGGTAGGCCGTGTCGAGCAGCCGGATCTCCGCGCCCGAGAGGATCCCGCCGGCGTAGCGGCGCAGCCGCTCGGGGCGGGCCAGCCAACCGAGCACGTGCCGGGGGTGCAGTCGCGGCCACCACGCCTTGAGGAACTCCCGGAACTCCGGCCGCTCGGCGATCTCGTCCTCGAAGGCCCGCTGCTCCGGCAGCCGGCCGATGTTCACGCGCCGGGCCTGTGCCCAGAGCGCGGCGAAGACCCCGTCGAAGCCGGCCCGGCGGACCTCGTTGCGCCGGGCGCCCCGGTGCAGCGCGCGGTCCCGGATCCCGTCCAGCTCGGCCCGGTCCAGCCGCAGCAGACCGCCCCGGTAGAGCAGCCGCAGCTCACCCGGGCCGCCGGGCACCGCGTCGCGGACCGCCCGCTCCAGCACCCGGCGCATCCGCAGCGAGCCCTTCACCGCGGCCACCTCGGGCGGATCGGTGCGGGTGGCGGTCAGGTCCGGAAAGAGGGTGCCCAGCGAGTGCAGGGTCGCCGTGTCCTCACCGAGCGAGGGCAGCACCGAGGCGATGTACTCGACGAAGACGGTGGACGGTCCGACCACCAGGATGCCGCCGCCGGCGTACCGGCTGCGATCGGAGTACAGCAGGAAGGCGGCCCGGTGCAGGGCCACCGCGGTCTTGCCGGTGCCCGGACCGCCGGCGACGATCGTCACCCCGGAGCCGGGGGAGCGGATCGCCTCGTCCTGCTCCCGCTGGATCGTCGCCACGATGTCGCGCATGCCCCGACCGGTGGCCCGCGACAGGGTGGCCAGCAGCGCGCCGTCACCGACCACCGTCATCCCCTCCGGGGCGGCGGTCGGATCCAGCAGGTCGTCCTCGATGCGGGTGACCCGTTCGTCGCGCGACTGGATGGTGCGGCGGCGCACCACACCCAGCGGCTGGTTCGGGGTGGCCTGGTAGAAGGCGGCGGCGGCCGGCGCCCGCCAGTCGACCACCAGCGTGCTGGCGTCCTCGTCGCGGATGCCGAGCCGCCCGACGTGCAGCGTCTGCCGGTCCCGCAGGTCCAGCCGGCCGAAGACCAGCCCCTCGTGCTCGGCGTCGAGGGTGTGCCGCCGCTGCGCGGCGTGGAAGACCATCGCGTCGCGTTCGACCAACGCGCCGAACGTGCCCACCCGCGCCATCCGGTAGCCGTCCCGCTCGGCGCGGACCGCCGACCGGCGTAGCTCGGCCAACCGGGCGTACACGCGGTCGAGGTGCCGTTGCTCGACGGCGATCTCCTGCTCCAGGGCGGTCTGGTCGGTCAACGCACGCTCCTTCGATGTCGCCGGCAGCGGCGCGAACCGCGCGGGCCAACCGCAGAAGGGTACGGCCCCGGGCCGGGCCCGCCGCGCCCGAGGTGCGCGAACGTGGCTCAGGCGTCCGCGCCGGCGGGAGTCGCGCCGCCCACCCGCGGCGGCGCCTCGGCGAGTACGCGACGCAGGACGCCGGTCAACGCGGCGTTCACCTCGTCCGGACGTTCCATCATCAGCATGTGCCCGGCGCCCGGGCAGACGGTCAGCTCGGTGGCCGGCAGGGCCGCGGCGATCGACTCGGCGCACGGCGGCGGGGTCAGCCGATCCCGGTCGCCGACCAGCGCGGCGGCCGGCAGGTGGGCCAGCGCGGCGAGGGTGTCCAGCCGGTGCTGGGCGCCGATGGAGGCGCGGAAACCACCGATGGAGCGCAACGAGGCGCGGGCCACCGCCGAGGTCACCAGCCGGATGTCGGCCGGTTCGCAGCGGTCGCCGAAGAGCATCCACCGGATGCTCGGTTGCAGCGCGCGCAGCAGTGCCCGCGGCGCCCGCCAGGACCCGCACCGGGCCAGCACCCCGGCGCCGGTGGTCTCGGCCAGCCGGATCAGCCGGGCGATCCGCGGCGAGAGCCCGTACACCGTGTGCGTGTGCCCCTCGGCGGTCGTCGAGATGAAGACCAGCCCGGCCGTGCGGGCCGCGAAGTGGGCGGGATGACGGTGCGCGTACTCCATGATCGTCATGCCGCCCATCGAGTGCCCGACCAGGACGACCCGCCCGGCCGGCGCCACGGTGTCGATCACCGTGGCCAGGTCGTCGCCGAGCTGGGCCAGGGTGGCGGTCGGCAGCGCCATGCAGCTGGACCGCCCGTGCCCGCGCGCGTCGTAGGTGACCACCCGTACCGCGCCACCGGCCAGTGCCGCGGTGAGCGCCTCGACCTGCCGGTGCCAGGCCCGCCCGTCCAGCGTCCAGCCGTGCAGCAGAATGGCCGTGACCTGGGCATCTGCCGGCCCTGCCGCCTCGACGTGCAGCCGCACGCCGTCGGGCAGACCGACCTCGAACCGCTCCGGCATCGCCACCTCCCCAGGGCCGCCCGGCACCATCAGCACCGGGATACCCGGCGGTAACACCGGCTACCCGCCATCAGACCACGCCAATCGCGCCGTGGCGAACATTTCCGACCCCGCCCGCGGAACGCGGACGGCGGCCAAGCTGAACGGCATGGGGTCGTCGGGAGCGCCCATGGGCGGGACGCCGGGGCGGCAGGCCGGCGGCACGCCCCGCGCCGCGCTGGCCGAGTTGCTCGCCGGCAACCGGCGGTTCGTCAGCGGGCAGCCGATCCACGGACACGACGTGACGGCCGCCGCCGCGACCGCCTCCGGCGACCAGCAGCCGTACGCCGTGGTGCTCGGCTGCATCGACTCGCGGGTGCCGCTGGAGGCGATCTTCGACCAGACCTTCGGCGCGATCTGCGTGATCCGTACCGGTGGGCACGTGCTCGACCGCGCGGTGCGCGGGTCGATCGAGTACGTCGTCGGCCAGCTCGGCGTACCGCTGGTGATGGTGCTCGGCCACGAGCGGTGCGGCGCGGTGGGCGCCACGGTGGACGCGCTGCGTGGCGGGGAACGTCCCGGGGGTTCGCTGGCCCACCTGGTCGACGAGATCGCCCCGGCGGTGCTGGAGGTGGGGCCCGACGATCCGGCGGTGCTTCCGCTGGCGATCCGCCGGCACGTCCGGCGCACGGTGGACGCGCTGCGCGTCGACGACCTGCTGGCCGGGCCGGTCGGCACCGGGCGGGTGGCCGTGGTCGGCGGTCTCTACGACCTGGCCACCGGCGAGGTGGCCCTGCTCGACCCGCCCTGACCCTCCGGACGCGACACCGCCCGCCGGGAACTCCCGGCGGGCGGTGTGGCGGTGCTGTGGTGGGGGAGGACTCAGCCCTCGAAGACGCCGGCCGCGACCAGGCGCTTCTCGGTGGCGTCCCAGCCGTCGTTCGGGTGGGTGGTGGCCAGGTTGTTGATCTCCGCCCGGATCTTGGCGGCGTGCCCGGCGCGGCCAGCACGCGGATCTCCTCGACGAAGGCGTCGGAGTCCGTGCGCAGGTGCGCGGTCTTGCCGTTGGTCAGGTTCCGCACGTAGGCGTGCTTGCCGCCGTTGAGCGGGATGAGGTACTTGAACTCGCCCAGCACGCTGAGGGCGCCACCCTGGCCAGCCTGGCCGGCCCGGACGGACGCGCGCGCGGTCTTAGAGGTGTTGCTCGCCACGGAGGTACTCCTTGCAAGACGTACGGGAGGACTGGACGTCCGGGGGCTGTGTGCGGGCCACACAGGCTCGGCCCGCGAGGGTGTAACGCGGCATAAGCCGCCGGTGGAACTGTACATGACCACGACATCAGGCTGGTCGTCGCGGTGTCCTGAGAGGCAACGGAGACCACCCGTCCGGCTATTCCGACCGGCGATTTTTCCGATTCCCTGGCGCCACATCCGTCACAGAGGTAATCATGTGTTGCACGAGCCACTCGGGTGGACGAGGTCGTAGGGGAAGACGCACCTCGCTCTCCGGGAGGTCACCGTGCCAACGCGTGGCGTCGTATACGTCCACTCGACCCCGCTCGCCGTGTGCTCGCACGTCGAGTGGGCGATCGCGCGCGTCCTAGCCGCGCCGGTCAACCTGCAGTGGACGGCTCAGCCCGTCGATCCCGGCGCCCGCCGGGCCGAATGCGGGTGGACCGGCCGTCCGGGGACGGGCGCCGAGCTGGCTGCTGCCCTACGGCAGTGGCCCATGATCCGTTTCGAGGTCACCGAGGAGCCGAGCCCCGGCGCCGACGGTGAACGCTTCATGTACGTGCCGGCCCGTGGTCTGTTCCGGGCCACCGTCGGCGCGGCCGGTGACATCCAGCTCGGCGAGGACCGGCTGCGGGCCCTGATGGCCGGCTCCCGCGCCCCGGAGGCGCTGGCGCACGCCCTGGACAAGGCGCTCGGCACCGCGTGGGACGCCGACCTGGAGCCCTACCGGTACGCCGGTGACGGCGCGCCGGTGACCTTGCTCACCAGGGTCGGCTGACGCCGGGGTCGGCCGGCTGCCCGCGTGCCGTCCGATCGGCCGACCCCGCTCGCCGACCGGTAAGGTCAAGTTGCCCCGATAAGGGGGAGCTGGTGGGATGGGCGGCGTGCCGATTCGCCCGCTACGCGCCAGCGCGCCGTCGCCGCCCTGACCGCCCTGCTCGTCTCCGGCTGCTCGGATACCCCGGACCGCCCCGAGCCGACGCCCGGCCCGACCGGCGCATCCGCCGGCCCGAACGCCCCCTCCGCGACACCGCCCGGCGACCCCGCCGCCCGCGCCGCCGCTCTCGTCGCCACGCTCTCCGACGAGGACCTGGTCGGCCAGGTGCTGATGCCCTACGCGTACGGCGACTCCGCGACGAAGGTCTCACCCGGCTCGGCGGCCGGCAACCAGGCCCTCGCCAATGTCGACACCCCCGCCGAGATGGTCGCCAAGTACCGGCTGGGTGGGCTGATCCTGGTCGGGTTCAGCGCCGACGACCCGACCAAGGGCAACCAGGAGACCACCAACGTCGACAACCCGAAGCAGGTGCACGAACTCACCGCGGGGCTGCGCGCCGCCGCCGGTCGGCTCGCCGCCGGCCCGGCGCCCTTCCTGGTCGGCACCGACCAGGAGTACGGCGTGGTCACCCGCATCACCGACGGCGTCACCGTGCTGCCCAGCGCCCTCGCGGCCGGCGCGGCCGACGACCCGAAGCTCACCGAGGACGCCTGGCGGGCCGCCGGCGCCGAGCTGGCCGCCATGGGGATCAACGTCGACTTCGCCCCGGTGGCCGACGTGCTGGCCACCCGCAGCACCGTGATCGGCTCCCGGTCGTACGGAGCGGACCCGAAGCGAACCGCCGCTCAGGTCGGCGGCGCCGTCCGGGGCCTGCAGGCGGGTGGCGTCGCGGCCACCCTGAAGCACTTCCCGGGGCACGGCCACAGCGCCGACGACTCGCACCAGGACCTGCCCGTGCTCACCCAGTCCGCGGCGGCGCTGGCCAGCGGCGCGTGGCCGCCGTTCACCGCCGGTATCGACGCCGGAGCGATGGCCGTCATGTCCGGCCACCTGGACGCGCGGGCCATCGACCCGGGCACCCCGGCGACCTTCTCGCACAAGCTGCTCACCGACGTGCTGCGCGGTCAACTCGGCTTCCAGGGCGTGGTGATCACCGACGGGATGAACATGCCGCCGGCGAAACGCTGGGCCCCCGGCGAGGCCGCCGTCCGCGCGTTGAAGGCCGGCAACGACCTGATCCTGATGACCCCCAACGTCGGCCAGGCGTACGACGGGCTGCTCGCCGCGCTGCGCGGTGGTTCGCTGCCCCGGGCCCGGCTCGTCGAGGCGGTCACCCGGGTGCTGACCATGAAGTTCCGGCTCGCGGGGCTGCCGACCGCTCCGATGTCCACGCTCAACACCCCGGCGCACCGGTCGGCGGCGGAGGCGCTGGCCGCCGGCGCCGTCACCGTGCTGCGCGGCGCCTGCGGCGGTGCGGTACGCGGACCGGTGACCGTCACCTCGTCGGGTGGCCGGGACGGCACCCGGGCGGCGCTCACCGCCGCGCTGACCGCGGCCGGCGTGTCGGTCAAGCCCAGCGGCGGCACGGTCGTCCACCTGGTGGGCTACGGCGACGGTGACGGTGACCTGCGCGCCGACGCAGCCGTCACGGTCGCCATGGACACCCCGTACGTGCTGGCCAGGGCCAAGTCGCCGACGCTGCTGGCCACGTACTCCTCCAGCCGGGCGTCGATGACCGCGCTGGCCGCGGTGCTGGCCGGCAAGGCCCGACCGGGCGGCCGGTCCCCGGTGACGGTGCCCGGCCTGCCCGCCACCACCTGCGGCACCTGAGCCCTCCCGCAGGCCGGGAGTGGCACCGCGCGGCAACACCCCCGCAACCGGGGCTGAACGTCCGGAAGGGCCCCTTTTCCAAGGGGCCCTTCCGGACACTGCGGGACGGTGCTCTCAGGGACGGGCGAACACGAGAGCCACGTTGTGACCGCCGAAGCCGAACGCGTTGTTCAACGCGGCGGGGATCTCCATGTGGCGGGCCTTGTGCGCGGCCACCTCAAGGGTGAGGCCCGGCTCCGGGTCGTCCAGGTTGATCGTCGGAGGGACGACACCGTCGCGGATGGCCAGGATGGTGGCGATCGACTCCAACGCGCCGGCGGCACCGAGCAGGTGACCGGTCATCGACTTCGTCGCGGCCAGCACCGGGTGGTCGCCGAGCGCCTTGTGCAGCGCGCCGATCTCCAGCATGTCGCCGACCGGGGTCGACGTGGCGTGCGCGTTGACGTGCACGATGTCCCGCTTGGCCACGTCCGCGTCCGCGATCGCCCGGGCGATGGCCCGGATGGCGCCCTCACCCTCGGCGTGCGGCTGCACGATGTCGTACGCGTCGGAGGTGATGCCGGCGCCGGCCAGACGCGCGTACACCCGGGCGCCCCGGGCGGCGGCGTGGTCGGCCCGCTCCAGCACCAGGATGCCGGCGCCCTCGCCGAGGACGAAGCCGTCGCGGCCGGTGTCCCACGGGCGGGAGGCCCGCTCCGGCTCGTCGTTGCGGGTCGACATGGCCCGCATCGAGCTGAACCCGGCGATCGGCAGCGCGTGGATGACCGCCTCGGTGCCGCCGGCCACGACCACGTCGGCCCGGCCGGCGCGGATGATGTCCAGGCCCAGTGCGATCGCCTCGGCGCCGGTGGCGCAGGCGCTGGCCACCGAGTGGACGCCGGCCTTGGCGCCCAGCTCCAGACCGACCCAGGCGGCCGGACCGTTCGGCATCAGCATCGGGATGGTGTGCGGGGAGACCCGCCGTGGCCCGGACGCCTCCAGGATGTCGTCCTGGGCGAGCAGGGTGGTGGCACCGCCGATGCCGGAGCCGACGCTGACCGCCAGGCGCTCCCCGTCGAGGCCGGACCCGGCCAGGCCGGCATCCGCCCAGGCCTGCTGGGCCGCGACGAGGGCGATCGCCTCGGAACGGTCCAGCCGGCGCAGTCGGACCCGGTCCAGCACCTCGGACGGCTCCACGGCCAGCTGGGCGGCGATCCGGACCGGCAGTTGCTCGGCCCACTCCTGGGTGAGGGCACTCACCCCGGAGCGGCCGGCGAGCATGGCGTCCCAGGTCGACGCGACGTCCCCGCCAAGCGGGGTCGTCGCGCCGAGCCCGGTGACGACGACGTCAGGACGACTCATGATCAGGACTGCGCCTCGATGTAGCTGACGGCGTCACCGACGGTCTTCAGGTTCTGCACCTCGTTGTCCGGGATCTTGACGCCGAACTTCTCCTCGGCCGCCACGACGACCTCGACCATGGAGAGCGAGTCGACATCGAGGTCGTCGGTGAAGGACTTCCCCTCGGCCACGTCGTCCGGGTTCACCCCGGCAACCTCTTCGAGGATCTCGGCGAGGCCGGTGGTGATCTCGTCACGGGTCATTGCGGTTGGTTCCTTTCATCGGGGGTTGTCCGGCGGCCGGTGTCACCGACCGCCACTCCTGGAGCGCGTACGCGCCCGAGGGGATCTCAGGGGCAGCGGACGACCTGACCGGCGTAGGTCAGGCCGCCGCCGAAGCCGAACAGCAGCACCGGTGCGCCCGAGGGCACCTCCCGCCGCTCGACCAGCTTGGACAGGGCCAGCGGGACACTCGCCGCCGAGGTATTGCCGGACTCGACGATGTCCTTCGCGATGATCGCGTCGGGGATGTTGAGCCGCTTGGCGATGCCGTCGATGATCCGGGCGTTGGCCTGGTGCGGCACGAACGCGGCCAGCTCCGACGGGGCCACCCCGGCGCGTTCGCACGCTTGCAGGGCCAGCGGCGCCAACGCGGTGGTGGCCCAGCGGAACACCGACTGCCCCTCCTGCTGGATGTACGGGCGCCAGCCCTCGATGCGGACCGCGTCGCTCTTCTCCGGCACCGAACCCCAGACCACCGGGCCGATTCCGGCCGGCTCGTCGTCGGCGCTCGCGGTCACCACGGCGGCGCCGGCGCCGTCGGCGAAGATGATGCAGGTGGAGCGGTCGGTCCAGTCGGTGAAGTCGGAGAGCTTCTCCGCGCCGATGACGATCGCGTTGCGCGACGCCCCGGCCCGGATGGCGTGGTCGACGATGCCCAGCGCGTACGCGAAGCCCGAGCAGGCGGTGTTGACGTCGAACGCGCCCGGGGCGGTGATGCCCAGCTTCGCGGCGACCCGGCAGGCCACGTTGGGGCTGCGGTCGATCGAGGAGCAGGTGGCGACCACGACCAGGTCGATGTCGGCGGCGCTCAGGCCCGAGTTGGCGAGCGCCTTGCCGGCGGCGGCAGCGGCCATGTCGGCGACCGTCTCGCTGTCGGCGATCCGCCGGCTGACGATGCCGACCCGGTCCCGGATCCACTCGTCGTTGGTGTCGACGAGCTGGGCGATGTCATCGTTGGTCACCACCCGCGAGGGCTGGTAGTGCCCCATCGAGACGATGCGACTGCCAGTCATGAGAGACCTCCGGTGGGGGCGAGCGGTTGGCCCGGCGTGCCGTGCCGGGCGATCAGGTCGCGTGCGGCCGGCAGGTCGTCCGGGGTGTTCAGGGTGACGATCTCCGGGGCGCCGTCGCCCTTCAGCTCGCGCTTGACCAGCCCGGCGAGCGTGCCCGCCGGGGGCAGCTCGATCACGCCGGTCACCCCGAGGTCGGCGAGCGCGCGCATGCACAGGTCCCACCGGACCGGGGCGGTGACCTGGCGGACCAGGCGCTGCACCATCTCCTGGCCGTCGTCGACGGCGGTGCCGTCGAGGTTGGACAGCAGGATCCGGGCCGGGTTGGCGGCGGTGATCCCGGCGGCGACCGCGGCGAGGGCGCTCTCGGCCGGTGCCATGTACGGCGTGTGGAAGGCGCCGGCCACCTGGAGCCGGATGACCCGGGTCCTCGTCGGCGGTTCGGCGGCGAGCTTGTCCAGTCCGTCCAGGGAGCCGGCGGCGACGATCTGGCCGGCACCGTTGCGGTTGGCCGCGTGCAGTCCGTGCGCGGCGATGGCGGCGAGCACCTCGTCGGGGTCGCCGCCGAGCACGGCCGCCATTCCGGTCGGCTCCAGCGCGCACGCCGCGGCCATCTCCCGGCCGCGTACGCCGGCGAGGGTGATCGCGGCCTCGGCCGTCAGCACTCCGGCCAGCGCCGCGGCGCCCAGCTCGCCGACGCTGTGGCCGACGGTGAGCGTCACGTCGTGCAGCGGCAGGTGCTCGGCGGCGAGCAGCGCCGCGGCCACCAGCAGCGGCTGGGTGCGGGCGGTGTCCTTGATCTCGTCGGCGTCGGCGGTGGTGCCCAGGTGCACCAGGTCGACCTCGGCGAGCGCGGACCACGAGCGCAGTCGCGCCTCGGTGCCGGTCAGGTCGAGCCAGGGGGTCAGGAAGCCGGGTTTCTGTGAACCCTGGCCAGGACTAAGTACGGCGAGCACGACTATGACTCTCCCGGATACGCGTGGGTAACGCTGTGCCGGCCTCGACCAAACCACACTAGAACCTTTGGAGCTTTCCTACAAAGATCGTCGGCGGTCATCATCGGTTTGGGTGGTTTTCCGGGTCGCCGGGGCCAATGTCTGGGTCGGGACCGGCGAGGTCACCGGGACCGGATCCAAGCGGCCGACGGTCAGGGCCACCTGGAGCGCGAACGCGTCCCGGGGCGACAGCGGCGAGAAGCCCGTCACCTCGGCGATCCGCCGCAGCCGGTACCGCACCGTGTTCGGGTGCACGAACAGCGCCCGCGCGGCGCTCTCCAGCGTGCCACCGGCCGCCAGGAACGCGTCCAGGGTGCCCAGCAGTTCGCCTCCGGCGCGCACCAGCGTCGCGTACACGTCGTGCCGCAGCCGACGGCGGGCCTCCGCGTCGCCGGCGAGAGCCCGCTCCGGCAACAGGTCGGCGGCCGGCACCGGCCGGGGAGCCGTCGGCCACGCCGGTGCCGCCCGGAAGCCGGACAGCGCGGCCCGCGCCGACTCGGTCGCCTCGTCCAGGCTCGGCACCGCCGGACCGACCACCACCGGGCCGTCCCCGAACGCGTCCAGCAGCTTGCCGGTCGCCGTCAACGGGTCCGGTGCGCCGCCCAGCACGATCACCAACCGGTCGCCGTGCACCCCGCCGATCACCTCCACGCCGATCCGGCGGGCCTGCCGGTAGACCACGTGCAGCACGGCGGAGACCTCCCCGCCGGGGGAGCGGCCGACCGCCACGGCGACCGGTGGCGCGTCCGTCCAGCCCAGCGCGGCGGCCCGGCTGGCCAGCACGTCGGGCGAGTCGCCACGCAGCAGCGCGTCGACCAGCAGGGCCTGTAGACGGGCGTCCCACGCGCCGCGCGACTCGGCGGCCCGCGCGTACACCCGGGCGGCGGCGAACGCGATCTCCCGGGAGAAACGCAGCACCGCCTCACGCAGTTGCTGCTCCTCGCCCTCGGCGGCCAGATGCGACACCTGCTCCTCGACCACGTCGATGGTCACCTTGATCAACGCCACGGTCTGCTGGAGGGTGATCGACCGGGCCAGGGCCTGCGGGGCCGCGGCGAAGACCTCGTCGGAGACCTCCTGGGTGCTGTCCGCCGTGCCGCCGCCGTCCTGCAGCCACTGCACCAGCGACCGGGCGCCCGCCTGAGCCACCAGCATCACCCAGGAGCGCTGGTCGGCCGGCAGGGCGCGGAACCAGGGCAGGGTGTCGTCCATCCGGGCCACGCTCGCGGTGGCCAGCGCCCCCGCCGCGCGCTCGATCCGACGCAGCGTGGCCGTCAGCTCTCCACCGCCCGGCGTACTCACCGGCCTAGCCTGACACGCGCTGACCTGGATCTTCCTGTCGGGCCGCCCGTGCCGCGGTCACGGCGGCGCGGGCAGGCCGACCTCCTGGGCCAGGATCGCGGCCTGCACCCGGCTGCGCAGGTCCAACTTCGCCAGGATCCGGCTCACATGCGTCTTGGTGGTGCTCTCCGCCATCGTCAGCCGCTCGGCGATCTGCTGGTTGGACAGTCCCAGCCCCAGGCAGGCCAGCACGTCACGTTCGCGCGGGGTGAGCGTGCCGAGCGCGGCGTGGGTCGCCGTCGACGCGCCCGGCGCGGTCGCCGCGAACGCCGCGATCAGGCGGCGGGTCACCGCTGGCGCGATGAAGCCGTCCCCGCGCGCCACCGTCCGCACCGCCGCGACCAGTCCCGCCGCGTCGGTGTGCTTGAGCAGGAAACCGGCCGCTCCGGCGCGCAGCGCGCCGAAGACGTACTCGTCCAGGTCGAAGGTGGTGAGCACCAGCACGTCGGCGAGCCCCTCGGCGACGACGGCCCGGGTCGCGGAGATCCCGTCCCGACGCGGCATCCGGATGTCGAGCACCGCCACGTCCGGGCGCAGCTCGCGGCACAGCCGGACCGCCTCGTCGCCGTCGGCGGCCTCGCCGACCACCTCGACGCCGTCCGCGCCGGCCAGGATGAGCGTCAGCCCGGCGCGGACGGCCGGCTGGTCGTCGGCCAGCACCACCCGTACCACCGCTTCCGTCGGGCCGGCGTCGCCCGTTCCGCGGGCCGACCCGCTCACCCGTCGTCCCGGGTGGGCAGCGTCGCCCGGACGTGCCAGCGGCCGTCCTGCGGCCCGGCGGTGAACCGTCCGGCGAGCAACGTGGCGCGTTCCCGCATCCCGATCAGCCCGGCCCCGGCGCCGGGCAGTACGGCCCCGCCGGGGCGCACCGGGTTCTCCACCGTCACCACCACCTCCGCCGGCCGGTACGCGATCGTCAGCTCCGCGTCGCCGGCACCGTGCTTGAGCGCGTTGGTCAGCGACTCCTGCACGATCCGGTACGCGGCGAGATCCACCCCCACCGGCAGCCGGCCCGGGGTGCCGTCGGTGCGGACCCGCACCGCGAGGCCGGCGGCCCGGATGCCCTCCACCAACCGGTCCGCCTCGGCGAGCCGTGCGGTGACCGCCTCCGCCAGCCCGTCGTCGGGACGCGCGCCACCGGTGCCCGGATCGCGCAGCACCTCGATCATCTGCCGCATCTCCGCCAGGCCCTGCACGCTGCTCTCCCGGATCACCCGCAACGCCGACTCGATCTGGCCGCGGTCCAGCCCGGGCACCGACAGCGCGGCGGTCGCGTGGATGGCCACCGCGCTCAGGTGGTTGGCCACCACGTCGTGCAGCTCCCGCGCCATCCGGGCCCGCTCGGCGCTGACCGCCTGCCGGCGGTCCAGCTCGACCAGCCGGGCGGTCTGCTCGGCCCGGGCCCGCTCGGCGGCCGCCTGGTCGCGGTACTGCCGCACGCTGATCCCGGTCAGCACCGGCAGCAGCCCCGCGAGCACCACCGGCACCCCGACCGCCGCGCCGCGCCACTGGCCGAAACCCAGCACGCCGACCACGACACCGATCAGGCTGAGCGCCACGGTGATCCGCAGCAGCCACCGCCACAGCCGGGGAGGGCCGTACACACAGGCGTCGTAGAGCACCTGCGTGTAGACCACGACCGTGCCCAGCGAGTTGCCCAGCGCCGTGTCCACCACCAGCGCCGTGGTCCCCAGCGACAGGCTGGCGCGCGGCGCGGCGCGACGAAGGCCGACGGCGACGCACACCGCCAGCAGGGGCGGCAGGAAGAGGGCGGGCGGTACGTCCGGGTGCGGCACGATCTGCGGTTGCATGCCCAGGCCGTACAGCACCAGGCCGCCGGCCAGCGACGCGCCGGCCAGCGCCAGATCCCGGCCGGGTGTGCCGGAGCCGAGCCACGATGGCGGTCGCATGCTCCGATCCCACCACAGCCGTCGACCCGCGGGCTCCGACCGGCGGAGGACCCCGCCGGTGCGGGCATCCACCGAAAGGGGTACGCCAGCCTTCGCCCGGCTTCGGTGAACCGGGCGCGACGAACCCGTGAACGGGGGAGCCGATTCAGGCTTTCCGCCCCGCCCGAGGCGCTGACCCGGGGGTACGCGCACGGGCCCGTCGGCCCCGGCCAGTACGGTGTCAGGGCACGTCGGGGGAGCACCCGCGGGTGAGTGCGAGCGTGAGGAGACCGGGATGGCGCACGGGGAGGCCGAGCACGGCTGCGCCCAGGGCGAGCCCTGCCGTCCGGGGCACCATGACCCGCAGTCGGCCGCCAAGCCCCGCCGGCCGGTCGGCGGCGCGCCGTCGCACCCGGTGGAGCCGCTCGTCGGTCGGCCCGACGACGAGACTGCGCTTCCGCGCCAGCGTTCCGCCGAGCCCGCAGCCCTTGCCGAGCCGGAGTCGGACGTCCCGCCTGGTTGCCTCAGTGAACTTCCCGGATGGGCCGGGGCGCACCGGCACGGCCCGGTCCGGCCACGTCAGCGGGCCACCCGCCGCGAACGCCCGCCGCGCCGCTGGTGCTGATCCGGGGCCGCCCCACACCGGCTGGCGTGGCCTGACCGCCGGTCGGATCAGCGGGTGCGGCGGCGGATCAGCAGCGCGATCCCGGCGAGGCCGACGGTGATGGTCAGCATCACCGCGACGTTGAGCAGCAGCAGGTGCTGCAACTCGCCGAGCGCCTCGTCGAGGTCCTTCGCCGGATCGAGAGTGTCCTCCGGGAGCACCCGCTCGCCGCCGCCCGCACCACCGCTGACGGTGTCGAACTGCCGCTCCAGCGGGGCCCCGGCGGTGCGCAGCGTCTCGGACATGCTGAGTCGACCGAGGAACCAGCCGGCGCTGGTCTTGTGCCCGTCCGGCTGCTTCGCCGGCCGGTAGATCCGCGGGCCGCCGACCGCCCCCGGGTACAGGTCGTAGGTCTGCTTCGGCGTGTCTCCGACGAGCACCACGACCGTGTACTTCGGACCGAGGTTGGCCGCCTTCGGCCCGGTCGGAGCGCCGGTGCGCCCGAGGAAGTTGACCTGGTCGATGACCGCGACCACAAGATCGGGCTGCGTGTCCGCACGCAGTCGGAGCGGCTCGGTCAGATCCCCGCCGGTGATGTCCACCCCGGCGGGCGCCGGAGTCGGCGCTGCGGCGGCCGGACCGGCGGTGCCGAGCGACAGCAGCGCCGCCGCCAGCGTGCCCGCCAGCACGGCGACCCACCGCCTCATCTGTCGGACCATCCCGCCTCCTCGCCCCGTTCGATGGATGGCTTCGTCGTGACGCCCGGATCGGTCGGCCGGTGACGACACCGACCGGACGGTCGGGCTCACTCTCACAGACTCGCAGAACGTCGATGAAGTGCAGCTTGTGGAACAGTAATTGGAACTATCTGCGATCTCTGCTCGACTAATGAGGAGCGGTTTGATCAGCGGGCGGATCGTACCCTTACGGAGGGGTTCATGGGGGGCAGGGTTACACGTTTGGCGCGGGTCGTACCAGTGGTGCTCGGCGTGGCGTTCGGTGTGTCGTTGGTGGCCCCGGCGACGCCGGCCGCCGCGCACAACTCGCTGACCGGCAGCGATCCGCGCGACGGCGCTCGGGTGGCCACCGCGCCCAGCCGAATCCAGCTTCGGTTCCTGGCCAAGCCGGACCCCGCCACGACGAAGATCACAATAACCGGACCGGACAATGTGGTCGCTGGCGGCCCACCGGCGTTCGCCGGCAGTCGTGTGAACGTTCCCTTCAAGCCGGGTGCCGCGGGCCTCTACATCGTCGGCTACCAGGTCGCCTCCGGCGACGGGCATCCGGTCAAGGGAGAGGTGCGGTTCACCCTCACCACCGGCACCGCCGCCGACCCGTCCGCGACGCCGTCGGCCGCCGGCGGCGCCAGCCCGCCGGGTGCCACGGGCGGGTCGCCCTCGCCGTCTCGGTTCGCCCTCCGCCGTGCCGTCGTCGGCGCGGCCGCCAGTCCGACGGTGTCCGCCGTGCCGGCGGCCGAGGAGCAGTCCGACTCCGGCGGCCGCTGGTGGCTCTGGGTGGTCGGCGGCCTGGTGCTGCTCGCCGCCCTCGCGGCCGGCCTCGTGTTCCGCCGACGTCCGCCCGCGGCTGAGCGCGGCGCGGCTCCGCCCCCGCGCGGCCGGACCGGTCAGACCAGGCGGAGGCGGGCGGCGCGCATCCGGGTCAGGGTGCGCTCGCGACCGAGCACCTCCAGCGACTCGAACAGCGGCAGCCCGATGGTGCGGCCGGTCACCGCGACCCGTACGGGCGCCTGCGTCTTGCCGAGCTTGAGTCCACGATCGGCGCCGACCGCCTCCAGCGTCGACTTCAGCGACTCGGCGTCCCAGGACTCCAGTGCCTCGAAGGCCGCGACGGCGTCGTCCAGCAGCTCCGCCGAACCGTCCTTCATGGTCTTGGTCCAGGCCGCCTCGTCGATCAGCGGCGACGCCAGGAAGAGGAAGTCGACGTTCGGCACGATCTCGCTGAGCACGGCGAGCCGGGTCTGGGCCAGCGGGGCCACGGCGGCGAACGCCTCGACGTCGTACTCCTCGGGCTGCCACGGCGGCGGCGCGATGGTCCCGGTGCCGGTCAGCCACGGCTGGCAGGCGTCGATGAACTCGGCCACGGGCAGCGCCCGAATGTACTCGCCGTTGAACGCGCGCAGCTTCTTCTCGTCGAAGAACGCCGGGGAGGGGTTGACCTCCTCCAGTCGGAACTCCTCCTCGATCACCGACCAGGGGACGATCTCCCGGTCGCCGGAGGGTGCCCAGCCGAGCAGCATGAGGTAGTTGCGCATCGCGTCGGCGAGGTACCCCTCCTCGCGGTACGCCTCCAGGGCGACCTTGTCCCGCCGCTTGGAGAGCTTCTGCCGCTTCTCGTTGACCACCACCGGCACGTGCGCCCAGACCGGCGGCTTGACCCCGAGGGCGTCCCACAGCAGCTGCTGCTTCGGGGTGTTGGGCAGGTGCTCCTCGGCCCGGATCACGTGGGTGATCCCCATGGTCATGTCGTCGACGACGTTGGCCAGCAGGAAGACGGGGGAGCCGTCACCCCGGGCGATGACGAAGTCCTCGATGAGCCGGTTCTCGAAGGTGGGCTCGCCGCGGATCAGGTCGACCACGACGGTCGCGCCCTCGTCCGGAGTACGGAAGCGCAGCGCGCGCCCCGGGCCCGGGCCGAGGTCACGGTCGCGGTGGTAGCCGTCGTAGCCCTGGTACTGCGAGCCGGTACGGGCCTGCACGTCCTCGCGGGTGCAGTCGCAGTAGTAGGCGCGGCCCGACTCGTAGAGCCGGGCCGCGGCGGCCCGGTGCTCGCCGGCGTTCTCCGACTGGAAGTGGGGGCCCTCGTAGCTGCCCCGGGAGATACCGATCCAGTCCAGCGCGGAGAGGATGCCCTCGGTCCACTCGGGCTTGTTGCGCGCCGCGTCGGTGTCCTCGACGCGCAGCACGAACACCCCGCCCTGCTGCTTGGCGTAGATCCAGTTCTGCAGCGCCGAGCGGGCGCCGCCGACGTGGAACATACCGGTCGGGGAGGGGGCGAAGCGCACACGTACCGTCACGTCCTCCAGCCTACGGCGACCGTCGACAGCTTTCCGCCAGGCCCCCTCGACTCACGGGACTGAGCGGATCTTGACGACCAGGGCGCTGCCGACCAGGGTGACCACGGCGGTGACCGCGTAGAGCGTCGGGTAGCCGCCCAGGTGGACCACGAGCGGGGCGGAGAGCGCCGGGCCGAGCACCTGCGGCGCCGAGTTGGCAATGTTGATCACGCCGAGGTCCTTGGCCCGGTCGGTGGCTCGGGGCAGCACCTGGGTGATCAGCGCGGCGTCGACCGAGAGGTAGACGCCGTAGCCGGCGCCGAGCAGCAGCGCGGCGACGATCGCCATCGGCCAGACCGGCGCGACCGCGAGCAGCAGCGCCGCCACCGCCATGATCAATCCGGAGGCGATCACGTACACCCTGCGCCGACCGGAACGGTCCGACAGTCGACCGGCCACCACGGCGGTCAGCATCATGCCGAGCGTGTAGAGCAGGATCAGCACCAGCAGGCCACCCTCGGGATCGGGGTGACGCACCCCGTCGGTGAGGAAGTACAGCAGGTAGAGGGTGCCCAGGGCATTGCCGAGCTGGACCAGGAACCGGGTGATCCACGCCCAGGCGAAGTCCGGGTGCCGGCGGGGGCTGATCCAGATCGAGGCCAGCAGCGTCCGCGCGCGCAGCGCCGGCCGGTGCGTGCGGGGCAGCGGGTCGTCGGGGGTGAACAGCGCGAACGGCAGCGACAGCAGCAGGATGGCCACCGCGATGGCCAGGTAACCGGCGGCGTTGCCGGTGATCACGGCGGTGACCAGCACCGCGCCGAGCACCAGCCCCAGCGCCTGCGGGATGCCCACCCAGCCGGAGACCCCGCCGCGTTGCGGCACCGGGACCCGGTCCGGGATGGCGGCGGTGAGGCTGGCCAGCATCGCGTTGAAACACACCTGCGCGGCGACCCAGCCGAGGGCGACCCCCAGGATGGTCCGTTGCTGGGCCAGCAGCACCAGCGCCGCCGCGCCGACCAGCGCCCCGCCGGCGGTCCACACGTGCCGCCGGCCGAACTCCCGGCCGGCGATCCGGAGGCAGGTCCGGTCGGACAGCGCGCCCGCGAGGGGGTTGGCCAGCACCGCGGCCAGCGCGCCCAGGCCGGTGACCACGGCCAGCATGTTCTCCTTGCCGCCGGGCGCGATCTGCTCGATCTGCTGCGGCAGCAGCACCTGGATCGGGGTGAAGAACGCCATCCAGGCGCCGAGGTTGGCCGCGAAGATCAGACCGATCCAGCCGCGTCGCACCGGCACGGTCGGCTCGGCGAGCGCCGCCGGCAGCGACGCCGGCGTCGGGTCGAGGGTGGTCACCGCGCCGACCCCGGCCGGCTGGCCGCGATCAGGTCCCGCAGCCAGGTGTACGACGACTTCGGCGTACGGGCCCGGGTGACGTAGTCGACGTGCACCAGACCGAAGCGCTTGGTGAACCCCTCGGCCCACTCCCAGTTGTCCAGCAGCGACCAGACGAAGTAGCCGCGCACGTCGACTCCGTCGTCGATCGCGCTCCGTACCGCGCGCAGGTGCCCGTCGAGGTACGCGATCCGGTCCGGGTCCGCCACCTGACCGTCCGCGTCCGGCACGTCGTCGTACGCGCAACCACTCTCGGTGATCTCGATGGGGGGCAGTGCGTCGCCGTACGTGTCGCGCAGCCAGCCGAGCAGCTCGCGCAGCCCGTCGGGGGCCACCGGCCAGTCGAAGGCGGTACGCGGGTAGCCGTCCAGTCCGACCAGGTCGAACGGCAGCGGCGAATCCTCCTCGGCGGCCCGTACACCGGTGGGGTTGTAGTAGTTGACCCCGAGTACGTCGATGGGCGCGGCGATGGTGTCGAGGTCCCCGGCGTGGATGACGCTCGGGTCGAAGCCGGGCAGTTCCGGGTAGCCGCGGCCGAGCAGCGGGTCGGTGAAGAGCCGGTTGTGCAGCGCCTCGTACGCGGCCCCGGCGGCCCGGTCGGCGGCGCTGTCGCCGAGCACCCGCACCGGTGAGTAGTTGTTGGCGATCGCCACCGGGCTGGTGCTGCGGGCGCGCAGCGCGGCGACCGCGAGCCCGTGCCCGAGTAGTTGGTGGTGGGCGACGGGGAAGGCGTCGAAGAGCAGCATCCGGCCGGGGGCGTGCGTGCCGATGCCGTAGCCGAGGCTCATGTGGATGAACGGTTCGTTCAGGGTGATCCAGAGTCGGACCCGGTCGCCGAGGCGGGTGGCGGTCAGGTCGGCGTAGTCGGCGAATCGGGTGGCGGTGTCGCGGTTCAGCCAGCCGCCGGCGTCTTCGAGGGGCTGGGGCAGGTCCCAGTGGTAGAGGGTCGCCACCGGGTCGATGCCCGCGGCCAGCAGCTCGTCGACGAGCCGGTCGTAGAAGTCCAGGCCGGCGGTGTTGGCCGGGCCGGTGCCGCCGGGCTGCACCCGGGGCCAGGCGATGGAGAACCGGTATGCGCAGACGCCCAGGCCGGCCATCAGGGCGACGTCCTCGGCGTACCGGTGGTAGTGGTCGCAGGCGACCGCACCGCTGCTGTCATCGCTGATCCGGCCGGGGGAGTGCGCGAACGTGTCCCAGATGGACGGTCCGCGTCCGGCGGCCGTGGCGGCGCCCTCGATCTGGTGGGCGGACGTGGAGACGCCCCAGCGGAAGCCGGCGGGGAACTCGGGCATCGGTGCGGTCGACATGCGCCCTCCCGGTCAATGTGAAACGTGCTCGGGACTTTAGGACGCCCCGGATGAATGCGCCATAGGCCGGGATGCCGCGTTCCGCAATGGTTGATCGGCGTGTCTTTTTCCGAACCCGTCCAGGTAAGTCCGATTTAGCGCATAGAGTGCCGATATCGTGGGATGTCCTCACTGGAGGAAAGACGGAAATGATCCTCGTGGAACGCAGTGCGCACGTGGCGGCGCCGGTGGAAGTGGTCTGGGACGTCGTACAGCGGGCCGAGCAGTTGCCGGCCTGGCTGGCGGGGGTCCGCGCGGCCGAAGTGCTCTCCGGAGAGGGCTTCGGGCGGCGGCAGTTGGTCCAGGCGGGGCGCGGTTCGGCGCATGAGGCCGAGGTGATCGCCTATCAGGAGCCGACCCTGATCGGCTGGCGGGAACGGGCCAAGGGTGCCGGTGCGCGCGCGGAGGCGCGCACCGAGATCTACGTCCAACTCACTCCCGACGAGGAGGAGGGCGGGACCATCGTGCGGCTCATCGTGGTCCGCTGGCCGGCCGGCCCGGTCAAGGCGGCCCTGCTGCGCCTGGGCCTGCGCCGGGTAGGCGCCGACCTGGAGGACTCGCTGGCCCGCCTGACCGACCTGGCCGCCATAGGCTGACCCCCCCACCCCCGCCCCACCAC
>NZ_JAEVHM010000005.1 GCF_016802865.1 Micromonospora parastrephiae | reverse complement strand
CCGCGGTGGCGCTGGGCCGGCCGGGCGTCGACGCGCCGTTCCTGGCCGGCGCCCGGTGGGGCCTGTCCGTCGACGGGCTCGCCGCGCTCGTCGTGCCGGCGGTGGCCTCGGTGGCGCTGCTGGTGCTGGCGTACGCCGCCGCCGAGATCCACCGGACCGGTCCGGTTTCACGGCCTGATGCTGGTCTTCCTCGCCGCGGTGCTGCTCACCGCCACCGCCACGACGCTACCCGTGCTGCTGCTGGGCTGGGAGATCATGGGCGGGATGTCGTACGCGCTGATCGCGTACCACTGGCGGCGCGACGACGCGGTCGCCGCGGGTGGCACGGCGTTCCTCGCCACCCGCGCCGGTGACCTCGGGCTCTACCTGGCCGCGGGTGCCGGACTGGCCGGCGGCACGCTCGACCTGACCGGGTTCGCCGGACTGCCGCCCGGGTGGCGGGACGTGGCCGCCGGTGGAGTGCTGGCCGCCGGCTTCGGTAAGGCGGCCCAGCTGCCGTTCTCGTTCTGGCTGTCGCGGGCCATGCTCGGCCCGAGCCCGGTCAGCGCGCTGCTGCACTCCGCCGCCATGGTGGCGATGGGCGGCTACCTGCTCATCCGCCTGCACCCGCTGCTCGTCGCGACCGGCTGGGCGGTGGACGTGGCCGCGTGGGGCGGCGCGGTGACGGCCCTGGCGCTCGGTGCGGTCGCGCTCGCCCAGACCGACCTGAAGCAGTTGCTGGCCGCCTCCACCAGCGCTCAACTGGGGTACGTGGTGCTGGGCGCCGCCGTCGCTCCGGCTGGCGCCGTCGCGCACCTGATCGGCCACGCGGCCACCAAGGCGCTGCTGTTCCTCGCCGCGGGGGCGTGGCTGACCGCGCTCGGCACCCGCCGGCTGTCCGCGCTGCGCGGCGCTGGCCGCCGCTACCCGCTGGTGGGGGGCGTGTTCGCGGTTGGCGCCCTGGCACTGGCCGGGGTGCCGCCGCTGGCGTTGTGGTCCACCAAGGACGAGGTGCTCGCCGGAGCCCGCGAGCGGTCCCCGGCGTTGTACCTGGTCGGCCTGGCCGGCGCCCTGCTCGCGGCCCTCTACGCCGGCCGGGCGCTCGCCCTGGTCCTGCGTCCGGTTCCGCCCGGGATCGAATCCGGGTACGACACCGAGCGCGACGGCACCCGCGAGGTGGCCGGCGGGCAGCAGGGGCCGCTGGTGCCGCTGGCGGTCGGAGCGGCCGTGCTCGGCGTCCTGGCGCTGCCGCCGCTGTCCCGGGCGGTGGCCGATGCCGTCGGGGCCGGTCCGGCACCGCCGACACGCGCCACCGAGCTGGTCCTGTCCAGCCTGCTCGCGGTCACCGGCGTGACGCTGGCGGTCGCCGCGCCGGCCCGGCTGCCGGCCCCGGCCTGGGCGCGAACATGGCTGGGCTTGGAACTGGCTGCCCAGCTGCTGGTGGTCCCGGCGACGCTGGCGCTGGCCCGAGGGCTGGCCCGGTTCGACGACCGCGTGCTCGACCGGGCCGTGCACGCCGTGCCGCGTGCGGCCCTCGGCGTGGCCCGGGGGCTGTCGAGGTTCGACGATGCCGGGCCCGACCGTTGGGTCACGGCCCTGCCGGCCCTGACCCGATGGCTCGCGGTCGCCCTGGCCCGGGTGGACGACCACGGGGTGGACGCCCTGGTGCGCCGGCTCGTCCGGGCGGCGCGGCGGCTCGGTGTCCTGGCCCGCCGTCCGCAGACCGGCCTGATCCACCAGTACTACGTCCAGATGGTCCTCGCGCTGGGCACCGCCGTGCTGATCCTGCTGCTGGCGAGGTGACCCGTGCTGTCCCTGATCGTCTTCACGCCGCTCGTGGTGGCCGCGCTCCTGCTCCTCTGGCGTGGCCTGCCGGCGAATACGGTGTCGTGGATCTGGATCGCGGTCACCGGCGTCGAGGTCGCGGCGGTACTGGGCGTGTGGTGGGCCTACCCGGGGGAGGGGTTCGCGCACGAGGTGGACCGGCCGTGGATCCCGGGTGCCGGGGCCGGCTACCACGTCGGGGTGGACGGGTTGTCGCTGCCGCTGCTCGCCCTCACCACTGTCGTCTTCGCCGCCTGCGCGGTGTACTCGCTGCGCCGCCAGCGCCGGCCGCGCCAGTTCGCCGCTCTCTTCCTCGCCCTGCAGACCACCTGCCTGGGGCTGTTCGTCGCGCTCGACCTGATCCTGTTCTTCGTCTTCTTCGACCTGTCCATCGTCGGCATGTACGCGGTGATCGCCGGCTGGGGGCACGGCCCACACGCCCGCCGCTCGGCGCTGACGTTCTTCCTTTACACGTTCCTCGGCTCGCTGGCGCTGCTGCTGGGCTTCATCGGCCTCTCCGTCGCCGCCCAACCCCACACCTTCGACATGGTGGCGTTGACCCGTGACCCGCCCACCCAGGGCACGGCCGGTGCCCTGGTGCTGTCGGCTGTCCTGCTCGGGCTGGCGATCAAGACGCCGACGTTCCCGTTCCACACCTGGCTGCCGCCGGCGCACACCGACGCCCCGGCCGCCGGTTCCGCCGTGCTGGCCGGGATCCTGCTCAAGATGGGCACCTACGGGTTCGTCCGCATCGCCATGCCGATGCTGCCCGACGCCTGGCGGCGCTACGCCTGGGCGATCGTCGTGGTCGGCGTGGTGAGCGTGCTCTACGGAGCGCTGGTGGCGCTCGCCCAGACCAACTTCAAGCGGATGGTCGCGTACACCTCGGTGAACCACATGGGGTACGTGGTGCTGGCCGTCGGCGCGGCCGGCCTGGTCGCCGACTCGGACCCGCAGGCCCGCGCGGTCGCGATCACCGGCGCGGTCACCCAGATGGTCAGCCACGGGCTCATCACGTCCGCATTGTTCCTGCTCGCCGGCGTGCTCTACGACCGCGGCGGCACCTACCGGATGGACGCCTACGGCGGGTTGGCCGCTGACACGCCCCGGTTCGCCGCGCTGACCGCGGTGGCGGCGTTCGCCAGCCTCGGGCTGCCCGGCTTCTCCGGTTTCATCGCCGAGTTCCAGATTTTCGCCGGCAGCCTGAGCGCAGCGCCGGTGGCGGTGGCATTCGCGCTGCCCGGCATCCTGGTCACGGCCGGGCTGTTCCTGTGGGCGCTGCATCGTGTCTTCCTCGGCCCGGCCCGGCACCGCCTGTCCGCGACCGCCGACCTGACCGCCGCCGAGACCGCGGCGGTGCTGCCGCTGCTGGCGCTGGCGCTGCTCCTCGGCGTGTTCCCCCGACTGCTGCTGGACGTGGTGGAACCCGCCGCCCGGGCGGTCACCGACCTGGTGGCCCGGTGAACGAACGTCCGCTCGCCCTGCTGCCGGAGTTGCTCCTGCTCGTCGGCGCGGTCACCACGCTGCTCACCGGGGCGTTCCGGCCCCGGGGCCGGCAGTGGGTGGCCCGGCTGGTCGCTGTCGGGGCGCTGCTCGTGGCCGTCCTCGCCGCGCTGCCCGCCGTGGGCGAGCGCTCCACCGTGTACGCGCACAGCTATGCCCTCGACCCGGCCACCACCGCCGCCCGGCTGCTGATCCCGCTGGCCGGGCTGCTCGTAGTCGGGATCGCCGCCGGCCGGGTCGCCGGCAACCGGCGGGAGACCGAGTTCTACGTGTTGACACTGCTCGCCGTGCTCGGCGCGGTGCTGCTCGCTGGGGCGTCGGACCTGCTGCTGCTGGCCGTGTCGTACCTGCTGTCGTCGGTGCCGCTGACCGGGTTGGCCGGCTGGGGCCGGGACCGGCGGGGCGCCGAGGCCGCGCTCAAGGTCTATTTGATGAGCGCGCTTGCCGGGGTCGGCCTGCTGGCCGGCGCCGCGCTGCTGACCGCGCTCGGCGGCGGGGCGAGCGACTACGACCGGCTGGCCGCCGGGCTGGCCGGGGCGCCGAGCGCCGCCGTCGCGGTCGGGGTGGTCGGGGTGCTGGCCGGCCTGCTGTTCAAGATCGGCGCGGTGCCGGGCCACTTCTGGGTGCCCGACGCGGTGCAGGGCGCCTCGATCCCGGCCGGCGCGCTGCTGACCACCGTGCCGAAGCTCGGTGGCCTGCTGGCGGCGTACCGGCTGTTCGCCGTGGCGGTGCCCGCCGACGTGGTCGACTGGCCGCTGCTGGTCGCGGTGCTCGCGGCGGTCACCATGACGCTGGGCAACTTCGCCGCGTTCGGCCAGGCGGACCCGCGCCGGTTGCTCGCGTACTCCACTGTGGCGCAGGTGGGTTACCTGCTGATGGCCGTCGCGGTCGCGGCCGCGCGGAGCGCGCGCTGCCGGCCCTGCTGGTCTACCTCGCCGGGTACGCGGTGACGAACCTGGGCGCGTTCGCGGTGCTGGCCGCCGAGCCGCACGACTGCCTCGACGGCTATCGGGGACTGGCCCGCCGCCGGCCCTGGCTCGCCGCGGCGTTGACGATCTGCCTGCTGGGGCTCGTCGGCACACCGCCCACGGCGGTCTTCGCCGGCAAGCTGACGGTGTTCACCGCCGCCTGGGACGGCGGGCTGGCCTGGCTGGTCGTGGTCGCCGCGGTGAACACCGTGGCCAGCCTCTTCTACTACCTGCGCTGGCTGGTGCCGGCCCTGTCCCTGCCGTCCGGCCCGCCGCCGTTGGGAACCGGGTCGCCACGGGGACCGCGGGTCGCGGTAGCGGTGGCCGCGGCGGTAGCGCTGATCGGCGCGGCTGGAACTTTCCCACTGTACGGCCTTGTCGAGCGGACCCTGCAGCGGTGACCCGGCCCGTCCGGGCTACCCGGCGTCCCGGCCCCGCGCGGCGTCCAGACGTTGCCGGGCGCGCCGCAGGGCGGGGGAGATCGGAATCTGCGCCAGCAGCGGGGCGGCGGTGGCGAGGTCGTTCCGCAGCCGTCCGGGCAGTCGGACCGCGTGGTCACGTCTTCCCACCGTCGGAGGGTTGAGACGGACCAACGGGTCACGGCCGGATCAGATCACCGTTTTCCGGCCCCTGGACCGGGGTAGCGATCAGAAGGGGACCGGAGACGAAAGCCCGACGGATGGAGAATGTCGTGGCGCGACCTGTGATTGTGATCGTCGGAGCCGGCTTCGCCGGCTTTCACGCCGCGCGCAGGCTGACCCGGCTCGCCCGGGGAGCGGCGGACGTGGTCCTGGTCAATCCGACCGACTACTTCCTGTACCTGCCGCTGCTGCCCGAGGTGGCCGGAGGTGTGCTGGACCCGCGCCGGGTCGCGGTGCCGCTGGCGGACACGCTGCCCGGAGTCCGGGTGGTGGTGGGTGAGGTCGACGGCGTCGACGTGGACGGCCGCAGTGTGTCGTACACCGATGCGGACGGACGCCAGGGGCGGCTGGCGTACCACCGGCTGGTGTTGGCCGCGGGCAGCGTCAACAAGCTGCTGCCGATCCCCGGGGTGGCCGATCACGCGCACGGGTTCCGGGGCATCCCTGAGGCGGTGCACCTGCGCGAGCGGTTGATCCAGCAGATCGAGCTCGCCGACGCCACCGAGGACCCGGCCGAGCGGGCGAGTCGCTGCACGTTCGTCGTGGTCGGCGCCGGCTACACCGGCACGGAGGTCGCCGCCCAGGGGCAGTTGTTCACCGGAGAAATCGCCCGCCGCCACCCACGGCTGGGCGCGGTACGTCCCCGCTGGCTGCTGTTGGACACCGCCGACCGGGTTCTGCCCGGTCTCGCCGACCGGATGTCCGCAGCCGCCGAGCGAACGTTGCGCGAGCGTGGCGTTGAGGTGTGCCTGGGCACGTCGGTGACCGAGGCGGACGCCGACGGCGTGCGGCTCAACGACGGCCGGTTCGTGCCGTCCCGGACGCTGGTGTGGTGCGTCGGGGTCCGGCCCGACCCGCTGGTCGAGGCCACCGGCCTGCCCGTGACGAGCGGGCGGATCACCGTCGACGAGTATCTCGCCGTGCCCGCGCACCCGGAGATCCTGGCGTGCGGCGACGCCGCCGCCGTGCCGGACCCGTCCCGACCAGGGGACATCACCCCGATGACCGCCCAGCACGCCGTACGGCAGGGCCGGCTCGCCGCGGACAACATCGCCGCGTCGTACGGGGTGGGCCGGCGTCGGCCCTACCGGCATCGCGACCTCGGGTTCGTGGTGGATCTCGGGGGCTGGCAGGCCACCGCCAACCCGCTGCACGTCCCGCTTACCGGTCCGGTCGCCCGGGCCGTCGCCCGCGGCTATCACCTGTTGTCGCTGCCGGCCAACCGAACCCGCACCGTGGCCGACTGGCTTTTCAGCGCGGCGGGCACCCGTCCGGCCGTGCAGCTCGGGCTGGTGCCCGGCGCGGCCGTTCCGCTGGACACCGCCGCCCCCGAACTCATTCGTCGCTGAGCAGAGCAGAGCAGAGCAGAGCAGGAGCCGACTGTGCGCGCGTTGACCGTACGACCCGAACGACCCGACAGCGTCGAGGTACGCGACGTGCCCGATCCCGTTGCCGGGCCGGGCGAACTGCTCGTCGAGGCGGTGGCACTGGGCGTCTGCGGCACCGACCGGGAGATCATCTCCGGCGCCTATGGCTGGGCGCCGCAGGGGCGCGAGCGGTTGGTGCTCGGCCACGAGTCGCTGGGGCGTGTCCGTCGGGCGCCGGAAGGGACGGATTTCACCGCCGGTGACCTGGTCGTCGGGGTGGTCCGCCGCCCCGACCCGGCGCCCTGCGGAGCGTGCGCCCGGGGCGAGTTCGACATGTGCCGCAACGGCCGGTACACCGAACGCGGGATCAAGGAGCGCGACGGCTACGGCAGTGAGTTGTGGACGGTCGAGACCGACTACGCGGTCCGGCTCGAACCAGCTCTGGAGTCCGCGGGTGTGCTCATGGAACCGACCACGGTTGTGGTTAAGGCGTGGGAACAGATCGAACGGGTGGGGCAGCGGTCCTGGTTCGCGCCGCAGCGGGTACTCGTGACCGGTGCCGGCCCGATCGGCCTGCTGGGGGCGCTGCTGGGTACGCAGCGCGGACTCGACGTCCATGTGCTCGACGTGGTGGCCGACGGGCCGAAGCCGGCAGCGGTGGCCGCCCTCGGCGCGACCTATCATCACGCGCCCGTTTCGGAGGTCGCCGAGAAGATCCAGCCCGACGTCGTGCTGGAGGCCACCGGCGTCGGGCGGGTGGTCCTCGATGTCATCGCCGGCACCGCACCGTACGGCATCGTCTGCCTCACCGGGGTGTCCTCCGCTGGGCGCCGGATTCCCATCGACGCGGGCGCCACCAACCGGGACCTGGTCCTGGAGAACGATGTGGTGATCGGTTCGGTCAACGCGAACCTGCGCCACTACACCGCCGCCGCCCAGGCGTTGGCCGCCGCCGACCGGAACTGGCTGGAACTACTCATCAGCCGACGGGTGCCGCTGAACCGTTATGCCGACGCGGTACGCCCCGAACCGGACGACATCAAAGTCGTACTGACCTTCGAATGAGGAAGAACCGCGTGCCCGCACCGATCGAGGACTACGCCGTCATCGGAGACCTGCAGACCGCCGCCTTGGTGGCGCGTGACGGCTCCGTCGACTGGTTGTGCCTGCCCCGCTTCGACTCGCCAGCTTGCTTCGCCGCTCTGCTACACGACGACAGCGCCGGCCACTGGCGGCTCGGTCCTGCCGAGGGCGGTCCCGCGACCCGCCGGCGGTACCGGGGGGACAGCCTGGTGCTGGAGAGCGAGTGGGAGACACCAGACGGCGTCGTCCGGGTCGTCGACTGCATGCCGCCCAGGGGCGAAGCCGCCGACCTGGTACGTGTCGTCGAGGGCGTCTCGGGACGGGTGCCGATGGCGATGCGGTTGCGGCTACGCTTCGACTACGGTCATATCACCCCTTGGATCCGGCAGCGGAACAACGATCTGGCGGCGGTGGCCGGGCCGGACGCCGCCTGGCTGCACGCCGAGGTGCCGTTGTCCACCGACGACAGCACCACCACGGCCGAGTTCACGGTGGGGGCGGGCGAGTCAGTCGCCTTCGTGCTCACTCACCGGCCCTCGCATGAGCCGCCGCCGCAGCCGGTCGAGGCCCGCCGCGCGCTGCACGCCGCCGAACGGTTCTGGCGCGAGTGGATTGCCCGCTGCGACTACGAGGGCGCGTGGGCAGCAGAAGTCAGACGATCCCTGGTGTTGCTCAAGGCGCTTACCTACGCGCCGACCGGTGGCATCGTGGCTGCCGCCACCACGTCACTGCCGGAGCAGCTGGGCGGGCCGCGCAACTGGGACTACCGGTACTGCTGGCTGCGCGACTCTACCTTCACACTGCAGGCGCTGCTGGGCACCGGGTACCTCGACGAGGCCCGAGCGTGGCGGGACTGGCTGCTGCGGGCCGTCGCCGGAGATCCGGCGGACCTGCAAATCATGTACGGGTTGGACGGCACCCGGCGCCTACCGGAGAGCTCCCTGCCGTGGTTGAAGGGATACCAGGGGGCGGCACCGGTCCGGGTGGGTAACGCCGCCGCCGACCAACTCCAGTTGGACGTCTGGGGCGAAGTGCTCGACGGGCTGCACCTGAGTCGGGAGGCGGGAATCGCGGCGACGGAGGCCGGATGGGACGTACAGCGGGCGTTGCTGGATCACCTGGAGCGCACCTGGCGTCAGCCGGACAACGGCCTCTGGGAGGTTCGGGGGCCGCGCCGACACTTCGTCCACTCGAAGGTGATGGCCTGGGCCGGGTTCGACCGGGCGGTCCGGGCGGTGCAGGAGCACGGCTTGGACGGCCCGGTGGACCGGTGGCGGACGATCCGGGACGAGATCCATCGGGAGGTGTGCGAGCGAGGTTTCGACCCCGTCCGGAACACCTTCACCCAGTCGTACGGCCATCCGGCTCTGGACGCCGCGCTACTGCTCATCCCACGGGTCGGCTTCCTCGCCTGGGACGACCCGCGAGTGGTGGGCACCGTCGAGGCGGTGCAGCGGGATCTCTGCGTCGAAGGCTTCGTGCTGCGCTACCGCCCAGAGCAGGGCAGTGACGACGGGCTCCCGGGTCCTGAAGGCGCATTCCTCGCGTGCAGTTTCTGGCTGGTCGACGCGTTGTGGGGCATCGGCCGAACGGACGCGGCGCAGCAACTCTTCGCGCGGCTGCTCGCACTGCGTAACGACGTGGGCCTGCTCGCGGAGGAGTGTGATCCGGCCACGGGGCGCCACCTCGGCAACACGCCGCAGGCGTTCAGCCTGGTGGGGTTGGTCAACTCGGCCCGGCTGCTGGCCGGCGCCACCACCCGCACCTCGGCCAGCGTTGACAATCAGCGGATCGCCAAGCCCCGCTCGGCACCGCGGCCCCGGTGGCGGGATGGGGACAGGGCATCCGTCGACGGGTGATCCGGCCCGCTGGTCCGCATCATCCGTCGGCCTTGTCGATAACGGCCCAGACGGTAGGGCGTTTTTTATCGCGGCGACGGTGATGTCGATGTCTGTGCGGGGGTGCAGCGCGGCGTTGCTGATCAGTTCGGAGGCGATGATCATCGCCCGGTCGCTTCCGGTAGCCTCGCCCAGCTGGCCGGAGAAGGCCATGTCCTGTTCTCCGGAGGGGAAGAGGTTGCAGGCATAGTCATCGCCGACAGGAGACCCGTCGCGGTGGTCTGCATGCTCGGCGCGACCCCGGCTAGGGGAGCACTGCCTGTGGATCACCGGCGGCGGCCTGGGCGGCCATCGCCTCCTGCCGGCGGGGTTCCTCGCGCAGGATCGCGGCGTGCAGCCAGGTGTCCGGGATGGCGAAACCGTCCACCAGGGTCCGCAGGTGCGGGCGCAGTTCTTTGAGCAGGCCGTTCACCACGCCGGTGATGGCCTTGGAGCGGGCCGGCGTGAAACGGCCGTGCTCCAGGAACCATCCCTTGTTGGCTTCGATGACACTGAGCGCGTACAGGTCACAGACTCGGCAGAGCAGCGCCCGGACCGCCGGGTCGGCGGTGTCCTCGATGCCGGCGACGAACGCCTCCAGGGTGACCCGGTCGATGTGCGCGGCGGCGACGGTCAGGACGTGATCCTGGACGTCATTGAAGATGTCGAAGGGCTGGTCCTTCTTCGTGGCCGCGCCGTTGCGCAGGCGGCGGACCGCACCGTCGAGGAGATGCCTCTCGCGGTCCTCGAAGGTCTTGAGCTGCCAGCCGCGGTCGGTGACGGCTACCTCCTCGTCGCGACCGGGCACGGCGCTGATCAGCCGCTCGATGGCCGACCGCGCGGCGGTGCGTTCGAGCACCATCTCGCGGACCTGCTCGGCGACGAAGGAGGCGCGCCCCCAGCCGTCCAGCGAGCCGAACTCGTCCCGATAGCCGGTGAGGAGCCCTTTGGCAACCAGTTGCAGCAGCACCGTGTTGTCGCCCTCGAAGGTGGTGAAGACGTCGGTGTCGGCCTTGAGGCTGGGTAGCCGGTTCTCGGCCAGGTAGCCGGCGCCGCCGCACGCCTCGCGGCACATCTGGATGGTGCGGGTGGCGTGCCAGGTCTGCGCGGCCTTGAGACCGGCGGCCCGGGATTCCAGCTCCCGTTGCCGGTGGTCGTCGACCGGCCCGTCGCCGCCCTGCACCTCACTGAGCGCGGCGACCAGCTCGGTCTGGGCGAAGTGCAGCGCGTACGTGGTGGCCAGGGCGGGCAGCAGCTTGCGCTGGTGGGCCAGGTAGTCGTTGAGCAGCACCTCCCGCTCCGCGTCGGGCGTGCCGAACTGGCGCCGGATGTCGCCGTAGCGCACCGCGATCGTCAGCGCCGACTTGGTGGCCGCCGACGCGGCGCCGCCGACGCTCACGCGGCCACGGACCAAGGTGCCGAGCATGGTGAAGAAGCGTCGGGAGTCGTTCTCGATCGGGCTGGAGTACGTCCCGTCCGGTGCGACCTGACCGTAGCGGTCCAGCAGCATGTCCCTCGGCACCTGTACGTGGTCGAAGGTGAGCCGCCCGTTGTCCACGCCGAGCAGGCCGGCCTTGGGCCCGGCGTCGCCGATGCTCACGCCGGGCAGCGGGTTGCCCTGCGCGTCGCGGATCGGTACCAACCACGCGTGTACACCGTGCCGCCGACCGTTCGTGATCAGCTGCGCGAAGACCACCGCCATCCGCCCGTCCCGGGCGGCGTTGCCGATGTAGTCCTTGCGGGCCGCCTCGTGCGGGGTGTGCAGGTCGAACGTCTGCGTCTGCGGGTCGTACGTGCAGGTGGTGCACAGCTGCTGGACGTCGGAGCCGTGCCCGGTCTCGGTCATGGCGAAGCAGCCGAAGATCGTGCCCGAGACGATGTCCCGGAGATAGGCGTCGTGGTGGCGGCGGGTGCCGAGGGCCGCGACCGCGCCGCCGAACAGGCCCCACTGCACTCCGGCCTTGACCATCAGTGACAGGTCGACCTGTGCCAGCATCTCACTGGCGATGATCGACGCGCCGACGTCGGATTTGCCGCCGTACTCGGTGGGGAAGGCCGACGCCATACCCAGCTCGGCGGGGAGTTCGCCGAGCAGTCGGGTGATCCGCTCACGTGCCTGGTCACCGGTCTCGCCGTACACCGGGAGGAAACGCTCGTCGAGGTGGTCCCGGTGCGCGTTGCGAACCTTGGCCCAGGGCCCGTCGAGCAGCTCCCGCAGGCGAGCGAGGTCGATCTGATCGGGCATGGTCCCCCCTCGGCTGGCGGACATATGGGTACAGGCCGTACTCGATCAAGATTACCGGCGCCAGTGAGCCGCTGAGGGTGACGGTGCCGTCGTCGCCGCACCACCCCCTCCCCTGGTGGGGATCCACTACCCGCATTTCAGCGGTAGTAGGGGACAGGCAGCGCCAGCCGTCACGAAAGTGGGCAGGAACCGTCATCGTTTCGTCGTCTACTCCGGGATGTCTTGCGGGTAGCGCAAAGGGAGCAGACGCTACGGAAGGAGCAGTTCATGCCACACGACATCACGGCGATTCTGGTCAAGCTCGGTGACTCCGGGCAGACAATCGCGGCTGCCGAGCAGGACGTGCGCGGCCGGCACGTCCTCGACGCCGACGGTGACGACCTGGGCAAGGTCGATGACCTGCTGATCGATCGCGAGGAGCACAAGGTGCGGTTCCTGCGAGTTGAGCACGGGGGAGTTCTCGGTATCGGCGCCACCGCCACCTTCATCCCCGTCGAGGCGGTCAGCGACGTCACCGACGACACGGTGCGGGTCGACCTGACCCGGCAAAAGATCGAGCGGGCCCCGACGTACGACCCGGAGGTCGTCGAGGAGACCGGGTACTACGAGGACGTGTACTGGTATTACGGCTATGCGCCGTTCTTCAACCCGAGTGGGGTCGCTCCGCCGCACCCGGTGCCCCCGACCCGACGCTGACTCCCGGCTCCCCCTACCCCCCCGACCGGCCGGTGTCTCGGCGGCCGCGCGCGACCGCCGAGACACCGAAGCGATTCTGAGGAGACAGCGTGACCTACGTCCCCTGGTTCCTTCCCGACGACACTCCATCGCTGTTCCAAACCGCGCTGGCCTCGATTGATGCCCGTCTGGCCTTCCGGCTGCTTGAGCGTATGCAGCGGGATCCCCAGTTGCGTCACGAACGCATCTGCATCGAAGTGCAGAACGGTGTGTCATCCTGGAGGGCACGGTCACCTGCACTGACGTGAGCACGGAGGCCGATGCCCGCGCCTGGAGCATTCCGGGAGTGCACGACGTCAACAACCGGCTGCGCCCCCTGAAGCGGTGAACGGCGGTCGCGACGGCGACCCCGCTCAGGCACACAGGTCACGCCGACGGTAGCCGATGATTCCGGCCACCACTCCTGCCGCCGCGATGCCGGCCATCACGGACGCCGCGACCCAGGCCGGCGCGGTGGCCGGCACCGCGGCCAGGTGCGCGAACGGAGACAGCGCTCGGATCCAGGAGGGCGCGTCGACGCTGTCGGCAAGGACCTGCCACAGGAACCCGCCGGCGGCCGGAAGAGCGCCGATCGCCGCGACGGCGCGCGGCGCCCATCCGAGCGCCAGGACGGCGGCTCCCAGACACAGCAGCACGACCGGCACGACGTTCCAGGCGCCGGCGAGCGCCTCGCCGGCCCCAAGACCGGCATGGACAATGGCCGTACCGGCCCACATGGCGACGCCCGCCTCCGTGATCAGGACCAGCGCGGCACAGCCAGCGACGGCCGCCTCGGCCGCCAACAGCCGTACCCGGGTCACCGGTGCGGCCAGTAGCAGGGTGAGACGCCGGGCATTCTCGTCCGCGGCGACGGCGGCGAGCCGCACGGCGACGAACACCCCGACCGGAACGGCCAACAGCGCGAACAGGGTGGCCGCGTAGCCCTCGACCGTGTCGAGCGCCGGGAAGCCGGCCTGGGCCGCCATCGTCGCGAACTCCGGGTTGCCGGTCAGGAACTCGGCCATGGACCGGGCGATCAGACCTAGGAGCAGGAAATACGCGCCGATCCCGGCCGACCATGCGGCCAGCGGCCGAACCGTACGCCGTACCGCGAAGGCGGGCACCGAACCGAGCAATGCGGTACGCGCCGGCCGGCTGCCGGCCGTAGCAAGAATCGCCGCGCCGACGTCACGCCGCGCAGCAAGCCGACCGGCGAGGGCCAGCAGCAGCACCGCGGCGAACGCCAGCACCGACACCGACAACCCTCGATTGCTGTCGAACGGGCGGGTCAGCGCCAAGAGGCCGAACGGGGACAGCCACCGAAGCCAGGCCAGCGCGGGCACACCGTCGCCGACCATCCGCGTGAGGAGCCCGACGACCAGGACGGCGGCCGCGGCACCGTTGGCCGCCGACCGGCTGGCGAACAGCTGCGCGGTGACGCCCCCGACGGCGACGAAGAAGAGCCCGACGGCAGCGAGGCCGGTGCCGTGCAACAACGAGCCCGTGGCGTCCACGCCCGCAGCAATCATCGCCGCTGCGGTCGCCGCTCCAACGAGGACCGGAACGACGGCCAGCACACCGAGGTGCTGGCGGACCGCCTCGGCGAGGGTGATGCGGCCGGACAGCAACAGACCCCACCGGCCAGCGCCCTCCTCCCCACGGGTGATCCGGGTGGCGGCCAGCATCGCCCACACCCCGAGCAGGACGGCCAGGACGGTGCCCGTCCGCCACACCGTGAACCCGCCCGCCTGGTCGAGCGCGACCGGTTCGCCGAACAGGGTGCGGATCGCGGGGTTGCGGGCCAGCGCCGCCAGGGCGGCCGGATCCAGTGCCTCACGGTGGTAGCCGACCACGACCAGGGCGGACATGCCCGCGCACACAGCGGTCACGACCAGAGCACCACGGCGCACCTGGCGTACTGCGAGCCCCCTCAGCACTCGCTCCGGGCCGGCTGCTGCCGCCGTGGTCGCGATCATCGGGCGTTCTGCCCGTAGTAGGCGAGGAAGATCTCCTCGAGGCTCTGCTCCCGGACGACGATCGTCGCCACATCAGCGTCGGCCAGGGCGCGCAGCGCCGCGGCGGGGGAGCCGCTCAGGGTGAACCGCACGGTCGCGGCGCCGTCTGCGTGCAGGTCGTGGACGCCGTGGATGCCGGCGAGGTCCGGTGGCGTGCCGGTGAACGTCGCGGCCACCTCGGTGTTTTGCAGTCGACGCAGCTGTGCGACGGACGCCACCTCCACCAGTTCACCGGCGCGCAGGATGCCGACGCGGTCGCAGACGGCCTCGACCTCGGCGAGCTGGTGGGAGCTGAGGAACACCGTCTGCCCGTTGTCGCGGGCAACCCCGACCGCCTGTCGGAACTGCAGTTCCATGAGCGGGTCCAGGCCGCTGGTCGGCTCGTCCAGCACCAGCAGAGGCGCCCGGGTGGCGAACGCCGCGATCAGAGCAACCTTCTGCCGGTTACCCGTCGAGTAGGTGCCGGCCGGTTTGGAAACGTCCAGCGCGAATCGTTGGATGAGCTCGTCGCGGTAGGCGGTGTCCGTGCCAGGGCCGATGCGGGCGAGCAGGTCCAGCACCTCGGCGCCGGTCATCTGTGGCCACAGCGCCACATCCGCCGGTACGTAGGCGAGCCTGTTGTGGGCGGCGGCTACATCGGCGGCGTCGGTGTCGAAGATCCACGCCCGTCCGGAGGTGGGTCGGGCAAGGCCGAGCAGCAGCCGGATAGTCGTTGACTTCCCGGCGCCGTTGGGGCCGAGAAACCCGAACACCTCACCCGCCGCGACGTCGAGGGTGAGGTCATCGAGGGCAAGTAGCCGCCCGTACCGCTTGGACAGATGTTCGGTGCGCAGGGCAGAAACGCCCATCGGAGCCTCCAGAGCCGCAGCACGACATGGCCTGCCGACCAGACTTCCCGGCGCTCCTGAGGTGAGAGTACTCCCGGCGGTCGCGGCGCGGAGGCCGCCCGGGGTGGCGTTCGGGCTACTGGCTTCCGATGTTCGGCAACGGCCTCAGCGGTAGTCGGCCGGATGCTGACCTGGATGCCGGGTAGGAAGACCAGCGACGATGTGGGCATGACAAGCGACATCGCCCTACTCACCGAGGACCTGACCAAGTTCTATGGTCAGCGCCGCGGTATCGAGGGTCTCAGCCTGGAGGTTCGTGCCGGGGAGGTGGTGGGATTCCTGGGACCGAACGGAGCCGGGAAGACCACCACGATTCGGCTGCTGTTGGACTTCCTGCGCCCCACTCGTGGACATTCGACTGTGCTCGGGCTCGACCCGCGCAGGGACAAGGCCGCACTGCACCGTCAGATCGGCTATCTGCCCGGTGAACTCGTGTTTCCCGGGCGGGACAAGGCGGAAGACCTGCTGCGCTTCTTCGCTGCGGCACGCGGCGGCGTGGCCTGGGCGCAGGTGACGGCGCTCGCGGAGCGGCTCGACCTGGACCTTTCGCGCTCGGTACGGACGATGAGTAAGGGCAACAAGCAGAAGGTCGGGTTGGTGCAGGCGTTCATGCACGGCCGGAGGTGCTGGTCCTGGATGAGCCGACCAGTGGGCTGGATCCACTCATGCAGCAGGAGTTCCTGGCCATGGTGCGCGATGCCAGCGTCGCCGGGCAGACCGTCTTCATGTCCTCTCATGTCCTGGCTGAGGTGCAGCAGGCGGCCGACCGGGTCGCCATCGTCCGCGACGGCCAGTTGGCCGCGGTCGAGCGGGTTGAGTCACTGGGGAAGCGGGCGGTCCGCGCCGTCGAGATTCATTTCGGTGATCCGGTGGACCCGGCAGAGTTCGGTGTCCTGCCCGGAGTAAGTGACGTGGTGGTGTCCGGGCCGGTGCTGAAATGCACTGTCGACGGCCGCATCGATCCGCTGGTCAAGGCGGCGGCGCGTCATGAGGTGGTGGACATGTTGTCGGCCGAGCCCGACCTGGAAGAGACGTTCCTGTCGTTCTACTACCACGGGGAAGGGGCCGGCGATGCTTCCCGCGCTGGTGCGTAAGACCTGGCGTGACGACCGCGTGGCGTTGATTGGTTGGGCCGGTGGCGTCGCCGCTTTCACCGCCATCTACACCTCGTTCTACAGCCAGTTTCAGGGAGCCGCGGAGCTGAAGCAGGATGCGCTGCCTCAGGGCATGCTGGACTTTCTCGGCATCGCTGACATGCTGTCGCCCGCCGGCTATCTGCAGGCGACGATCTTCAGCCTGGTCGGCCCACTGCTGGTTCTGATGTGCGCCATCACGCTGACTGCCCGCACGATCGCGCGGCCGGAGGAGGACGGCGGCATGGAGCTGATGCTGGCCGATCCGGTCTCGCGAGCTGCTTTCGCCTGGCAACGGGTGGCCGCCGCCGGCAGCGCGCTCACCGGGATCGCCGCCATTCCCGGGCTCCTGCTGATGATCATTGTTCCCTGGATCGGCATGGACATACCCCTGTCCAACGTCGCCGCCGCGTCCGCCGGGCTGGTCGCCCTGGTGTGGAGCTTCGCCGGCGTCGCCTTCCTCGTTGGCGCCGCCACCGGAAAACGGGCTGCCGTCCTCGCGATCACCGGTGGCCTTGCCGTGGCCGCCTACATGGCCAACGCCATCGGCGGCATGCTCGACGGGTGGCACTGGGTGCGCTGGCTCTCACCGTTCCACTACTTCATCGGCACCGACCCGCTGCACACCGGCTGGCACCCGGCCGAGCTTCTCGCCCTCGTGCTCCTCGGTGCGGCAACCACGACCGCCGGAGTCATCGTGTTCGACCGCCGCGACATCGGTGTGTAGACGTGAGGCTGGTGGCCTCCGGTTTCCGGCGGCCACCAGCACGCCGACAAGGAACAGCCCATGAGCGAGGACAATTGGCTGGCGGCCAACTGCCAGGATCTGCTGTACGTCCCGGCCAGTGCCCGGCGTCAGGCAGCGGTCAACCTGGGTGCCCGCGCAGCGGATGAGGGGCTGACGCTGCGCGAGCTTGTTGCCGGTCTGCTGGATGCCATCACCGTCCACTGGAGCGCCACCCCGGTCGAGCCGGCCGACACCGCCGTCGCGGTGCATTCCCGCGCCGAGACACTGCTGGACACCGCCCGTGTCCTGCTCACCGATGCCGTGGACGGGTACGCCCGGCAGAACCGCGCCGAGCTGGATCGCCACGACAACGAACGTGCCGCGTTCGTCAACGACCTGCTCACCGGCCGCGCCGACCCGGGCGGTCTGGCCGAGCGCGCACACCGGTACGGCATCCGCCTGTCGGCCACCCACACCGTCCTCATCGCCCGTGCGGCCGGCCTGACTCCGGGCATCACGCACCGCATCGATGCCGCACTGGCCTCCAGGTTCGGCGAAGGCAACACCCTAACCACCCTCCGCGACGGCGACGTGGTCTGCATCAGCGCCGGCGGCCTACGCGGCATCGCGGCCGAACTCGCCCACCTGCTCCTCACTGAACTCGGCGCCGGCAACTGGCAGATCGCCGTCGGCCGCACCCAACCCGGGGTGCAGGGCTTGGCCACATCCCTCGACGAGGCCCGCCACACCCTCGACTACGCCGTCAGGCTCGGCTTCACCACGCCCGTCCTCAATGCCGCCGATCTGCTGGTGTTCCCCGTGCTGCTGCGTGACCGCGACGCCATCACCGACCTGGTGACCACTGTCCTCGGGCCACTGACCACGGCGCGCGGCGGTGTCGAGCCGTACCTGGAGACCCTGTCCGTGCTCTTCGACAACCAGGGCAACCACACCGCGACCGCCCGGCAGATGCACCTGTCCGTCCGCGCGATCACCTACCGACTCGACCGCATCCGGGACCTGACCGGCTACCACCCCGGCGAGCCGACCCAACGGTTCACGCTGCAGACAGCCGTACTCGGCGCTCGACTGCTCGGCTGGCCGCCATAGCCGAGGAGCGCCGGATCAGGACGGCGTCGTCCTGGTCGGCTGCTCCTCATAGACGTCTGGCACCCCGTCGGCGTCGCTGTCACGCTCCTCCAGCGCGCAACCCCCTGGTAATGCCGATTACGAGCGCGTAGAACGACGGTTGCCAGCACCGCCGACAGCAGCGATCCGAGCAGAACGCCGATCTTGGAGTGGTCGTCGCGTTCAGTGCCGGCGCCGAACGCCAATTCACCGATCAGCAGCGACACGGTGAAACCGACCCAACCCCACCATTACGCCCAGGGCGACCGAGTCGGTCAGGGTTGCGCCGAGGCCACCCGCCCCGGCAACCGGGACTCCGGCGGCGAAGAACGCGAACGCCGGCACCGCGACCCCGGCGGACAGGGGCCGGATCCGGTGTTCGAAGTGCCCCGCCAGGCCAGGGCCAGGTCCCGGCTTGCGGCGTAGCACCGGCACGGTGAAGGCCAGCGCGACCCCGGCGACGGTGGCATGCACCCCGGAGGCGTGCACCAGCGCCCACGTCGTGACCGCCAGCGGCAGCAGCCACCAGGACCGCACCCGGCGCTGAACCAGCAGACCGAACAGCGCCATCGGGGCCAGCGCGAGCAGCAGCCACCCGAAGTGCAGGGTACTGGTGTAGAAGACCGCGATGATCACAATGGCCAGCAGGTCGTCGACGACCGCGAGGGTGAGCAGAAACGTGCGCATCGCCGAGGGCAGGCTTGTGTTGATCACTCCGAGCACGGCGAGGGCGAACGCGATGTCCGTGCCGGTCGGGATCGCCCACCCGGTCAACGCCCCGTCGCCGACCCCGACGTTGGATGCCACGTAGATCAGCGCCGGCAGCGTCATGCCGCCGAGCGCAGCGGCGACGGGCAGCATCGCCTGGCGGGGCTCGCGCAGGTCACCGGCGACGAACTCGCGCTTGAGCTCCAGCCCGGCGACGAAGAAGAAGATCGCTAGCAGGCCATTGGCGGCCCATTGCGCCAATGAGAGGTCCAGATGCAGCGCTTCGGGTCCCACGGTGACGTCGGCGAGCGACCGGTACGCGTCGGACCAGTGCCCTTCGCCCAGGCGCGGGCAAGCACGGCGGCAACCAGCAGCACCCCGCCGACCGTCTCGGTCCGGAGAATGTCCCCGATCCGGCGTACCTCAGGCCAACTCCTGCGGCTGAGCAGGAGTGGCGTGCGGTTAGCCGGTGGGAGGCGCATCGTGGTCCTCCGGTGGGGTCGGTGACGAAGTCGCCGACCAGTCTTCCCGGCACACCGGCTACTACGTTCGCCAGACGACGACCTCAGCCGGTCGCCGCCCCTGAGAACGAGAGCGTGTCATCCACAGCTAGGCAGCGTGCTGCCTGGGAGGTCATTCGCGCCTTCGATGTGGCCCTGAACCGGAGTCACCGGTGATCGTCGGTTACCGGTGGCTACGCCGCCGGCCGCTGAGCCGCAGTGTGTTGCAGATGTCGAAGACGCCCGGCACGTCGTAGGCGAGGTCCGCCGCGACCTGCCGCGCGTTCGCGTCACTCACCACGCCGGCGAGGATGACGACCCGGTTCTGCACGGAGACGGTGATCTGCTGGCGCCGCGTGGTCCAGTCGATGCTCAATCGCTGCGCGACCAGCGCCTCAAGTTTCAGGTCCTCGTGGTCCGGCTCGGGCAGGTGCGAGGGGTCGGCGAACCAGTTCTCATCGGGTAGTGGCCATGGCATGTACACGGTCAGCTCCTTGGTTGTGACGAGGCCTGGCGGGATGGCGGACGGCGAGGCGGTGACATCCTCACGCCGGTCAGGAACGCGGTCGGGTGGGACTCAAGAAGTTTCACTCCTGCTCCTCATCCACCTTGAACGGAAACCGGCCCAACCGTGCTTGTGGTTGTCTTCTGGTGCTGGCGCTGCGTCGTCGCCGGTTCAGGGGGAGTCGGATGGGTCGGGCCTGGCGGTAGCCACGACGAGCACGACGCCAATGCCAGCGAGACCGACCTGGATGACCAGGGTCAAGAGGTTGAGGGTGCTGGTATCGACGCCTGCGAGACGGGCGACGATGCTGCCCGCCAGCGCGGCGACCACCCCGACGGACACGGTCAGCCAGATCGGGGCCTCCTGGCGTCGGATGATTAGCCTGCCGAGCAGACCGATAGCGACGCCGACCAGGAGCGCGTTGACGAGACCAGCGATGCTCATGGGCTCCCTCCGACCTCCTTCGATACGGGTGCTACAACAAGTGAGGATCGGTTCCCGAAATTCGCCGCGGCACCGGTGGCCGTTCGGATGGCCACCGGCTCCTTGCGATCCGATCCCACGGTGTCAGTTGTCGCTGCCGGCGACGAGGATGCCTTCGCTTCAGGACCGAGCTCGATCAGGAACGAGTCGCCGTCGCGGCGGCGGCGGTTGGGCGCTCCAACACCGACTCCTTGGACAGTTGGGCGAGGGCGTCTTCGCGGCTGTCGAAGATGGGGAAGGCTCCGTCCAGGCGCATCGTGTGCAGGACGGTGCGGATGAACCGCGACGGCGCGGCCAGGCAGAGGGTGGCCCCACGGTCTCGGGCGTCGCGGTGGGCACGGACGAGGTGACCGAGTCCGGTGGAATCGATGAGGTGTACTCGGCTCAAATCAACCACGACGTGTCCGCCCATGTCGGCTGCGTGACGTAGGGCTGTGCGCAAGGTGTCACCGGTGTCGAGATCGACGTCACCGGCGGCGGCGACAACGGTCACGTCGTTCAGGTGGTCGATGCCGAGGATGCCACCAGGACCGTGGTCGCCGCACGACGCGTGGCCGCCGCCAGGGAGCGGCAGCAGGCTGCAGTGCGGGCAGCGGTGCGGGCCGGTGGCGAACGGGGAACCGCTCCAGCCCTGTTCGGACACCAGGGTCCAGACGACCTCCGCGTCGGGGAGCACGCACGCGGTGGCCTTGACGGTGTCGCCGCAGGTGTCGCAGATCAGGGTCATCAGGTGGTCGTCTGGGACAACGGTCATTCTGCTGGTCCTTCCTGGGGCCGTGTCTTCCCGTGCGGTGTGACACGGCATTCGTGCAGCGCCGAAGCGGAGCTGGCTCCCAAATCTGGTGTTTCCCTGCCGGGTGGCGGTCGAGCCCGCTGGTAGGAAAGGTGAGACCACTGGCGATCGTCAGTGCGGGGCTCTTACCGAGGCGCGGCCATGAGCGACCAACGCCGGTGGTGTGGAGGTGGGTTCCTGTCCCATCGTGGGCGTGCAGGACGGCGACGATGAGGCAGTGTCAACGACCGGCAGAATCTGGTCCAGACGGGCGGTGTGCAGGATGCGTCGGATGCGCGGGTTCGGGTTGCGGACGGTGAGGACCCCGTCGGCACGGGCCAGCCGCCGGTGCACATCCAGCAGGAGGCCGATGGCAGCGGCGTCGATGTGCCGGCACCCGGACAGGTCGACCACCACCTGTGCGGGATGCAGGGCCAACAGTCGGTCGAACACTGCTCCGGTCGCCGACAGGCAGGCCAGGTCGAACTCGGTGATGCACACCTCGACCAGCGGCAGCGTGCACGGCGTGGTTTCCAGAGGCCCTGTCACGGGCACACCCCTCTCCTTCACGGACGCGGTCGTCTAGGACCCTGCCGTGCCGGCTTGGCGGTCGCCACGCGGATCTGTGACAGTTCCGTGACAAATCAGCCAACCGGCCGCCACGCTTGGCCGCCGAGCCGGTCGTCTGGGGATGATGCGGGTATGACGGCCGTACTGGTGATCGAGGATGACGACCGCATCCGGCTCGCGCTGCTGCTCGCACTCGAGGACGAAGGCTACGACGCTCTCGGCGCGGCCACGGCCGAGGAAGGCCTGCGCGTGCAGCGTCGCAACCCGGCCAACTACGTGCTGGTCGACTTGATGCTGCCCGGCCTCGACGGTTTCGAGTGCATTCGGCAGCTGCGCCGTGACGACGACGTGCCGATCGTGGTGGTCAGCGCCCGCGACGACACGCACGACATCGTCGCCGCTCTTGAAGCCGGCGCCGACGACTATGTCGTCAAACCGGTGGCGATCAAGGAATTGACCGCGCGGCTGCGCGCCTTGCGCCGCCGCGCCCGTACCGGCGGCGCGGGGCACGCGCCGGAGCTCGTGCCCGTGCTCGTGGTCGGCGAGCTGGAGATCAGCCCGGACGGGGGAGAGGTTCGCCGAGCCGGACAACCCGTACCGGTGACCCGTACCGAGTTCCGGCTGCTGTGCGAGCTGGCCGAGCACGCCGGCCGGGTGCTGTCCCGCCAGCAACTGCTCGAACGGGTCTGGGGGTACGACAGCGGAGACGAGCGGCTCGTCGACGTGCACGTGGGCCGGCTGCGGCAGAAGATCGAGCAGGACCCGGCGAACCCCCGGCATTTGGTCACCCTGCGGGGCCTGGGCTACAAGCTGCAGCGATGAGACGCCTCGGACTGCGTACCCGGGTCACTGCCGCGTTCGCCGTCGGCGCGCTCCTACTCTCAGCGTCGATGGCCCTGGTCTCCTACGAGTTGACCCGCCGATCCCTACTGGACGAGCGGGAACGCACCGCCCTGCGCGCCGCCTACTTCGACGCTACCGTCGTTCGTGCCGGGCTCGACACCGACACCCCCGATGTGGTGGAGGTGCTTCGGTCGCTGGACACCGGCGGGAGTCGGCGGCCGGTGCTGCACCTGAACGGCGGGTGGTACGCCCGTACCGCCGATCCCACCACCTCCGCTGCCATCCCGGTCGAACTGCGTCAGGTCGTCGCGGCCGGTGAGCCCGCGGTGCAGCGGGTACGCGTCGACGGCCAATCTGTCCTGGTCGTCGGGGTGCCCCTGTCGGCGTCCGCGACGTACTTCGAGGTCAACTCGCTGCGGGAGCTGGAACAGACGTTCCAGGTCCTGGCCCTCGCGCTGACCACTGTCGCGATCATGGTCGCCGGCTCCGGCGCGGCACTCGGCTGGTACGCCACCCGGCACGGGCTACGGCCGCTGACGGCCGTGGCCGACGCGGCCGAGAAGATCGCCGCCGGTGACTTCACCGCCCGCCTCGACACGGCCCGCGACCCCGACCTGACCCGGTTGTCCTCGTCGTTCAACCAGATGGTCGATCGGCTCGCCCGGCGCATCGAGCGGGACCGCCGGTTCGCCGCCGACGTCAGCCACGAACTGCGTTCCCCGTTGCAGACCCTCGCCGCGGCGGCCAGCGTCCTGGCCCGCCGTCGGGAACACCAGGACGAACGGACCGCCATCGCGGCCGGGCTCGTCGCCGACGAGATCGACCGTTTCCAGCGGCTCGTCAACGACCTGATCGACCTGGCCCGCAGTGACCAGCCCGCCCACCGGGCCCCCGTGGACGTCGTGGCGCTGGCCCGCGACGCTTGCCGCGCCCTCGACCTGCCCACGGCGCTCGTCCATCTCGCACCCGACGTGCCGGCGACGTGGCTAGTCGAGCGGCGCCGTGTCGCGCAGGTCCTGGTGAACCTGCTCGACAACGCGGTGACGTACGGGGGCGGTCCTGCAGGCGTCCGGTTGGGTCGCGACGGTAGCGCCGGAATCATCGAGGTCGAGGACGACGGACCAGGTGTGCCCGTCGAGGACCGCGAGGCGATCTTCGACCGTTTCGTTCGTGGACGACCAGCTCAAGCCCGCGGCGCAGGCGACGGCACAGGGCTCGGACTCGCGCTGGTCGCACAGCACGCCACAGCACACACCGGACACGTCACCGTCGGTGACCGGCCCGGCGGAGGCGCCTGCTTCCTTGTCATCCTGCCGGAGAGCCTGACATGAACCATCGTTATCTCGTCGCACTGGCGCTTGCCACGCTGCTGACAAGCTGCAGCATTCCCACGGATGATGCCCCCCGGGTAGTACAGGCACCGCGAGGACCCTTCCAAAGCTCTGCGCCCGCCGACACCAGCGCACCAGTCGGCCCTGCCGCCGAGACGCTCTGCTTTGTCCGCGACAACCGCATCATCTCGTTCGTCCGGCGCGTCGACCGGCCACCAACGATCGAGGACCAACTTCGGCATCTGCTGGCCGGACCCACCGCAGCCGAACGCGACACCGACTTGACCAGCGCGCTGCCGGGAGCGGTCAACGCCGCCGGTGTCACCGCGACCGGCACCCAGGCCCGCGTTGTGGTCGACAAACCCGGCGATGACGCCGGCCGCAGCGACGAGGTCCTCGCCTTCGCGCAAATCGTTTGCACCCTCACCAGCCGCGACGAGGTCACCACCGTCACGTTTTCCCGTGATGGTCGACCTCTCAGGGTGCCTCGCGCGGACGGTTCACTGTCCGACCAGCCCCTCACTCGCGCCGATTTCGCACCACTGATCACCCCTCGTTGACCCTCGTCTCTACTGCGCCTGGACCCGCTTGAGCCTCGGGGGGCCGGCCCCACAGCGCATCGGTTCAGACAATGATCGACACATTCGGTACGGCTCTCGCCTCGGCGCGGTCGCTCAACGACATCCTGACCCGGCTGGTGCCGGAGGAGCAGGTGCACCGCATCGACCACTTCCTGGGCAAGTCCACCGCGGTGAACATCCTCGGGCTGCGCTTTGCCAACCGGATCTTCGAACCGGTGCTCAATTCCGAACACGTGGCTTGCGTGGACATCGTCTTCGACGAGGCACTGGGTCTGGAGGGGCGCGCCGGCTACTACGACAGCGCCGGAGCGTTGGTGGACATGGTGCAGAGCTACCTGTTGCAGGTCCTGGCGCTGATGGCGATGGACGCGCGCCCACCCTCGATGCCTGGGATCTGCGCGGGCGCAAGACGCGCGTGGCGAGCGGGGAAGGTGCCCCCACAGGAGTACCCGGCCGGTAGCCAAGGCCCTGAACGAGTCACTGCTGGCCCCGGCTCCCGGCGGGGTGATTTAAGTCTGAGGTGTTGCTGCTCCCGGTGGTTCTCGGTTAGCGAGGCGGGCATTGACGGGAGGAACGAGGCCCGTGGCCTGGAAGCAGCGTCTCCCCGCCGCCGTCCGGACCTCGATTGCACAGACCGCTGGTGGCGTGGACACCTGGTGGAGTCAGTGGTTGGGGGTGTGCTGGTCGAGCCGGTCACGCAGGGTGTCGGCGAAGCCCTCTGCGGTGGCCAGTTGCTCGCGCAGCGCGGTCACGCGGGCGGTGGCAACGGTGTGGAACATGCCGAGCCGGTCGAGCAGTGCCCGCCGGTGCTCATCGCCGGCGGTGGGCAGGGCGTCCAGGACGCCGAGCAGGTCGCGCATCTCGTCGAGGGTGAATCCGAGCGGTTTCATCCGCTTGACCACGGTGAGCCGGTCGAGGTCGGGTTCGGTGTAGAGGCGGAAGCCGCCCTCGCTGCGGGCCGACGGGACGATCAGTTTGGCGTCCTCGTAGTGGCGGATGGTGCGGATGCTCAGGCCGACCCGGTCGGCGGCTTCGCCGATCTGCATCAGCCGGCCGGCGGCCGGGCCGCAGCTGTGCTGCGCCCCGGTGCCCTGCGTCGTTCCCGGCATCAGTGGCCGCCGCTCAGGTTGCCGGCGAGGGTCCCGTGGATGGCGGCGCTGCGCTTGTTCAGCTCGACGATCTCGACGGTCTTGCCGCGTGCGGCGTACTTGGTGGTGATCGCGTCCAGCGCCGCGACCGACGAGGCGTCCCACACGTGGGCGTGGGTCATGTCGATGACCACGTTCTGCGGGTCGTTGGCGTAGTCGAACTGGAAGACCAGGTCGTTGCTGGAGGCGAAGAACAGCTCACCGTGCACAAAGTAGATGCGGGTGCTCTCGTCGGGGTCGAGCACGCTGGTGACCTCCACCAGGTGGGCGACCCGCCGGGCGAAGATGACCATGGCGGTGAGCACGCCGGCGATCACGCCGATGGCCAGGTTGTGGGTGGCGAGCACGGCGCCGACGGTGGTGACCATGACCAGGGTCTCGCCGAGCGGCATCCGCTTGAGCGTGGCCGGGGCGACCGAGTGCCAGTCGAACGTGCCGACGGCGACGATGATCATCACGGCGACCAGGGCGGCCATCGGGATCACCGCGACGACGTCGCCGAGCGCGACGACGAGGATGAGCAGGAACACGCCGGACAGGAACGTCGACAGGCGGGTTCGAGCACCGGACGCCTTGACGTTGATCATCGTCTGGCCGATCATGGCGCAACCGCCCATGCCGCCGAAGAAGCCGGTCACGATGTTGGCCACGCCCTGCCCCCAGGACTCGCGGGTCTTGTTGGAGCGGGTGTCGGTGATGTCGTCGACCAGCTTGGCGGTCATCAGCGACTCCATCAGCCCGACCAGCGCCACGCCGAGGGCGTAGGGGGCGATCAGGGTCAGGGTGTCGAGGGTGTACGGCACGTCGGGCAGACCGAACACGGGCAGGCTGTCCGGGAGGGCGCCCTGGTCACCGACGGTCGGCACCAGCACGTGGGCGGCGACGGTGATCACGGTCAGCACGATGATGGCGACCAGCGGCGCGGGTACGGCCTTGGTGAGCCGGGGAAGCCCGACCATGATCGCCAACGCGACCCCGACGAGCGGGTAGACCAGCCACGGCACGCCGAGCAGGTAGGGAACCTGAGCGGCAAAGATCAGGATGGCCAGAGCGTTGACGAAGCCCACCATGACGCTGCGCGGGATGAACCGCATCAGCTTCGCCACACCGAGCACCGCGAGAACCACCTGGATAACGCCGCCGACGATCACCGCCGCGATCAGGTAGCCGAGGCCGTGTTCCTTCGCCAGCGGCGCGACGATCAGCGCGATCGCTCCCGTCGCGGCACTGATCATCGCCGGCCGGCCGCCGCAGATCGAGATGACCACGGCCATGGTGAAGGACGCGAACAAACCGACGCGGGGGTCGACCCCGGCAAGGATCGAGAAGCTGATCGCCTCGGGGATCAGCGCCAGGGCGACGACCAGGCCGGCGAGCACCTCGGTGCGGAACACCTTCGGCGACAACCAGGACGGACGGGACAGACGCGGCCGGGTGACCGCGGACAGCACAGAAGACATGTAGCCGTTTCCGTTCAGGGTGTACGCGCCGAGCGCACACGCGCTGCCGTGCCCGCCAGGGGGACGACGCTTGACGTTCATATCAGTACCGGTCGGACATTTCCAGACCGTTTCCGGGCATCGTCGCCCGGGAGAAGACCGCGAGGGGCCAGCAGCCGCAGCTCGACGACCTGCACCGAACCTACCGTCTGGTGAGGGTAGAGTTCCGCATTCGTGATGATCATCACCGGAGGTGTCACCGGGAATGCCGGGCGTGAGCGCCCGTTGGGTGTGTCGCAGGCGTGGTGCCCGGAACGCGCCGGGGTCCCGAGTCCGAGTGCACCCTCACGACGGCCCTGGACAGGGCCGCAAGCGCTGCCAGCGTTACCGCCACGACAGTCATCCTCGGGACGAGCAGGACGATCGCCGTCGCCAGGGCGGCGGCCATCGTGGCGTGATTGCTGGGAAAGGACCGGTCACCCGGCTCCGGGCATCGCTCGGCGAGGATGAAAACGTCGGTGACGACCCGGCAGGGGCGACGCTCGGCGGCCACCAGTGCTTTCATCATCCCACTGACGGCGTAGGCGAGACACACCGCGACCGGCGTCGTGACGAGCAGGGCGCGTTGCGGCCAGGGGCGGGTGCGGTGGCACCACATGCACGCGAGGAACAGCAGCCCGAGCAGCACCACGATCGAATCAGTGCCGTGCAGGGCCACCTGCTGCAGGCTCTCCGGGGTACGGCCCGTAAGGCCGACCGCGCCGCGATACCAGCACTCGCTCAGCTCCTGGATGTCCAACGCGCTCCTCATGGCGTGCTTGGGATGACGCCGGTTCAACACGGGCAGTCAGCCCAGGGCTGGGTCACCCCGTGCGCAGCGACTGCCGCCGGGACGCGAGCGCGGCCAACTCGTCGGCGGCGTCGCTGACTATCGAGGTGCGGGTGGTGTCGCGCAGCCAACCGTGGGGGAGAGCGGTGGTTCCGCTGTAGGCGCCGGCCAAGGCTGCGGCGATGCGCGCGCTGGCCGGGTCGGCGACGGCGGCGGCGAAGGCGGCCGCCGCGGCGGGCCCTGCCGGGTGGCGCAGGAATGCGGCCGTGGCGACGCTGATGCGGCAACGGTCGCTGGTGTCGGGCGAGAGGTGGACGGTGGCCTCCGCGGCGCTGTGCTGGCCAAGGGCGGCAACCCGCGCCAGGCGGTCGGCGAGAACGCCGTCGCCGCCCAGCTGCGCGAGGCGGTAGCAGAAGTCGAGACGGTCGATGTTCTGAGTGTTCTGGGCGCGGTACGCCAGCGCCACCGCGTAGGCCACGGCCACGCTGGCCTGCTGCGCGGGTGGGTCCCCTCGCAGCACCGCGCTGACCAAACGGGCGCGCCGGCCGAGGTCGTTCAGCGGTACCGGTAGCAGCCCGGCGGGGACGGCGCACAGCAGGTGGACGCCGTCATCGACCGGATGCCGTGTCGCCTGGCCGTCGGTGCAACCCCATGTGACGGTCATCGCGGCCATCAGGTCCTCGATGTAGCCCGGCGGTTCTGGGCAGGCGTCGGCGTGGGCTACGAGGTGTCGTGCGTGCGCGACGACCCGTGCGGCGGGCTGGTCGAGCGGCCCGGTGGGCCACGTGGTGGGCAGGCGCGCGGCGGGTGTTTGCCCGGGGCGGTGAAGGCCGCGACCAGGCAGCCACGGCTGCGATCGCGTAGCCGCGCCAAGGGTTGGTCGATGAATACCATCACTCGCACTCTACCCTAACGTAAGGGTGCAGCGGTGGAGGGTCGCCCTTTCGGTAACGCTAACGTCAGAGTAGATTCGGCGTGTCGGGCGGACAACGGTCCGCAGGCCAGGGAGGTGTCATGACGCAGTTCTTCGTGTGGCTGACTGACGGCACCCTGCTGACGGTCGCCGCCGACCGGTGTCGTCACGATCGACGGATCATGACCTTCGAGCGCCGCACCGGCACTGCCTGCACCACCCACTGGCGCGAAGTGTCCGCGCTGCGGTGGGAGGACGTGCACCGGGTCGAGCGCATCGAACACGTCTAGCCGTTGCACGCGGCCGGGCGGCACTGGGCCCGACACCGGCATGCCGGTGCACCTCGGCGGCTGGGGGTCATCGTTGCGGTGCGGCGTGGGTCACCAGTTCGGCAAGCTCGCCGGCAACACTCCACACGCGCAGCGAGGAACGCAGGCGCGCGCCCCATTCGGCCGGCACCAGGTCGTCTCCGCCGTGCGCCCCGAGCAGCGCTGCCGTCATGACGGTCGCGTCCGACGCGGGTGCGAGCGTCGCTCGACGCAACGCTGGGTGAGGCTCTCGGTAGCAGGTCAGGTAGAGGCGCAGAGCTACCGCGAAGGCCGTGACAGCTGGCTCGCCGGCCATCTCGGCAACGCTATCCTCTGAATTGAGGGGCCGACCGACCAGCGCCCGTACCGTCTGTAGCGCTCTGCGCAGCGGCACGGTGTCGGTGTGCGCGGCGATCGTCGCGATGAGGTGGTCGACGTGCGGCGGCCGGCCGGGTTCCTGCAGAGCCGCCACGGCCACGGCAACGGCCTGCGCGGCGGCGATGTCCTGAGCGGTATGGTCGGCGCCGCATCGGGCAGCGGTGCGGCGGGCGGCCTCGGCCACCTCGGACAGCGGAAGGCGCGGCAAGAGGCCCAGTGGACTGATCCACGCCGCCGCGGCGCCCGGCGTCGTGAAGCCGGTGACGTCAAGGTCGTCCAGGTGCAGCGCATCGATCCGGTGCGACGGGCGCCGGCCGATCAGGAGGGGGCGCGTCACCGGGTAGGTCGAACGGCGAATGAGATGCACCGCGAGGCTGAGCGTGTGCTCGGTGACCGGACCGTACTCAAGTTCCCGAGTGGGTGACGGCATGACCTGGTCGGTGTCCTCCACCGAGACGGAGGCGGGCATCCCGCGGTGCAAACCTTCGGCGCACGCGATCATGAGTAGGCAGCCGCCGACGCGGTGTCGCCACCTCTGCCAGGCAGCGGTCGGATTGCTGGACAGCGCAGTCATCGGTTGTCGCTCTCCAAGAAGTGTCGGGGTGCCGGCTCCGGGCGACCCTTGCCCCGGTGCCCCCAGCCCGCCCGGGCCCACCGTGCCGGGTCGCGGCAGGTGCGCCCGTCGACGACCTTGGGGCCGCCGACCAGCTCGCCGAAGGTGACCGGGTCGGCGTTTCGGAAATTGGCCCACTCAATGAGGAAGCCCGCGCGATGCTGCCTGGCTGGACTGCCGGGTGTGGTGAGCCGTCGCGGCGCGGGACCTGCCTGTCTGCGGCGCCGGGGGCGGTAGGGGGTAATCCTTGCGCCGGTTCATCCGGGCGGCTGCGCCCCGGCTCCCGGCCTGCCGAGCCGGGCCAGCGCACTGGCCGCTGTCCAAACGCGCGACGCACCCTCCAGTCGAAGGCCCCACATGACGGGGAGGTCCTTCTCCGCCCGGCGGGCGCCACACAGCGCGCCGGTCATCGAGGCGATGGTGTCAGTGTCGCCGCCCATACCAATAGCGAAGCCGATCGCCGCAGGGACGTCATCAGGATGGCGCAGGAACGCGGCCAGCGCGGCGGGCACAGCCTGGACCGCGGCAACACCGTTGCCGACCTCGCCGGCCACGTCGGCACCGCTGGCGGCTCGGGCGACGAGTGCGGGCAGTTTCCGCAGCGCGGCGCGGAACTCGGCGGTGTGCACGTGCTGACAGATCGCCGCGACCATCCGGTCGGCGTCCAGCGGGGTGTCCTGGATCGACAGTGCGGCCAGGGCGGTCGCGACTGCCTGTGCCGCCGCCCCGTCCAACGCCTGGGGGTGCTGGTGGCTGACCATCGCGGTCCGGCGCGCGCGTCCGGCCACGGCGCCCAGGGCCAGACCGGGTAACAGGCCGACCGGGGCGACGCGCATCGCCGCACCATTTCCGAGCGAGCCATGTCCGTCGAACATGTCCGCGGCCGCCTGCCGCCACGCGGCGCCGCGGGCGATATCGGCGAACAGTTGGGCCGCACCCTGGCCGTAGCCGCGGCCAGGTTCGCGCGTCCACTCGCGGGCGAGTTCGTCGGCAAGCTCGTCCTCGTTCACGATGCCCCGGCGTCGGGTCAGATGGTCGGCCAGGACGAGAGTGCAGGCGGTGTCGTCGGTGAATCGCATCAGCTGGGTCGAGCGGTGCATCCAGTCGTCGATCTCAGCCGGATCCGCCGGTTCACGGCCCTCGAAAGGTGCGCCCAGGGCGTCGCCGCAGGCCGCCAGCACCATGGCCCCGCGTACCCGGTGTGACCAGCTCAATTCTGTCCTGAGCATCGGTTAACCGTCTCCCGTGATCACTCCCGACGGACTTTACTCTAACGCGAGGGTAGAGTATTCAATGGCCTGGGAGCTGCGGATCGCCGCTCGGACCACGTGCTTATACCGTCACCACGACAGACGGGACCAGCGGTCACCGCCGGTGGGTCCGGTCGATCCGTCGCCCACGACCCGGCGCATCCGCTGTTCAAGCTCGTGGACGTCGGCGTTGCCGTCCCGCACCGCCTGGGGTGGGGCGTCGGCGGTGAGCGGGCCGACCTCGTCGGCTTCGCTGCGCTAGCTGTACTCCCCAGGAAGGTTGGTTAAGCGGCTGATGGGTGGGCGGCATGCTTGAGGTGCCGGATGCATCCGGTTTATCCTCGTCGCGAGGTGTCATCGCGTCTGGCCGCAACGACGTTGTGGTGATGGAGGTGACACAACATCAAGGAACGACTATGCCCGCGTCACTGCATCATATGATCATCCCAGTGTCTGATCGCGACGTTGCCGCCCGCTACTTCACGGGCCTGCTCGAACTGCGCGAACCCTGGGAGAACGGCTTCTTTCAGTCGGTGCAACTCGATGATTCGGTTGTCATCAACTTCGCGGCCCCGCCGGTCGAGGTGCAGCCCCAGCACTACGCCTTCCTGGTAAGCGACGAACTTTTCGACCGCATCAAGTCCCGCTTCGACAGCGACGGTACGCCGTACACAGCCGACCCGCCCGGGAAGCGGCCTTCCGAGGTCGGTGAGGTCAATCGTGACGGGACCGGCCGACGACTGTATTTTTTGGGCCCGGACAAGCACATGCTTGAAGTGCTGACCGCTCGCTATAACGACGTGCCACAGCGATCTCGGCCGCAGTAACCGAGCCAGCAGCCGCGCAGGAGCCGTTGGGCTGAGGCGCATGCAGATTGGCGAGGCTGCCGAACGCATGGGGCTGAGCATCCGCACGATCCGCTACTACGGGGACGGCTAGTAGTTCAGTCAACGGGACGATCGTGCCGGTGATCTCGGCGCGTCCAGCTCGCAGGTCGAAGACCGTGCCGTCTAGGGCCACGAGGATCCGCTTCGAAGGCACTGCGGTCGCCTCCGCCAAGTGCGCTCGCTCGGCGTGGCAGTGGTCAGGCTGGAGTCGGCCACCGCGGGAGCCGGCCCCGGGCGGCTGGCGACCGCCAGGCCGCAGGCAGGGCCCGCTCACCGGTGTGTGCGCCGACCAGGGCGGCGGCCATCACCGCCACGTCGCTGACGGCACCCGCTTGGGCCAGGCTCGTGCGGACCGCCGCCACCGGATCGCGCGGATGCAGCAGAAAGCCGTCAGCGCCGAGGCGAGACACCGCCGGGGGGAACGGCCGCGGGTCGGGAACTGGGCGGCGACGAACTCTGGCTCGGCGCGGGCGCGCAACAGCATCTTCGTCACCCGCATTGCCTCCCGCAGCGGCGGTGTGACGGTGTGGGCGGCGACGGCGTCGACGAACACGTCCGGCTCAATGTCCATGCGGCGCGCCGCCAGCGCGGTGGCGACGGCGTGGGCGACGGCCGTGTCCTGACTGAGCGCAACGGTCGTGCACCGTACGGCGATCTCACCGGCCAGGGCCGCCACCTCTTCCAGCGGCAGGGCGGTGAGCAGTCCCACCGGCCAGATCCAGGCCGCCGGCCCGACCGAGCCATCCGCGATGGTGCCGTCGGCCACGTGGACGGCAGCGCGGGCGACCGGGCCCGCCGTCTGCAGGCCGGCCGTCAGTGCGTCCACGTCGACCGTGCCGGCCGAGCCGGACAGGCGGCGGGCGAGCGTCATCGCCGAGGCGATGTGCGGTCCGGGTGGGGCGCTGCCGTCGTGCCTGCGCAGCGCCGCGGTGATCTCCGCGGCGGTTGGTGCGCCTCGCTCCTGCAGGCGGGCAGAGGTGGCCTCCGCAGCGGCGGCGGCGAGCAGGGCGGCGCGACCGAGGCTGCCTGCCAGAGAACCCGCCGTATCGCCAAGGCTCGTCAACCGTGGGTCGTGCATGGATCGCCCCGTCCTGCTAGACCGGCCTGTGGCCACGCCCACTTCCGGCGGCGTGGTGGATGTCGCCCGTCTCAGGCGCCGACCGGTACGTCGGCTCGGCCATCTCCTCCCACAGGTCGCGTACCTGGCGGAAGTCGCGCTCGGGCAGGCGGTTCAGCAGGGCGATGACCTCGGGCCGCGCGTTGCTGGCCGCAGCCGCGGCCAGCAACGCGTCGCGGCTGGCGGGACCATCGTCGAAGGCTGTTCGGACGTGGTCGAGAAGTTCGATGCGGGTCACGTCGTGCACCGGTTCCTCCTGCCTTCTGTCGTGCCACGCGGACCGCGGCACTATCCCTACTCTAACGTAAGAGTATTTACGAACCGCGGCCCCTAGTTCGGGAAGGTGTCACGCGGTCGTCGGCGACGCGACCGCCGCTCGGAGCCGGGCAGGGGAGCGAGGATCGCTGCGACACCGACGGCCAGGGGGAGGGTCGAGCCGATGAGCAGGGCCTGGGTGTAGCTGCCGGTGATGTCATGGCCGACGGCGAACAGGACGGGGCCGAAGGCGGTGGAACCGACGTTGACCGCGGTGACCGTCCCGCGGATGGCGCCCAGGTGCCCGAGCCCGAACAGCCGTGGCGTCAGGGCCGCCTCGACGGTACGGATGGCGCTGGAGGCCGCGCCGAGCGCCACACCGAACCCCAGCGCCGACCATCCCGGCCCGGCCCGGGTGGCCCAGGCGAGCGCGACGGTCAGTCCGACCATGGCGGCCGGCAGCACCACCCGAGGGCTGGTGCGGTCGATCAGCGCGCCGACCAGCAGCGTCGCCGCGATCCCCGCGATGGTCTGCGGCAAGAAGTTCGCCGCCGCCGCAGCGGCCGTGAGCCCGCGTTCGGTGAGCAGGCTGATCTGGTGGAAGGCCACGGCCGTGGTGAGCATTCCGGATGTGGCGACACTGGCGGACAGCACCCAGAAGTACGGTGTGCGCAGCGCGACGCGGTGACTGAGGTCGGCCAGGGCGCCGCCGTCGAAGCGGGCGTCCCCATCGCCGCCGTCAACCCGCTGGCCGACGTCCTCGGGGCGGTTGCGGATGCCGAACACCGCGACCGGAATGACGACCGCCCACACGGCCAGTCCTTCCACCAGCCAGGCGGTGCGCCAGCCATGAACGGCGATCAACCGCTCCAGCAGCAGCGGGGCCAGGGAGATCCCGGCCGCGCCGACCGCGGAGACGACGCCCAGCGCGATACCTCGCCGCCGCCGGAACCAGTGCGCGGTGACGGTGGTCGCGGCCAGCCCGAGTGCGCCCTGCCCGGCCATCCGGATACCCACGAACCCGGCGGTGAGACCGACGATCCCCGACACCACCGACAGCGCCACCAGCACGGCGCCGAAGACCACGCCGATGACCAACATGCACCGGCGCACCCCATAGCGGTCGACCAGTCGCCCGACCGCAGGCAGCGCCGCCGCGCCGGTCAGGGTGCCGATGAGGTACGCGGTGGAGATCGCTGAGCGGCTGATTCCCAGGTCGGCGATGAGGGGGTCGACGAACGCCGACACCGCCACGGTCTGGCCGGGCGCGGTCATCGCCAGCGCGACAGCGGCGAAGCCGACGATCCGCCAGCCGTGGAAGCCGCCAGTAGGCGTCGGTGCGCTGGTCGAGGGCAGGGTGGTAGTCATGGGCCTCAGAGCTGTTGACGCGGGGCCTCGCCGGGTGGTGGGCCGGTGTAGGCCACCCGCGGTGCGGGTCGGAATCGGGCTGTCTGCCGCTATGGGCGGCAGGATGGACATGCCGGAGCCGGGAGCTGGTTCGCCCGGTTCCCGGCGGCGGGCCCCGGGCCTCTCCGCACGTCCACGCGGTCCCGCGGCGCTCGCCGGTGACGATGATCCCCCCGGTCCGGGGGTGCTCCTTAACCGGGTCAAGTGCTGTCGGCGTGCCCCCGGTGGCCCCGCGTCGCTCGGGCGGGCGGCTTCGCCCCGGGGAGGCGGGAGGGTAGGACGAAAACCCGTCGCCCCGAGGCGTCGCGGCGCCGGCCTGACGAGCAGCGCTCCGAACCCCTACCCTAACGTACGAGTATCCATATCAGGTGGTGGTGCTTGCAGGGGGCAGTGTCGACGCCGCCGGCTGCTGACGTCGCCGTCGGGTCAGCCGACCCGCGCGACCGTCGCGTGATCGCGGATCTCCCCGGCTTCGCCGTGGCCAACTCCGAGATCGCCCCGGGGTTGGCCGGCGAACGTCAGGAAGCGTGAGACGGGCCCGTCGTGGGTCAGGTGGAGTTCGTGCATGGCCCTGGTGCAGGCGATGTAAAGCATGCACCTGTCCATTTCGTTGGCGTAGTTCGTGTCGTCGACCTGCGGGACGATCACCGTGTCGAATTCCAGTCCCTTGGAGAGGTGCGCCGAGGTGATGACGATGCCGCCGGCGAACTCTGCGCTGTCGTAGTCGAGGAGCGTCAGCTCGACGCCGGCCTCCGCCAGGGCCTGGTAGAGCGTCGTCGCCTGGGCGGTGGTCTTGCAGATGATGCCGAGAGACTTGTGTTCGCTGTTTCTGTGCTGCTCGATGAGGGCCAGGATTTGGGCCTGTTGACCCTTCTGGTCTGTGCACGCGATGACCTGCGGTGGACGTCCGTGGCGCTCGACCGGGACGATCTTGTCGTTGCGGGAGATGTGCTGGGCGAAATCCGTGATTTCGGTCGTGGAACGGTAGCTCTTGCGCAACTCCAGGCAGTCGGCCTCGGGGAAGATGCTACGGATGGTCGACGGTGACGAGGAGCTGAACGGGTTGACCGACTGGTTGGCATCTCCCAGGATCGTCATCCTGCAGGAGAACAGCTCCCGCACCACGGCGTACTGGATGGGCGTGTAGTCCTGCATCTCGTCGATCAGCAGGTGGCGGATGCGTCCGTAGCTCTCCTGGCGGGATGTCCTGATCATGGTGTAGATCAGCGGGAAGGCGTCGGCGTACTCGACCTTCTTCCGACCCAGCGGCTTGAACAGCCCGCGGCGGGCGGGGTGCGAGTAGAAGGCCTTGTACACGGCGAGCGCGTCCTTGTGGGGGAACATGGCGCGGACCTGCCGGCGCACAGCGGTGGTGTCGGCGGCCGTCCACGTGCGGCCTCTGTCCGAAGCCTGCTGCTTGAGCAGGTGGACGGCGGTGTCGGCCAGCAGGTCCAGCCGGGTGAAGATGGGAAGTGTCGGTGACTGCCCGAAGGTCGCCGCGACCCACCCGGCGGAGAGTCGATTGTTCTTCTGGACGATTTCGGCGGGCGTGAATTCCTCGTCCGTCCGCGCGCTGATCCATGCGTCGAGCAGGGTGACGAACTCCGGCGTCGCCTTGTAGCGCATGCGCTCGGCTGCCGCGTCGTCGACCCGGTCGAGCAGGTTGACCACCTGTTCGCTGAACGTCTCGTAGTCGGTGATGTTGGCGAGGAACCTGCCGGCGATGGTGGTGAAGTCGATTTCGGCGATCTGCTCTTCACCTAACTCGGGCAGCACGTTGGCGATGTAGTCGCCGAAGACCTTGTTCGGGGAGAGGATCATGATGTTGTCGGAGGAGAGGGTGTCCTTGAAGCGGTAGAGCAGGAAGGCCACCCGGTGCAGGGCGATCGACGTTTTTCCCGAGCCCGCCACACCTTGCAGGATCAGCACCTGCGCTGTCTCGTTGCGAATCACCGCGTTCTGTTCCCGCTGGATCGTCGCCACGATGTTCTTCATCTTGTCGTCGGCGGACTGGCTCAGCTCCCGCTGCAGGACGTCGTCACCGATGTTCAGCGCGCTCTCGAACATGTATTCCAGGCGCCCGTCCTGGATCTTGTACTGGCGCTTGCCGGTGATCTCGCCGTGGGCGATCCCCTGGGGGGCCTGGAAGAACGCCTCGCCCGACTCGAAGTCGTAGTAGAGGCTGGAGACGGGGGCACGCCAGTCGTGCACCACGATCTCCTGGGTCTGCGGGTCAGAGAAATTGTGCACACCAAGGTAGTGGGCCCTGGCCTCCGTGTCGCCGCTCGCGTGAAAGTCAACGCGCCCGAAGTAGGGGGACGTCAACAGCCGCTGGATGCGTTTCGCACCGTGACCGCGTGCTCGGCCAAGGTGACCGAGGTGTTCACCTCGACGCGGACGTTCGCCTTCTCGACGCCGTCCATGTCGCGCCAGTGCGTCCACATGTGCTCCTTGTGCGCCTGGATGGCGCTGGCGGAGCTGTCGATGGTGGTGGTCAGACGCTCCAGCGCCGCCGTCAGCAGACGCACCGTCTCGGCCAGATGCTGACGCTCCAGCTGTTCGTCTCGAGTCTGCACATCTGTCACAGCTGTCTCCGGTTCGATTCCTGCACGTATGGACCGACGGTCGGACGCCATCTCCACCTCTACCCTAACGTGCGAGTACAGATGCCGGCCGGCGCCGAGTCCCGCCGGGGTGCCCATCTCGGATCCGGCTTGCGGGCGGATCGCCAGGGGTCGGACTCGTCGAAGGCGAACACCCGCTGCGGGAGGTGGCTGCTGACGTGCTCGCTCCGGCGGCGTCCTCCGTGACCGCTGGAACCACCATCCCGCGCAACTCTTCCGTGCGGGTAGGGTTGTGGTTCAGTTTGGCGACCGGCCGGTGCCCGGCGCGTCGCAGTCGTGCCGGCGGTGACAGTGGTGCCGGCTAGCCTGGACGGCAGTCGACCGGTGGGCGCTCACCGGGTTGGGAGCACGATCGGGAGGCGGGACGGAAGCGATGGGTGACGGCGCACTGATGCAGATCGGCGAAGTGGCCGAGCGGGCCGGGCTGAGCCTGCGCACGATCCGCTACTACGAAGAGGTGGGCCTAATTGTCCCCTCCGCCCGCAGTCAGGGCGGCTTCCGCCTCTACACCGACGCCGACGTGGACCGGCTGCGGGTGGTCAAGCGAATGAAGCCGTTGGAATTCAGCCTGGAGCAGATGCGTGACCTGCTGGCCATCGTCGATCAGCTCTCCGGCGGCGCCCGGCTGACCAAGGCGGAACGTCAACGGCTGCTCGACACCCTCGCCGGCTACCGCGAAGCCGTCCACGAGCGGTGCGCGGCGCTACGGGCGCAGCTCGCCACCGCCGAGGAGTTCGCCGCCACCCTCACCGGCCACATGGACTGTCTTCAGTCACCGACCGCCTCCCGCGCCACGGCCAGCGGCTGACCTCCGAACCCCGTCACCCCCGCCCAGCCGGGCAACCCTCACGTGAGGGTATTGTTGTGCTGGATTCAGCGACAGAGGGGGTGGGCGCAGGTGCCGACGGCGACAACGACGACAGCAGTGGCCGCCGAAGCGGCCCGGCGGCGCACCTTTGCAGTGATCTCGCACCCCGACGCGGGCAAGTCCACGATCACCGAGGCGCTCGCCCTGCACGCCCACGTCATCGGCGAAGCCGGTGCCGTGCACGGCAAAGCCGGCCGCAGGGGAGTGGTCTCCGACTGGATGGCCATGGAGCAGCAACGCGGCATCTCGATCACCTCCGCGGTCCTGCAGTTCGCCTACCGCGACCTGATCATCAACCTGCTCGACACCCCTGGCCACGCCGACTTCTCCGAGGACACCTACCGCGTCCTTACCGCCGTGGATTGCGCCGTCATGCTCCTGGACGCCGCCAAAGGCCTGGAACCGCAGACCCTTAAGCTGTTCGAGGTCTGCCGAGCCCGACAAATCCCGGTGATTACCTTCATCAACAAGTGGGACCGCCCCGGCCAGGAGCCGCTGGCACTACTCGACGAGATCGAACAGCGGATCAAGCTTCGCCCCACCCCGATAACCTGGCCGGTCGGCATCGCCGGTGAGTTCCACGGCGTGATCGACCGACGCGCCGGCGAGATGACCGCCTTCCACCGCACCCCCGGCGGCGCTACCGCGGCCGTCGAGGAACAACTCGACCCGCACCAGGCAGCGCAGCGCTACGGCGAGGACTGGCGCCGGGCGGTCGAGGAACTCGATTTGCTCGCCCTCACCGGCGCTGACCACGACCAGGCCGCCTTCACCGCCGCCGTCGCCACACCCGTACTGTTCGGCGCGGCAGTGGCCAACTTCGGAGTACGACAACTGCTCGACGTGCTCGCCACTCACGCCCCCGCGCCACAGGCGCGCCCGGACGCGGAGGGTCAACCTCGTTCGGTCGACGCGCCGTTCGCCGGCTTCGTGTTCAAGATCCAGGCGAACATGAATAAGGCGCACCGCGACCAGGTCGCCTTCGTCCGGGTCTGCTCCGGCCGGTTCACCCGAGGGATGACCGCCATCCACGCCGGCACCGGCCGGCCCTTCGCCACCAAGTACGCACAGCAGATGTTCGGCGCCGACCGGGAGACCATCGACGAGGCGTACCCCGGAGACGTCGTGGGCCTGGTCAACGCCACCGCCCTCGGCATCGGCGACACCCTCTACGACGGCCGGGCCGTGGCATTCCCCCCGCTGCCCTCGTTCGTCCCGGAACACTTCGCCGTGCTCCGCGCCGCCGACACCTCCACCTACAAGCGGTTCAAGCGAGGCGTCGAGCAACTCGACGCCGAAGGTGTGGTCCAGGTGCTGCGCAACGACCGCCGAGGCGAACAAGCGCCGGTCCTCGCCGCCGTCGGCCCGATGCAGTTCGAGGTCGCTATGGCCCGACTGGACGCCGAGTTCGGTGTCACCACCGGGCTGGAACATCTCCCCTACGAGCTGGCGCGCCGCACCGACCGGGCCAGCGAAGAGCGACTGCGCGGGGTCGCCGGCGCGGAGGTGTTCACCCGAGTCCGCGACGGCGCACTGCTGGCTCTGTTCACCAACGGCTGGCGGCTGCGCGCCATCGGCGACAGCAGCCCCGGTCTCACCCTCGATCCCCTACCCGCAGCCGGATAGTCGGTGCCTCCACCACGGCGTACGAACCTGCCACGTGTCGCCTGGATGATCCGGTCCTGCCGAAAGTTTCGCAGGACCCTGCAGGGGCGTACTGGTGGCTGGTCTGCCGCCGGTTGACGGGTCTCCTCATCGGTGTGCGGCCCCTCGGCACCATCGGGCGCTGCGCCAGTGGGAGGTCGATGCCACCGACGTCGAACAAAGCACCATCCTCCGCAGCAGCACCGCCTATCGTGCTCAGCATGCCCTCGGCGCTTTCTCCGTGCTGTCGGCTGGGCCGCCCGTACGACTTGCAGTTGCACTACCTGGCCTCTGAGTCGATCGCCCGTGCGACGTTGTGGCTGGCGAGTCTCGACCGCGAGGAGGTCTCCCGTGTCGCCCATCTCGTCCGCCGAGGTTGAAGGGGAGGGTGGCGGTGCAGACAAAGCAGATCATCGAACACATCGGGGGACTGCTAGATCTCGCCGGCGTGTTGGCCATCGCGGTCGGTGTCGCCATCGCGGCAATCGTCTTCGTATACCGGTACTGGCAAACCCGACAGCTTGTCGAGGTCTACCGGCAGTTCCGGCAGGGTGTCGGAAGAGCCGTCCTGCTCGGACTCGAACTTCTGGTGGGCGGCGACATCATCCGCACCGTGGCGGTCTCGCCCACCTTTCACAGTGTCGGAGTGTTGGCCCTGATCGTCCTGGTCCGCACCTTCCTCAGCTTCTCGCTTGAGGTCGAGCTGGATGGCCACTGGCCCTGGCAGGCTAAGAAGCGCTCGACCATGGGCACCACCACGGCGGCCTCCCGCGACAACCCCGGGTCGTGACGCTTCCGGCGGACCCCGTGCCCACGACCGTCCCAAGGGTCACGTAGACCAGTGGCCGTGCCGGCGTGCGGTCGGGCAGCCGAACAGGCTTGGTCAGGGGGTCCTCCCAGGGGACCGTGCGGATGGGATGACGTCGGGATGGTCGGCGACGGGGCCGACCTGGAGGGCAGCCGGCACGGGGTCGATGTAGGGGCGGGGCGGCGCCGGCTTTGGCAACGGCTTTCAGGGTCAACATCGGGCTGATCCAGGGCCCGGCGTGTGACGGCGGGAAGGTCCAGCATGGGCGGGAAATAGTGAAAGACGCTGAACAGCAGCGAGGGGATGCCCAACTCATCCGCGGCGACAGCAGCACCCGGGTTGGCCGGATCGTGCACAACGAGGTCGGGTCGGTCGTCCCGCCAGGCCCGGCGTAGAGCGGCGACGGCAGGCAGAGCGTGCATGACACCGAAGTAGGCCGGAACCCATCGGGTCCGCATGTCGTCGGTGACCGCAGGGAACCGTGCGCGGGTGAGTTCGGAGACCTGGGTGACGGTCGGGTCGACGTCCGCGCCGGCCACGGGACACGGCGACAAGGAGACTCACCAGGCCCGCCGCGGCCGCGCCGGCCATCGCAGCCAGGAGAGGCCCGGACGCGGCGATGGACGCGAACTGTTGCCCACCACAGCGGGCTCCGGCGGTCGTGCTCGGGATGACGGCCTGGTTGACCAGAATCGGCATGCCGCCCTCCCTCAGGTCCTGCTCGGTGCGGACCAGGTTGGTCATCTCACGCCGCTACTACTCATCGTAGTATCGGGTCGGTTCACCTGGCGGCGACGCCCGCCAGTCTCAGGAATCTGACAGCAAGTCGGTACACCCGTCTCTGTATTGTCCGATCGGACTCCGCCGCTTGTGCGCGGGCGGGCTGATCACGTTGTTCCACGCGGCGGACGAGGACGGGAAAATGACGAGGAATACTCGCTTGACCTTGGCGTTGATAGCGGTGGTGGTGCTCGTGGTCGGTGGTCTGCTGACCGTCAATCGTCCCGACCAGCCGCCTGTTGCGACCACCGACGCTGGCGCGATTGAACCGACGGTGCTGGCGCGCGAGGACAGTCACCGGCTGTCCACGGCAGCGGACGGCAAGGTGACGCTGGTGGAGTTCCTCGACTTCGAGTGCGAGTCCTGCGCCGCCGCGTACCCGGCGGTCAAGCAGATCCTGGCGACCTATCAGGACCGCATCACCTTCGTGGTCAGGTACTTCCCGATCCCCAGCCACCCGAACGCCGAGCTGGCCGCCCGCACCGCTCAGGCCGCCGCGAACCAGGGCCGCTTCTCCGACATGTACATCCAGCTGTTCGAGAACCAGACCAGCTGGGGCCACAAGGAGCAGGCACAGACGGAGGTGTTCCTCGGCCACGCCCGCACCCTCGGCCTGGACATGTCGCGCTTCCAACGTGATCTCGATGATCCCGCCACTGCCGCCCGGATCGGCAAGGACAAGGCCGATGGTGCAGCCGCCGGTGTGCAGGGCACACCGACGTTCTTCCTCAACGGCCGGCAACTGACCGACCTGCGAGGCCAGGACGACCTCGTCGCCGCCATCGACGACGCGCTGGCTAGATGAGCGCCGCCACCGTCGAGCAGCACACCGAGCGGGGCTTACCCGAGCAGGGTTTCCTGTCCCGGGCCACCGCCTGGATCTGCACCGTCGGTGGCGTCGTCGGGATGCTCGCCGCCGTAATGCTCATCGTCGAGAAAATCAACCTGCTCGCCAATCGCGGCTACGTGCCGAGCTGCAGCATCAACCCCATCTTGTCCTGCGGCTCGGTCATGAGCACACCCCAGGCCGAGGCGTTCGGCATTCCCAACCCCCTGATCGGCATCGCGGGTTTCGCCGTGGTCACCATGATTGGCGTCGTCCTGCTGGCCGGTGTGCGACTGCCCGGCTGGTTCTGGCTGGGACTACAAGCCGGCGCCACGTTCGGCGTGGTCTTCGTGCACTGGCTGATCTACCAGAGCCTCTACATCATCGGCGCATTGTGCCCGTACTGCATGCTCGTCTGGGCCGTCGCCATCCCGATCTTCCTCTACGTCACCTTGCGCACCCTGCGCCAGCACGGCGGTGCGCTTCCCAGGTCCGTACGTCGGGCTGCCGCAGCAGCCGCCAGCTACCACAGCCTCGTCCTCACCGCTTGGTACGTGATCATCTCGCTCGCGATCCTAAACCGCTTTTGGGATTACTGGATCACCCTCATCTAGCCCGCCCACCGCTTCTGCTTCCGCGATGGGGCAACTGCGGCGGTAGCCCAAAGGAACCGATGAGCCCGCAGGTTTCGCTCATCGAGTGTCGCTGGTGCAACATCCGTCGGTGCATCCGCTGGCGTCGCCACCAGTGGTGGGGGAGCGCAGGGCGGCGCCTGGGGCGCAGCAGGTGTCGCCGCGCCAGGCTTCGCGGCCTTCCTTCACCGCGACTGCGGCGATGATCAACGCGGCGGCGGGGTCGGCCCACCACCAGCCGAACAGCGAGTTGACCGCCAGCCCGACCAGCAGCACCGCCGAGAGGTAGGTGCACAGCAGGGTCTGCTTGGAGTCCGCGACGGCCGAGGCCGACCCGAGTTCGCGTCCCGCGCGGCGTTGCGCGGCCGACAGGACCGGCATCACCGCCAGGGACACCGCGGCCAGGACCAGACCGATCGTGGAGTGCTCCGCGCGGTCCGCGCCGACGAGCGCGCGCACCGATTCGACGGACACGTACGCGGCCAGAGCGAAGAACGACAGCGCGATGACACGCAGCGCGGCGCGTTCCCGGCGTTCGTGGTCGGGTCCGGAGAACTGCCAGGCCACGGCGGCGGCGGAGGCCACCTCGATGACAGAGTCGAGCCCGAACCCGATCAGCGCGGTCGAGGAGGCCATCCTCCCGGCGCTGATGGCGATGACCGCCTCGATGACGTTGTAGGTGATTGTCGCGGCGACGAACAGGCGCACCCGCCGGATCAGGATCGACCGGCGGGCCGGTGACGGACCAACTGACATCAGCGGAAGTGGCGCGTTCATCAGCAGCACCCCTCGGACTCGGCGGCCGGGCAGGCGGCTGGATCGACGGCCAGGACCAGGCCGAGGAGGTCTCCGAGGGCGTGCGCGAGGCGCGCGTCGGCGAGTTCGTAGCGGCTACGCCGGCCCTCTGGCACCGCGACGACGAGGCCGCAGCCCCGCAGGCACGCCAGGTGGTTGGACAGGTTCTGCCGGCTCGTGCCCAGCAGGTCGGCGAGGTCCGCCGGGTAGCCGGGCCCGTCGCGCAGGGCGAGCAGGAGTCGGGCGCGGACCGGGTCGACAGGGCATGGCCGAAGCGGGCCAGGACCTGTCCGTGCGTCAGAGTCTCCACCACCCAACAGTACATCATCTGGTGAATAAACAGAATGCTGAACTATATGGTCACGATTCTTGACGTGGCTCGAACCAATCATCTTATTATGCGCATGTCAGCATGACTTCCGGTTTGATTGGCCAGCGCGACGGTGCCGGCGCGGCGAGCACGGCGATTGAGAACCACTGATGGGCCACGACCATTGATCCGGCCGAAGCGGTCACCGTGCTGAGGTCTCGTAGAAGCGCGCCCGATCCTTACCGTGCCGCCAGGCTGACCGGGTGGCCCTGACCCGCTGCATCTGGCGGAGTAGCCCGTCATGGCACAGCGCAACAGGGCCAACGTGTCCGACGTGGTCCGTAGTCTTAGTTCGTGCCGACCTACGACTGGCCGCTGATTCAGCATCGAAGCGGAGACTCCATCGAGTCGCTCGTCGCGACTCTCCTGCGCCGCGAGTACGGCGACGCGCGGCAGGTCAATCCATCGCAGGGCGACGGCGGGATCGACATCCTCCGCTCTACGATGGACGGGCTTGAGATTTGGCAGGTCAAAGGCTTCACCACAGCGATGACCGATAGCCAGTTCCGCCAAGTCAAGAGGTCCTGGGAACGGTTCGTCGAGGAACATGTCACCCCCGGCGCATGTCAGGTTGCCCGGTACCACCTCGTCACACCCTGGACGCCGACCGAGGAGCGCATCGCAGAGTTCAATAGCCTCACCGAGGGCGTGTCGTTCCCTTGCCAGTGGGACAGCGACGCCTTCATCGCCGGGCTCGCGGATCGCTATCCCGAAACCATGCGGCGGTTCACCCACGGGGAAGGGGTGCTGGAGCAGTTCATTAGCCAGATGGCGATGCTCGCGTCCTCGCCGGTCGAACGCGGCGAGTCACTGACGATGCTTGGCGCGATCGAGGCCCGGCAGGAGGCGCTTGACGCCCTGCGTGATGTCGTTAGCGACAGCTACCGCATCGAGCACGGCACCCGGACGGCGGCCAACAGCCAGGGGGTTCCGTTGCCGTCTGATGATGACCCAGCGGTGTATCACCGGATGACCTATCTCGGTGGCTCCCGGTGGAGGTACGAGTCCCTCGTGCCGCGCTCCCCGGACGCGGTCGAGCTTGACCCGATCAGGCTGAACGTGGAGTTCCTCGCGACCCCGGGCACACCCGAGCACGAGGCCATACGAGCGTGGTTTGAGTGGGGTATTCCTTTCAGCGACGCGCACGCCAGGACCACGACAGTTGGTGGACCCTTCTCCGACGAACCGATCGAATCAACGGTCTCCTTCATCGAGGGAGCCCGTAGCGAAGCGCCACCGCTATACCTCCGATGCATTACCAGTGACGGCGAGAGTCGGTTCCGCATGCCGTTGATTGGCGCCGCGCGAACGATCGGGACGCGCACTGGCTGGCTACGTCTGGTCGTCGATACGCCCGAACGGGCGCTCAACTTCGAACTTCGTTTCAGGCAGGGTGAGGAGGCTGACGCGAAGGCGCGGATGGGAAACGTCGATGGGCGTAACCCCGAGGCTGTCCGCGATGAGCTCGAAACCTTGCTGGGCATCAGCGCAGGCGATGTCATCTCCGTGGAAACCGGCAACGGCCAGTCGCTCATGCGAGCGCACGGCGCAGTTCTGCCTACCGCACTGGAAGCGATCCATCTTCCGGTCGCTCGGCACCTAACCCAGTTGCAGGCCCACACCGCCTCTATGCTCGTCATGCCCTCGATCACCGAGACCACCGACAGTCAGTTCCATTACCTCTCGTTCCTCGCTTCGATCTATGGTGGCATCGCGCGTCGCTGGGCCTGGACAGAGATCACCCTCCAGGTACCCGACGATGATGCCGGGGCAGAACGCCTTAGGAGGGTTGCCGTGAACGCTGTTTCAGGCGGCACTTAGTAAAAGTGGAAATGCCGGTGTTCCAGCTTGGGAACCGGACGTACACGATTGATCACCCCCTCGCCAGTACGGCACATTCTATCCAGCTCGAACCTGGAGTCGAACCAGCAGCGCTCCGCCCCGGGGACGCCTTCCGGCTCGTCCCCGGTGCCGACGACGGTGTGACGACAGCGAGGATCGTCGACTGGACCCCCGGGAGCATCCGGTTCGGCTGATGCGTTACGCGGCTCGCGCAGGCTGAGTTCGTGCCACCCTGAAGTCAAGCACAGGCGGCGACGTCGGGGCCACCAACGTCTACACCAAGGCCGACATCGTCGAAGTGGCCGCAGCGCTGTCAGCCCTTAGCGGCGAACCGCATCCTCTCGTATCCCAGGGCCATTACGGCCCCAGGCATGGTCCCGCTTACTGAAGAAGATGTAGTGAAGTGAGGGCCAGCCGTCACGAGGCGGCCCTCACTTCTTGCTCTGCTGCACGGTAGGTCCTGGCTGCTGCCGAAGGTGATTCGCACCTCGCGGGGGTCTTGGCGGATACCGAGGACGAGTTAAGCGGCCGTTGCACAAGGGTGTGCTGACCACCCGGCTGTGTCTGCCGATGAGCGGGTGGCGCGACGGTACCGACTGCTGAGCCGAATGGCAGGCCGATACCGCTCCGCCGCCGACAGCCGGAGCGGTCGGGCCCGGTCGGACCGGATCAGATGCCTGCCTCATGCTTGCCGCAATGCACCGCCTGCTCAGCTCGGACCGGCTACGTCAGGTGTGACTTCGACCGCTGCCGCAGCGCCAGTCTTCGGACAGGCGGCTGTGGAAGCGGCCAGGTCGTCCCGGATCTGGGTCTGCCACAGCGCAGGCCCGGCGTACGCGTCCTGCACCCCGTTGCCAATCCCGCAGCCGCCCGAACAGCCGGCAGATGTGCCCGTACCGGCGCTCGCCGGCAACACCTCTTGGCGAGAAACCCCTCTCGTGGCGCTACTTCCGCTTCGGCTTACGCCGCCGCGCGGTCGTTCGGTTCTTGAGAGGCTTGTTTGCCCCATCGGGCAGTATCACGCCTGGCGGAGCGGCCACTTCGAAGAGCGGATTGTCGGCCAACTGCTCGGTATCGATATCCGGCTGCTCTGGGTGGAGAAAGATATTTTGGTATGCATTGTGGGTGGCGTATGTGTTTACTGTTCGCGCGGTCGAGATTGGCGCCGAGAACCGCATCGAACCCGGCTGTGGCTCCAGGGTCAGTATCAGCAGCATGGACGGGTTGAGCGGAAACCAGACTTCGTCGGCGTCAAGCAGCCCGTAGCCCCGGATCGGGCTGGGGTTGCTCTTGTAGAGCATGACCGGCTCATCGCAGGTGACGAGGACGGGCTCATCGAAGACGCCGAGGTGCCAGTGCCGGCGCATGAGGTGCGGGAAGATTTTGTGCGCCAACTTGCCCATCATGCGGACATGTTCGTTAGGGTCCGGAACGAATTCGTAATCGTCCAGGTTTGCGACGAGTTCTTCCATCTGGGCGATATGCTCTGGACTAGCATGCCCGAGCCGCTCCTCAAGCAGCCTCTTGATAGCGTCGCTACCGAGCCCCGAGTACTGGAGTTTCATGTAAAAGTCGGCCTGGGTCTCAATCTCTCTGCGCCGACGCTTGCCCCGCACCTTCTGAAAGGCAAGGAAGGTGGCAATCTCGTATTTGTCGTCGGGAGGCGGCGGAAACTGGCCGAAGGTCGGGTGGCTGATCCTGCCGATCGCGGCGGAGGCGCCGGCTTCGATGACCCCCAGCACCTGTTCCATGTGACCGGCCAGATCCCCGTTAAGATCGATATAGGTGTAAAAATCGGTCTCGGCACTGGCCGTCTTGGGTGATGTCCGATATCTGCGCCCACCCGGCTTCTCGACAACGTCGATGTGACCGTCGGCGTCTGCCCAGTATTCGAGGTAGAAGCGAGGCACGGTGTGGTGCCGAGCGCCCACGAAGTGGTTCGGGTCGCCTGGGAAGGGCCACTCGTCGGCGAGGTTCGCCATCTCCTCGTCAACTCCAGTCCAGCGCGATCTGAATTGGCGGTACCAGAGGAACCAGTTTGAGTCACGCAAAGGTCGACAACGTCCGAGGATGCCCTCGACGGGCGTCCCGGGCAACCCGTTTGAGCTAGCGGACACCGTACCCCGGGCTCCGCCGACACCTACGCGAGCTCTGTGTTTTTTTTGCGTTCGGGCCGGTGCTCTGCGGAGCACGACGTCTGACAGAGGTGCCACAGGCGGTGAGCGGAGCGGAGCAGCGTTTCGGGCCGGGCTTCGGTTTCGCGCTGGGCTGCACCTCGCTGTTCGCCTCCGCCCTGCTCACCGGGGGAGTGGGACCGTGGATGCCGTAGCAGATGTTCGGCTGTGCCTGGGTCGGCATTTTCGCCGGCCTGCTGCCCCGGGTACGGGGACGGGCCGAGATCCTCCTGCTCGCGGTCTACGCCGCAGTCAGCGGATACTTCTTCGGCTTCATGCTCAACCTGTCCTTCTGGCCGTTCTCCCTCGATCCGACCAGTTCGATCGCCTACCAGCCGGGCCTGCCGGTGCTCGAACAACTGCACCGGTATTTGACCTTCTTCGCCGTCACCTCGCTGGGCTGGGACACCGGGCGGGCGATCACTACCGCTGTCCTTGTCACCCTGGCCGGGCCGGCGGTGCTCGGCGCGTTCCGCTGCGCGGCCCGCCGGGCACACTTCCGGGCCGCCCCGACGTTCACCGGCGCCGCTGTGCCATCCCCAGCCCGCTCTGAATCAGCCCCAGTTAGCCAAGCTGATTGACGAGAGCGCGACGACGAGCCGGCGAAGATGGGCCTGACTTGGCTCGATCTCGAGGTGAGGAGCACACCCCGGAATTGGCCAAAACCGGAAGTGTTGGTTAGCCTACCTAACTTTCGGGCCGGGATGAGTTTTCGAGGCGTCGGTAGAGATCTCGGGCGACGTAGCGGTTGGGGCAGCGTTCAATCTCCCTGTCGGTTTGCCTTGGGCGCGGCGACGGGCGGCGTAGGAGCGGGTGCGTTCGTCGCGTTGTAGCCGGGGCAGGACGACGGTGTGCAGAGCCTGGTTGAGTTGGCCTTCGGTCAAGCCCGGTCCGGGGCTTCACTCAGGAGTCCGTCCCAGCCGCGCCGCCACCACCGGCCGGCAGCGTCCCGGAACTCCACGGCCACGTCAACCGCGAACTGTGGGTCGACGTCCATCTCGACCCTCCGCCTGATCGATTCCGGAAGAAGTTGCCAGATGCCGCCCTGGTGGGGTGGCACGACTCGCATTTCGTCTCCTGCTGCTGCATCGTACGGGTTGGCGGACCAGCGGTAGAAGACGATCACGTGGTAGATCGGCGCGGTGGATGCGTTGAGGACGTTCACGCCCCACCTTGGCCGGGGTCGGAGGAGGGGCTGGGAATCGCTGCTCCTCGTCGTAATGACCTCTAATTCCTGCTGGGCGAGCCACGCGGACACGAGCGATGCTTGGGCGCGTTTCTCGTCGAGTCTGCGTTCTCGGCGCTCGTCCTCGGCCCGCCGATCTCGCCCCGACTCGATCCTGTAGACGCGGAGGCCGACGACGGAGGCGACGAGAGCAAAGGCGAGCGTGGCTACGTTGGCCAGTGCGCCGATCCATGTCGCGAGATCGCCAAGCTCGGCCCTGACGAGCCATCCGGACAACTGAACGCACGCCCACAGCACCTGGAAGAGCGTACGAAGCCGCCGCAACCATTCGCGCTCGCTCGCCAGCCGCTGAACCCGGCGGTAGATCCAGATTGTCGATCCTGCTCGGGGTCAACTCGACGGCTCTGCCGGCGATGGCGAGATGGCGGCAGATGAAGTTCCGCCAGGAAGCTCCAGGGGTTGCGAACCTCCTTAATTCATTGGATCCGTAGCCGGACGGCATCCGGGTCGACGAGCGTCACGCCGGCGGCAGTGCGCACGTGCAGCTTGCAGCCGGCGGGATCGCCCCGATCGCTGGGCCACCACACACCCCAGACACCGTTTCTCGCCGTGGCGGTCACCTGCAGGCCATTGGTGAGTACAACGTCGACGCCGGTCACCTCGGGGCCGCTCAGGCCGTACAGCTGGAAGGCTTGGATGCCGCGTGACGGTATCTGCGAGATGCCGCCGAGCACCAACACAGCGCTGCCTTGCGGCTTGGCGAACGGTTTGTCGGAGACGGTGGCCTGCATGAGGTTGAGGCCATCGAGTCCCTTGGCTTTCAGACCGGACAGGGCGATCAGCGGATCAGAGGAGGTGCCGCTGCCCAGCGCAACATCGACGCAGTAGGTGAAACCGCCGCGCCGATCGACCAGCACCTCCCGACGAGCCGCGGCTTCCGGGCGCGCCGGGACGCCTCCGACGCCGACCCCGCCGACGCCGAGGTCGCTGCACTTCGAGGCCCAACTCTCGATTTCTCCATCCGTTGCGGTCAGAGGTGGAGCGGCCTGTGGAACGGCCGTCCAGGCGGCATAGGTCGGCGGCGGCGGGTCGGGATAGAAGGTGAGCGCAGCGACGCCGGTAGTGACGACGAGCGCGACGCAGCCGGCGAGGGCGAGGCGGCGGCTCCGAGTCACCACAGTTCCTTGCGATGCCTGCGCGACCAGCAGTCGCCGGATCTCGGCCTGGCGCTGTGGGTCCAGGCGGGTTTGCAGGTCGCTCATGACATCTCCCGTCGCTGTGCTGAGGCGGTCGTCGGGTAGGCCGCGGGGTGGGGTGTGTTCAGGGCTTCTGTCTTGGCCCCGAGCCGGGACCGCGCACGGGACAGCCGCGATCGGACGGTGCCGACTGGTACGCCGAGCGCTACCGCCGCCTCGGCGTAGGACAGGCCCTGCCAGACGCAGAGCAACAACACGTCACGGTCGGGCGGCCTCAGTCGCTCGAGGGCCCTCCGCAACTGGGCCAGGTGCCGCTCATCGTCGAGCCGGCCGGCGACCTCGTCGGCATGGTCGGGAGTGGCCGGCACGGGAGTCAGCCGCTCCAGCGTCCGCCGATGCCGCAGCGCGGTCCGCCAGCGATGTTGCATGGTCCGGCGTGCGATGCCGTACAGCCACGGCAGGGCGTTGCCATCAATCAGCTCAACCTCACCCCGCCGGCGCCAGGCCTCCAGGAACACGATGGAGACCAGATCATCGGCGGCGTCGCTCGAGCCGGTTCGGCGCGCACAAAAAGCCCGGACTGCCTCCCCGTGCCGGTCGAAGAGCACACCGAAGCACTCGGCCTCTCCCTGGCGTGCCCGCCGCCACAACTCGCCGTCGTCGGCTCGGGTCATGTCCGCCCTATCCCTCACACCCTCTTATGACCGCTACGCCATTCGAGTTCCATAGCGATACCCGACAAGGTGGTTGTCACCACGGTGGATCAACGATTGCGGATCGGCGGGGTCCGCTGTCTCTGGCCTGGTGAAGTACGGAATTGATTACATAACTGCTGAGGCGCTGCGCCACGCCGTAGCAGCCGGCGAGGTCGAGATGGCGATCGCGGCAGCCAGGGAGCTCGGTGCAGACGCGGCGGGCTGCCTGAATGATCCGCCGCTGGCCCCATGGGCGATCAGGGCAGCGCTGGCAGCGTTCAGTGTCGTCGCCGATATCGTGCCTGCGGACAGGTCCGGCTCGTATGTACCGTGGATACTCACCCGGCTTGAGGTCGCGCCCGCCTCCGGTTGGACCGACAACGGCATTCGCGAGACCGCCATCGGTGCCCTGTCCAACCTGGCCTTCGCGCTTCGAGGTGACAACATCGCGGAGGTGACGGACGCGCTCACCCCGTACCTCAACCATCTGGTGTCCCAGCTGTCAATGCGTCGAGCGATCAAAACCATTGCCAGGATGCTGCGGGCGAACCCTGGGCACCCTGCGCCCGCGCAGGCACTCACCGCCGCCATTCGGGACATGCCAGAACCGGGCCATACCGCGCTCCTGTGGGAAGCCGGGCCCGCCCTGCACCGGTTGAGAGACGTCTTGGAGGTTCAGGCCAGCGACCCCAATCAAACTGTTCGGGCTGGCGCCGTTGAGCTCCTGGCTCGGATGCAGATATCTCACCCCGCTGTGAACGAGCAGGCGGTGCGCGCCGTCGAGGAGGTGCATCAGGCTCCTACCGGCCCTCGCGTCACGACCGACGAGTCCGGTGGGACGACGCACGAATCCAGCGGCTACTTCGGTCATGCCCTGTCAGTGGAGGACCGGGACAGGCTCGCCGACAAGCTCATCGAGATCGCTTCGGACGGTTTCACCGCAGAAGACCACCGCGCGGCGGCCATGATTGCGGTGACAGATCTTGCTCCTGCACTTGACGAAGGCAAGCGGCAGGAGGTTTTCGACAAGGCGTGGCTGTTGATCGGCGGGCTGGCCCCCGGCGATCTGGACCTGGGCATCTTCCGTGGTCGACTTGAGGATGCCGTGTTTGGGGCGGTAGGACAGTTGGCTGTCAGGCAGGACCAGGTCCAACGCGTCCACGCCTTGGCTCTCAGTCGCCTAGCGAAACGGAACGGCGTCCAGGGTCTGCGCCACTTCATCGACATCGATCCTGGCGGCACCGACGCGATCCGTGTCCTGGCACAGCACGAGAGCCCGGCAGCGCGGCAGATGGCGGCCGTCCTTTGGTCGCGTAATCCGGTGAACCGCAATCTCGGTGCAGACCTCGCGGCTGACGCCTCCTCCGAGGTACGTAGGCAGCTGGCGAATGCGCTTGGCCGGATCGGGCAGTACGACGCCGCTCTGCGGGACCAGTTGGCTGCGCAGCTGCAGGCGGACTGCAGCGCTCAGATCCGTCAGATCGTCAAGGAGACGATGATCCTGCAAGCGGACGGCTGATCACCCCGATGCGCGAGTGAGGAATCGACGGCGTCCGGGGAACCAGTGCATGATTTGCGCCTGAGTCCCGGGCGTACAAAGCTCGGCTGGTTGGCCTTGACCGCGACACGTACGCGTCCCTGCCGGCAGCGGCCACAGCGCGGGCGGGAGCGACCTGCGCATGCAACGCGTCCGCGACGCTCACCACCCCCGTCAGGCCACCCAGCCGTGCGTTGACCTGCTCCAGCAGCGGCCGTCAGAGCTTCCAAGTCCGTCGAGCCTGGCCATCACTGGCGCTTCGGCCAACTGACGTCGAGCACGTAGACGCTCACGTCGAACTGCGGCGCCACCTCCGCGGCCCAGCGCCGCATGTCGTCGAGGAGCTTCTGCTTGTCGGCATACTTTCGCGATCCGGAGGTCCGTTGTTCGGGAGGAAGCCAGTACACGAGGTAGATGCCGTGCCGTTGGCTGGTCGCTGCGAGGTATCGCCGCACGAGCTGATCTTGTAGTGCGGTGGGCACCTCGTCGTTGGTGACCAGCTTCGCCTCGATGATCGCTTCGGCGACTTCAACGGGTGTTGTGTTGGTCGGGGCTCCTGCGGTCAGGTCGATCCGTGTGCCGGAGCCCTTGACCGCGATGCGTTCGACTTGGGGCTCCCGGGTGAGGAGGACGCGGTTTCGGCCGAGTTGGTCGGTCAGGCGGCGTCGCAACCAGTCGGTGATGTCGTCCTCGCTGCCGAGGTTTTTGCCGTTCGGTGACCACAGGTCGCGGAAGCCGTTGTTGCGCGAGATTTCATGCTGCAGGTCGTCGAGGTGGTTCAGCAGGGCGAGGATCAGGTCGCCGGAGTTGCGGATGAGCCGTAGGTCCGAGCGGCCGAGCAGGTCGAGCAGGCCGGTCGGGTCGAGGTGGGCCTGGGCATTGTCGGCCGCGATCTGGCGGGCCTGACGCAGGTGGTGTTGGATGAGCGCCTGCGCTTGCGGCGGCTGCCCGTCGGCTAGCACCTTGAGTTCCGTGGCGAGGCCGCGCATGGCCAGCATCTCGACTGCGTAGTTGCACATGCGGGCTTCCCGCTGCGCCGGGCTGTCGAACGAACCCTCATCTTCCCGCGTGTTGGTGAACGGCAGCCGACCGAGCAGGAGGCGGGCCAGGTCGGCCAGCCGGTCGTCGTCGACCGTGTCCAGCGGCAGAGTCTCAACGAGTTCCAGGAATCCGCCGGGCGGCGTCGACTCGCTCAACAGACGGTCGATCGTGCCGCGGGTGTCGATGTGGGCGAGGTGCCGGTTCGCGGCGCGGGACAGCTGCGAGTCATCTCCGTTCGCCACCGACCGGGCCGCGACAGCGGCCACGTGCGGGTCATGTTCGATCAGGAAGGCGAGAACGTCGGCGTTCTGGTCGTCGGGATAGCGGCGCTGCGGCAGGATGGCGGTCAGGTCGGGCACCAGGTCCTGGGCGAAGTACTTGTGGAGGGGTGTGCGCCGCCATTCGGTGCGGCTGTCGAGCGAAGTTCGCACCGCGGTACGGATTTCGGCCTTCGCCTCGGCGGGCGCGAGGTCGACAAGGTCCCCGAGCAGGTCGATGTCGGCGAAGGCCCAGGCGTTCGCTATGGCGGGCGCCCACCTCGCCCACGTCGTCTGCGGGAGGTCGCCGAGGCGCTCCGGCGCATGGCGGGCTAGCGTCGTCAGCAGGTAGACCCCGGACCAGTCGCGGATGGCATCGAGTCCGATCTCGGCTTTGCCCAACCACAGGTCCGGGTTGGGTGGATGCTCAACGAGGTATTCGAGGCCCCGGTCAAGGACCTCTCGCTGCTCGTCGTTCGTCAGCAGCGACCAGCCCTGGCGAGCGCCGAGGTCGCAGAGGAACAACGGCTCCAACTTGTTGCCCAGCACCAGAGCTATCGGGATGGCGGCCCACGCGGCGAGGTCTTGACGGGCAGCCGAGATGGCGGCTCGGAGTGCGGTAGCGTCGGGCCGGTCCTCGGCTTCCTGCTCGTCGTGTTCTTGCTCGTCTTCTGTTGGGGCAGGCGGGGCAATTAGCCGCTGAAGGCATCGAGCCAGGACGTCGTGGCCGGTGGCTCGTTCCTCGTTGACTGCGTCCGTCAGCCAGCTGATGTCGTCGGCGGTGACGAGACCGAGTTGGAGCAGGACGGTCCATCGGTGTTCGTCGAGTCGCGCCGCGACGGCGAGGGTGAGATGTCGACGCTGGGCGGTGTCTAGTGCCCAGTGCGCGTCGACGCGCATGTGTCCGGTCAGGTCGATGACGAGCTCGGCCAAGGGTCTCAGCACTGCGGGGTCATCGGATGCGGCTACGGCTCGTTGTGCGATCCGAACCGGCACATCGCTCGTCCATCGACGGGCCTCGGCGGATCCATGAGGCTCGAGGCTTGCACGCGCCCAGGCGAGAATCTCGGGCAGATCGGCGTTCGGAATCCTGGCCGGGAACTCCCAGAGGAATTTTCGATATGCGCCGATGAAATTGGCACGCCGCGGCCGGGTGAGGAAAGGCAGCAGCCGGGTGGTGGTCAGGTGCTGCGGGTAGAGCCCGTGAAGTAGTCCGGCCCGCAGCTCGTCGTCTGGGTCTGCGTCCGGGTTGAGTTTCAGGCCGTCGAGCAGAGCCGCCCGCTCGGGCGCTGAGCCTAGGTCGGTCACCACATCGATCGCAGGCCTGCGGACCCACGACGGAAGCCGGTCGTCGAGCGCGATCGCCAGCGCCGCAGGGGCGACCGCCGAGATTCGTCCGGCCAGGGCGAGCCGACAGATCCACCACGCCTCGAAGGGCTGGTCGACCCCGGCTGCCAGCCGGTCGGTGAGCTGCCGTGCCAGGTCGGGGTGGACGACGACCGACAGGTCCAGGGACCACCGCGGCGGCGCCTCGTGCTCCCGCGCGTCCGCGAGCAGCGCGTCCACGACCGCCGCCCGTGCGGCCGTCGGCAGGTCAACTTCGGACTCGACCAAGGCCGCTGCGTTAGCGGGTGCGACGACGTCGGCGATCTCCGGGCGCAGCGCCAGCATCCACGCCGCGACCGCGACCATCGAGCGCGGCAGTACCCCATCGGTCAGGCCTAGCAGGGCCGTGACCTGGGGCCGCGTGGGCGCGCGGTCCACCACGTACCTGGCGGCGAGGTAGTCAACGTACTCTTGGTGCCGGAAGGCGACGGTGTCCTGCGGCGCGGTGTCGAACAACGCGCTGCCCAGCACCTCCGCGTAGACCTCGCCCCCAACCGTGACGTCGGGGCGGTCCGGCTCCGGCCTAGTCGGTAACCCGGCGACCGCGACGGCGGCCTGACCCGCGCCGGTGCGGAACGCGAACCGGCCGACCCCACCGAACGCAGCGAAGACAGCCAGCCGGCCGGCGGTCCGGCGCCGCACGTCCGCGCCCGTCCGCAACGGCTGCCGAAGATCCTCCCGCTCGGTCAGCAGCCGCTGAACCTCCGACTCCAGGGCATCCACTCGCCGGCCTGGAAGACGACCCGTCTCCTGCCACTGCCGGGCCGCCGCGATGAAATGCAACAGCGAGGCGCTCAACCGGCTCCGGCCCGCCGCAGCCAGCGCATCCAGAAAGCCCTCGTCGACATCGAGGGTGGCGAGCAGGCGACGGGCCGCGTCACGCGTCATCGGCAGGAGGCGCAGTCTCTTGACACTCTTGGCGCCGTCGACAAATGCACTGGTCCAAGCTGAAGGGCGGCACGCGAGCCGCCACTTGACCCCATCGGCGCCGGGTCCGGACATCGCCCGGTTCACCAGCCGGACAAGGGCCGGCTCGGTAAGCAGGGCCTCGTCCAAGGAATCGAGGTAAATCGTTTTCCCGCACGCGATCGCCGCATCGATCGCTCGGCCGATATCGGCGCCCCGGAGCCCGACGAGGTCCACCTCGAGGCCGTCCTCCTGCCGCCGCAGACCATCGAGTAAGACCGACTTTCCGACGCCGCCTGGCGCAAGCAGGACAAAGCTTCCCGGACGTCCGGCCAGGTCCCCGGCTGGCGTGATGCTGGCGGCCGCGCCGACGTCGAGAAAGCCGTCGCCGTCTAGCGGCGTGTGCTCCTCGTCCGCGTCTTGGACGTGACGTTCGACTGCACCGATGGTCAACAGTCCCTCCATCTGCTTTTCGCATCCATCCTAGAAAGACGGCTAATGGTGCCTGAACCGAGGAATGGCCTCGGCGGTTACCGCCAGCTGACTTGATCTCGGCGAGGGCGTTCGACCTCAGACATCACCCCTGGTCAGCCGACCTGGCTGGCAATTTCCGGGCATGCAGGGAGATCGGGCACTGTGGCAGCGGTGACCTCCGGAGGCGAACTGGAGGCGCGGCACCGGGCGGAGGCGCGGGCCCGGCGGGCCGAGAGGCTCACTTTGCAAGTGTTGGTCTCGCCGCTACCCGGATAGGTGCGATGCGCCGGCGTGCTCGGGCAAGCGCAGGCACCCGAAGCCGTCGGCGTCGGGCTGGGCGAGCTCGACCAAGGCTCCCTACCGGGAGAGCAGGGGCGCCAGCAGCGTCAAGCCGATGGTCATCCGGGTCCACAGGAGCGGGGCGAGGGAGTGAACTACAGCGGCAAGACTGCTCAGACGGTGATGCCGGTGGTGAGGGCGGTCCCAAGGTCGGCCAGCTCCCAGAACGCCTAACCTGAACGCCGTGACCGCCGCCGAAATCCTACGTCGGCGATGTGTCCGGCTGCCGCCAAGATGCTGGCGACGGCGGTCGCGGTGGTGAACGCAAGGCCGATGGCGAGGAGTGCACCCGGGAGGTAGGCCGCGCCGGCGGCCCGCAGCCGCTGGTGAGCGCAGCCAGCCACCCGCCTGAGCGTCGGCTGTCGCAAATGCCCATTGCTGCGGATGGCACAAATGGCACAGCTTTCCTGGATGGCACTGTGCTATCTGTGCCATCGTCGATTCATGACTCCGCTCCCGCTGTCCCAATGGGCCGACCAGAACGGCGTCCCGCGCCGTACCGCCTACAACTGGGCCAAGAACGGCAAGCTCAACGTGCCGATCCATCGCACCCTCACCGGCCGCCTGGTCGTGCTCGACGACGACGAGACACCCGGTGATGCCCATCCGTTCGTGGCCGCCTATGCCGAGGCGCTGAGCCTGCCCGTCGGCGTGCACTCCGGTGACCTGCACCACTCGCCGGTCCTCGAGGCTTGGGGTATGGACCTGTACGACATGGTCGCCGACGACCTGCGTCCCGTGGTGCTGCAGCTGGCCCTCGCGGCGGCGTGCTCCCGCCCGAAGCGGGACGCGTGGTGGCGACTGACTGACTGGCTCGGCCGCGTCGAGCTGGCCGACTGGTACACCTCGACCGGCTTCCCCGAGGTAGCCGCGCTCATCAGTGGGCGGCAGCCGATCACCGACCAGGACAGCTACCTCGACTGGTGGCCGTGTGGCGTCGGCTCGCACGAGTTCTGGCAGGACTTCGACGCCGCCGCAGCGCAGGCCGTCACCGCCGCCGGGCTCGGCCCGTCCGAGCACAATGACGCGGTCTCGTGGCTCACCGAGTCGGCCCTGACGGACAACATCGCGATCGCCGGGCGCCGCGAGAGCCTGCGCAACCGGCTCGACAAGCTGGCCGGCACCACCACCGACCACGAGCAGATTCCCACCATCCCTGACCGCAGCGACCTGTGGAGCCTGCGCGGTATGTACCCCGAGCCGGCCTGGGCCATCGCCCGTCCCCACGCCCGACGCACCGCGCAGAGCATCTGCGCCATCGTCGGCTGGGATCCCGAGAGCCCGGCACCGCCCGATGGACACCCGCTGCGCGAGATCGGCTACCGGGCCTGCCTGCACGCCAGCGAGGCCGCTCTCGTCCCATACGTGCACGACGCCCACCTGCGCGAGATCGACGCCTTCCGTCGCGTCGCCTTCGGCAAGCCATGGCACCTCATCACGACATGAGGCGGCTGCGACGGTGGGTGTCTCGCTCAGCCACAGGGAGAGCAGCACGTCGCAGTGCAATCCATCGGTTTCGCGGTGCCGCTGATCGAGATCCGGGCTTAGCCACGTCAAGGGTGTGAGTCCAGTCCCGGCCATAGTTGTTGTCTCTGTCGGCTATCCGCCACGCGCTGGCGAGCAGTGCCTTCTCGTAGTGCGATGACCGTGTGGGGCGGGCACTAAGGGAGTACCGTCGCGAATCCGGTGCCCTGCTGGGCACGATCGCCGTCGGCCTGGCGATCAACATCGTGACGGCGCGCACGGACAGCTGGCGTGGGCCGTGGCGGTCTGTCCTTGACTACGCCTACCTGTGGCTTCCGCTTTGTGTTGTCCTGTGGCTCGGCTGGCGGTACTTCCTACACCGCCGGACGGCGGTCACGTGGCGGAGCCCGGAAAGCCCGTACCCTGGCCTCGCGCCGTTCACGGTGGAGCGGGAGGGCGTGTTCTTTGGCCGCAACCGCGAGGCAAGCGAAGTGCTGCACCGGCTGGAGCGCTCGGGGTCGGCGCCGGCGACGCGGATCGTCGCTATCGTCGGTCCGTCGGGAGTGGGCAAGTCATCGCTGATCCGCGCGGGCGTCATTGCTCGACTACCACGGCGGTGGACTGTGGTGGGTCCGCTTCGCCCGGCTGCCGATCCGTTCATGAGCCTCGCCGCTGCATTGGCGGATCGCCCGACCGCTGTGCTGCAGACGGCGCGGCTGTTGCGCGAGGAAGCCGCCTCTCCGGAAGCGCCACTACAAGTTGTGCCGAGCTTCCTCAGCGTCGCCCGCGGACCCGTGCTGCTCGTTGTCGACCAGGCCGAGGATCTGTACACCCTGACCGACGAGCAAGATCGGGCCCAGTGGTGGAGCCTGCTGACCCGGACGCTGACGGTGCTGCCGGAACTGCGCCTGCTGGTGGCGATCCGGCCCGAGTTCCGCCGCCGGCTCACCGATCAGCAGGCCGGCTTCATCACCCGGCCGGTGGCCATCGGTCTGCTGGATCCGGCCCGCATCCGACAGGCCATCGCGGGGCCCGCCCGGGCTGCCGGACTCACGTTCGAGGACGACCTCATCGACCGAATGACCGCCGACGCCACAGTCGGGGACGCGCTTCCCCTGCTCAGCCACCTGCTACAACGTCTGCACCTACAGTCCGACGGCCGACACATCACGGTGGCCCAATACGAACAGGCCGGCGAGGTGGGCGGCGCCATCGCAGCTCACGCCGAGCAGATCTACGAATCCCTCACCGAGCGATACCCCCAACACGCCGTCGACTCTGCTTTGCTGCACGGCGTCGGCTTGGAAGGCAAGGAAACCGTACGACGGACGATCCGCCGAGCCGACCTCGATACCACCGCCGACCACATCCTTGAAGAGTTCAGAGCAGCTCGCTTGATTATCGACGTTGACGACGGCACCTGCCTCGAACTGACCCACGACGCACTATTTCGCCAGTGGCACCGACTCGCCGCTCTGATCAACGCCAACGAGGAGCGCCTGCACCGCATCACCCGGCTCGAACACCGCGCGGCAGCATGGCAAGCGAACCCACAGACAGACGACCTCCTACGCGGCCAAACGCTCGCCGGTGCCCTCGCGCTGGCAGCCGAGGTGACTCTCTCCACCGCAGCCCGTCAGCTACTCGACGCCTCTCAAGAGACCGATCACCAGGACCGCGCCCGACAGTCCGAGCGCGTTGCCGAGTTCGCGCAACAGGTGCGCCGACAGGACAACGAACTGGCCGTGGCGCTCGCCCACACCGCGCTACACGAGTTGCCACCCACGCCGGCAGCGACGATGACGCGATGGGCCCTGACCGCCACACCGCGAACAAGGCGCCTCTTCATCGGACACACCACCGGCATCACCTCCGCGGTCTGGCTGCCCGACAACCAAGGACTGCGCACCGCCGACAAGATGGGCCGCGTCTGCACCTGGGACGACACCGGCCGTCTTGCCGGTGTCGCCTTCGCCACTGACTCAGAAGCGTGCGGTCACACCCTGCTCAGTGCCACCGGAACCCTTGCCCTCACCGAGCACGATCGAGGCCTCATGCTGTGGCGCGTCGCGGACGGCCGCAACCTGGGCAGGCGAAGAGGGAGTCTCCTGACATCGTTCGACTCGGTCTCGTGGGGCGGTGACCTGTGCTTCGCGGGAACGTTCGACTACCGAACCGTTGACGTCTATCGCTTGGATGATGACATCCCAGGGTTGGTTACGAGCGTCCCTGCCACAAGTGTTCACGCCACGGCATGGTCTCCTCAAGGTGACCGGCTGGCCATCGCCTCAGATGATTTGCTGCTCGTGATCAGCATCGGCGAGCAGACGTCGGAGATCCTGCGACAGCAGGTAGCGTGGTCAGACCCGGTGTTGTGCTGGGCACCCGACGGAACCCGCCTCGCGGTCTCAGCAGCTCCGGCGTTCTCAATGCGCCGCTCTGCGACCCTCGCACGGGAACGCCGCACTCTGTGGATCTACGACACCGATACCGGCCAGGCCGCCGAAAGCGCGCCTCCCGGCCTGGCCGAAGCAATGGCGTGGTCGCCCGTCGAGGATGTCATCGCCTACGCAGTGCATCGAACACGACACCAACACCGCGTGGCGCTGATCGACGTCGCCACGGGACGGACAGTCGAGCGGCGGGCACGCCCTCACCGAATAAGCACGATCGCATGGTCCTCCGATGGCAAGCGAATCGGCCTGGGAAGCTCATTCCACCAGGTGGAGCTCTGGGATGTTGTCGGCCGAAGCTTCCGCCGCCTGCCCACCGGTAGCCTGCGAGAAGTGTCATGGTCGCCGGAGCACAAACGAGCCGCCATAAAGCGGACGGGAACGACGCCGGAGATCATCGAAACGGACGAGGCGACGCTGCCGCTGAGGCTCGGAGACGACGACTGCATGTCGATCGCGTACTCGCCGCTAGGTGACCTGGTCGCCACCGCCATGCAAGAACAGGTCACGGTGTGGGACGCGCGATCCGGTGTCCTGCGAGCACAGTGGGGCGCTCGTCCAAGACCAACCCCGAAACACGCAACGAAAATGACGCCTTTACCGTGGGTTTACGGACTTGCCTGGTCCGGCGACGGCTCACGGCTGGTCGTCCACACGCATTGCTTCTTCGGCAGAACGCGACCCGCCCTCTCGGTGTGGGACGTGGCCAAAGCGCAGCGCCTAGCAGTCCTCGACGGAGGCGAAGAAAGCGCGGGAACGCTCACCTGGTCCCCAGACTCAGGCCTTATAGCGGCGGTCGCCAGCAAACACAACGTGAGCTTATGGCGAGGAGACGACTACACCCTCGCCCATCAATGGCGAACCGAAGGTGACGGCGAGGTAGCGGCCCTGGCCTGGTCGAATGACTCCACCGGACTCGCTGCCGCCGTCGGCAACCAGATCGAGATCTGGAACGTCGTGCAGCAGCACATAAGCATGCGTTGTGTCGGCCACACAAATGCCGTCCGTCAAATCAGCTGGTCACCCGAAGGAAACCTGATTGCATCTATCAGCGACGATGACACGCTCTACATTTGGCACACCCAAGACGGGCGGCCCCTCGGCGTGCTCGACACGCCAGACGGGATAGTTCGCAGCCTGTCCTGGCAAGACACCCTCATTGTCACCTACAACGACGGCAGGATCCTAAGCTGGGACGTATGCGGCGACCAGGCGAAGCGCTTGGTCGAAGACCGAGAACCGCGAGAGCTGACTGCCGAAGAACGCGAGCGATACGGGCTGCCGTCAGCGTCGACCGACTGAGACTCACCGGGACGCGGGCGGGTCGCCTCCAGCCTATGGCCACGCGTTCAAACCTGCCACTCGATGATAGAGCGAGGCACCAGACAAGCAGCGAACCAATGCGCCCGAACTGCTATGTATGGTTGCGGAAGGTAATGAGCCTGCGGGCTTGAGCCAACCCTGGCCGTACCGTAATCTATGAGCATGTGCACCCCGAAATGGTGCTCATATGACGCGTACAAGAGTTCGAATCCCCCCTCGGACACGTACAGTTATCCCACAGTAATCAGCGTCGGGCTTAGCCTCGACGCTGATTTGGTTTTCACCAGGGTTGTAAGTGAGGGTGAGCCGTAGCTCGCGGTAGACGTTGCCTTTGTCCTCGCTGTGGGCGTCGCGCAGGGTGTTGCGCACGTCGTCGAGGCCGCCGACAAGGCGTCGGATGCCGTGAACCGCCCCGGGTTCTGTGGAGACCTCAGCTGTTGGCTCCAACCACCTCGCGGGGCTGGGATTGAGCGTAGAACATCGATTCGTATTCGGTCGGTGGGACGTGCCCGGTGGCGGAGTGCAGGCGCTGGTTGTTGTACCAGTCGACCCACTCGGCGGTGGCCAGTTCGACCTGGGCGAGGCTGCGCCACGGGCCTCGGGGTTTGATCAGCTCGGTCTTGTAGAGGCCGATGGTGGACTCCATCAGGGCGTTGTCCAGGGCGTCGCCGACGCTACCGATCGAGGCGTCGATACCGGCGTCGAGCAGGTGGGTGGTGAAGCGGAACGACGTGTACTGGCTGCCCGCGTCGCTGTGGTGCACCAGGCCCGCGTCGATGGGTTGCCCGGCGCGGTCGCGGCGCCATAACCCCATGTCCAGGGCGGCCAGGACCAGCGGGGTGCGCTTGTTCGTCGCCGCGGACCAACCCACGATCGCCCTTGAGTAGACGTCGACGACGAATGCGACGTAAACGACGCCGGAGAAGGCGGCGACGTGGGTGAAGTCCGCGACCCAGCACCGATTCGGCCGGGCGGCGGTGAAGTCTCGGTTGAGCAGGTCCGCGGCCCGTTCACGCCCAGGATCGGCGGTGGTGGTGCGGATCTTCTTGCCCCGCACGACACCGGCCAGGCCGACGTCACGCATCAACCGCTCGACCGTGCACCGGGCCGTCGGATGCCCTTGGCGGCGCAGCTCGTGCCAGATCTTGCGGGCTCCGTCGACGCCGTAGTTCGCCGCATGGATCTCGCGGACGAGCTCGGTCAGCTGCGCATCACGCACCTGCCGCCTCGACGGCAGTCGCTTCTTGGCCGCCCAGTAGCCGCTCGGGGTGATCTGCAGCCCGTGCTGGCGCAGCACGCGACAGATCGGCTCGACTCCACCGAAGCGGTCCCGATGCTCGTCAACGAAACTCACGAGCGTGTCGTAGGCCGGTCGAGCTCGGCCGCGAAGAAAGCCGACGCGGCCTTCAAGATCTCATTCGCCCGCCGCAGCTCGGCGTTCTCCCGCCGCAGCCGCTTCAGCTCCACCGACTCCTCCGACGTCACCCCCCGGCCGCTGGCCGTCGTCGACCTGCGCCTGACGGACCCACTTACGCAACGTCTCGGCCGTGCCGATCCCGAGCCGGGCCGCCACCGCCGTGATCGCCGCCCAGTCCGACTCGTAGTTCGGCCGCACCTCCGCGACCATCCGCACCGCCCGCTCCCGCAGCTCCTGCGGATACGGCTTCGTTCCTGCCATCTCTCGATCCTTCCCAAGCGGGGAAGTCTCTACAAGATCCGGGGCGGTTCAACCTACACCGTCCAGGACCATCTGAAGTCGATCTTCTCTAGGACTGGCACCGGCGCCCGCGGCGACCTCGTCGCGCGCCTGTTCTTCGATCAGCGCGCCATGCAACTCACAGCCCCGCCGGCAATTCCAGACGAGTTGCGCGGCATTTCGGTAACGGCCCGTCTCTAACGTCCTCTCATGGCCGGACATCGATCGGCGGAAAGTCTCCACCGAGCGGTCAGGTGAAACACGGCGCCGCCTCCGTTCGCGACGTCGTCGATCTTGTCAATGGACAAGCCCCGGTGCCCGTGGTACCGGCGATGGCCCGCGACGCGCCCAGCCTGCTCGGGCTGACCGCGCTGCGCGCCCGGCCCGAAAGGATCCGTCCGAGTAGCCCGAGGCCATCACAGGGTGGTAATCGCACAACTACTCTTCCGGACGGTGCAACTCCCTGGGCGGCGGCTGCGTTCTACCTCCGTCACAGGGAGGCAGTCGACGTGAAAGCCGAAGACGAGCAGGCATTCCGCGAGTTCGTGACGTCAGAGGTGGCGTCGCTGCGCAAGCTGGCGTACGTGACCTCCGGCGACTGGCACACGGCAGAGGACGCCGTGGCCAACGCGCTGGTCAAGCTCTACCCCCGCTGGTGAAAGCTGGAACGGCCCGATCTCTACGTCAAGACCATGGTCTACCGGGCCGCGATCGACGAGACCCGTCGGCCCTGGCGGCGCGAGCGGTCGGCCGGAGACGCCATGCCGGAGGTCACGGTGGGGGACCCGGCCGGTGCGACCGACGAGCGGATGCGCCTGCGGACAGCGCTCGACACCGTGCCGGCCCGACAGCGGGCCGCGGTCGTGCTCCGGCACTACCAGGGTCTGGGAGTGCCCCGGCCCGGGATCTCGTGCGGGCTCAGGCGGCGTAGCCGCCGTCGACGTTGATCGTGGCGCCGGTGATGTAGGCCGCGTCCGGGCCGGCGAGGTAGGTGACGAGGCTGCCGACCTCGGCTGCGGTGCCGTAGCGGGCGGCGGCGATGTAGGGGCGGGTGATCTCGGCGAACGGCCCGTCAGCCGGGTTCATCTCGGTGTCGACCGGACCGGGCTGCACGGTGTTGACAGTGATGCCCCGGCTGCTGACTTCCCGAGCGAGCGCGCGGGTGAAGCCGGCGACGCCGGCCTTGGTCAGGGCGTAGACGCTGCCGCCGCCGAAGTGGATTCGGTCGGCGTTGATGCTGCCGATCGTGATGATCCGCCCGCCGTCGCTGAGATGCCGCAGCGCCTCCTGACTGGCGGCGAAGACTGCGGTGAGGTTGACGGCGACGGTGTGGTCGTAGCCCTCGTCCGTGATCGTCTCGATGGCACCGACGCCGCCGACGCCAGCGTTGTTGACGAGGATGTCGAGGCGGCCGAACTGCGCCACGATCTCCGCGACCCCGGCGCGGACGGCGGCGCGGTCCGCGGCGTCGACCCGCACGGCCAGTGCCGTGCCGCCTGCCTCCTGGATGGACTTCGCCACCAACTCGGCCTGCTTTGCCGAGGAGTTGTAGGTGATTGCGACCGTCGCGCCCGCCGCCGCAAGCCGCCGCGCGATGCCCTCGCCGATGCCGCGCGAGCCACCGGTGACGGTCGCGACTTTGCCGGCCAGAGTCTGAGCCATCGGACTTCCCTCCATCATTTTTGAGTGAACATTCAAGATGTCACGTCAGGTAGGTGCCGGCAAGTGATATATTGAATGCGCACTCAGAAAGTGAGGGATGTCACCATGGTGATGGGCCGGCCGCGTGAGTTTGACGTCGAACGCGTCCTGGAGTCGGCGCTGCGCGTCTTCTGGACCAAGGGTTACGAGGGGACCACGATGGCCGACCTGTCGGCCGCGACGAACCTTAAGGCCGGCAGCATCTACGGCGCGTTCGGCTCCAAGTCGGGCCTCTTCAAACAGGTCGTCGACCGCTACAGAGACACCGTGTTCGGCTACGGGACAGCAGCACTGGAGGCCGACACCGTGCGGGAAGTGGTCCGGCGCTGGCTGCTCGGGGCCGCCGATGCCACGACCGGGCCGGACACCCCACCCGGCTGCCTCCTGGTCCAAGGCGCGCTTGTGACCGGAGACGCTGCGGCGGAAGCCAGGGCCGATCTCTGCGCCCGGCGTCAGGCGGCCGAGGTCGTGCTCACCGAGCGGTTCGCCAGCGCCCGGGAAACCGACGACCTCCCCGTGACCGTCGAGCCACGGGACGCGGCGGCGTACGTGATCGCCCTGTCCCAGGGCTTCGCGGTCCAGGCCGCCTCCGGCGCCAGCCGCGCAGACCTACGACGCCTGGCCGAACTCGCCCTGCTCAAACTTCCCTGGGAATGAAGCATCGCCGCCGACTGGCGTTTTTGGGACGAAATTGGGCGAACTGGCTACCGTTGGGTCGTGGGGTTCGCTGAATCTTGTCGGAGGTCGGTGCCGTGAGTACGGAAGTCGAAGTCACCCTTCGTGTGGATGGGACTCCGCATCGTCTGACCGTGGATGTGCGCACCACGCTGCTCGACGCGTTGCGGGAGCGGTTGGGCAACACCAGCGCCAAGAAGGGGTGCGACCACGGGCAGTGCGGTGCGTGCACCGTGCTGCTGAACGGCCGGCGGGTTAACAGTTGCCTCGCGCTCGCGGTGGCGCACGATGGTGCCGAGATTGTGACGGCGGCCGGGCTGGCGTTGGACGGTGAGCTACACCCGATGCAGCGCGCCTTCATCCGCCACGATGCCTTCCAGTGCGGCTACTGCACGCCGGGCCAGATCGTCTCGGCGGTCGCCATGCTGGCCGAGGCTGAGGCCGGCTGGCCGAGTGCGGTGACGATGGGTGAACCTGCCGGTGTGGGCAGTGGCGGGGGTGACGGCCCGACCGTGGGGACGGTGACCGACGACGAGGTCCGCGAGCGGATGAGCGGCAACCTGTGCCGCTGCGCCGCGTACGCCAATATCGTGCCAGCGATCCAGGAAGTGGCTCGGCGATGAGGACATTCCGCTACGAACGCTCCAGCAGCGTGTCCGGCGCTGTGGCGCTACTCGCCGAGGCGCCGCACGGTGCCTTTCTGGGCGGGGGGACCAATCTGGTGGACCTGATGAAGCTCGGGGTGGCCCAGCCGGACCTGCTGGTCGATGTGCGGCGGCTGGTCTCGGACCGGGTCGAGGAGTTGCCTGGCGGCGGGGTACGCATCGGTGCCGGTACTCCCAACAGCGAGTGTGCGGCCCACCCGCTGGTCCGCCAGCGTTATCCGATGGTCTCCCAGGCCCTGCTGTCCGGCGCCTCCGGCCAACTGCGCAATCTCGCCACCACCGCCGGGAACCTGTTGCAGCGCACCCGCTGCCCGTACTTCCAGGACATCACCACGGCGTGCAACAAACGCGAACCGGGAACCGGCTGCTCCGCCATCGAGGGGCACCACCGCGACCTCGCCATCCTCGGCACCTCACCGGAGTGCGTCGCGACTCACCCGTCGGACCTCGCCGTCGCCTTGGCCGCGTTGGACGCGACGGTCCGTACCCACGGGCCAGGCGGGGAACGGGTCATTTCGATGACCGAGCTGCACCGGCTGCCCGGGCCGGAGCCGCAGCGGGACACTGTGCTCCAGCACGGCGAGTTGATCACGGCGATCGACCTGCCGCCGGCACCCTTCGCCACCCGGTCGCACTTCCGCAAGGTCCGGGACCGGGCGTCGTACGCGTTCGCGTTGGTCGCGGTGGCCGCAGCCATCGACCTGGCGGATGGCGTGGTCCGGGACGTGCGGATCGCGCTTGGCGGGGTGGCGCACAAGCCGTGGCGAGCGTATCGAGCCGAGGAGCTGTTGCGCGGTGGACCGGCCGACGAGGAACGGTTCCGCCAGGCTGCCGAGGCCGAGCTCGCCGATGCCCGGCCGATGCCGGGCAACGCGTTCAAGGTGCCGCTGGCCCGCAACACGCTAGTGGCTACCCTGCTGGATCTGGCCGGGGGGCCGCGATGACCACCCCCGTACCGGCCATCGGTCAGCCGTTGGACAGGTTCGACGGCGCGGAGAAGGTACGCGGCCTGGCTCCGTACGCCTTTGAACACCCGGTAGAGCACCCGGTGTACCTGTTCGCGGTGCAGAGCACCATCGCGGTCGGTCGGATCACCGCGATCGACTGCAGCCAGGCGAGCGCCCGGCCGGGCGTGCTGGCCGTGCTCACACACCAGAACGCTCCTCGGCTCAGCACGGACAACGGTGAGCTGCGCACCCTGCAGTCCGACGAGGTCACCTTTCGCGGCCAGATCGTCGGCGGGGTGATCGCGGAGACCTCGGAGATCGCCCGGGACGCCGCCGGCCTGGTCCGGATGGACTACGAGGAACGACCACACAACGTCGACCTCCGGGGCGAGGTGCCGGGCCACCGGGAGAGACTCAAGGTACCGGACGAGGTGCTGCCGATCTTCCCGATGGACACCTCCGAAGGAGACGTCGATGCCGCGCTGGCCTCGGCGGCGGTACGGGTGGACTCGCGCTACAGCACCCCCTGGTACACCCACAACGCGTTGGAACCGCACACCACGATCGCCTGCTGGACCGGCGACGGGTTCACCCTGCGTCTGTCGACCCAGGGGGTGACCGGGATACAGGCCGCGGTGGCTGGTGCCTTCCGGCTCGACCCCAGCCGGGTACGGGTGATCTCGCCACACGTCGGCGGCGCGTTCGGGTCGAAGGTCTATCCGCGGGCCGATGTCGTGCTCGCCGCGATGGCCGCCCGGCTCGTACCGGGTCGACCGGTGAAGTTCGCACTCACCCGGCAACAGACGTTCTCCCAGACCGGCTACCGGCCGCCGACGTTCCAACGGGTACGACTGGGTGCCGGCAGCGACGGCCGGCTGGTCGCGATCGAACACAACGCGATCGAGCAGACCTCGAAGATCAGGCAGTTCGCCGAGCACAGCACCAGAGCCACCCCGAGCATGTACGCCGCGCCAAACCGGCGTACCCAGCAGTGGGTGGCCGAGCTGGACGTACCGACGCCGACGATCATGCGGGCGCCGGGAGAGGCGTCCGGCATGTTCGCTCTCGAGTCGGCGATGGACGAGCTGGCCATCGCCTGTGACCTAGACCCGATCGAGCTGCGCATCCGCAACGAACCGCAGGTCCACCCTCACTTCCAGCTGCCGTTCTCCAGCCGGAACCTGGTTGCATGCCTGCAGGAGGGTGCCCGCCGATTCGGGTGGGAGCCGCGCGACCCGACCCCTCGGGCCCGTCGAGACGGGGGCTGGCTGATCGGCACCGGGGTAGCAGCGGCAACGTACCCGGTGCTCCGGTTACCCGGGTCGAAGGCGACCATCCGCGTCGGCCCGGACGGCCGGTACCTCGTGCTGATCGCGGCCGTGGACATCGGTACCGGCACCCGCACCGCGCTGACCCAGGTCGCCGCCGACGCCCTGCAGGTCGACATCGAGCAGGTCGATCTGCGGCTCGGCGACAGCACCTACCCACCGGCGGCCGAGGAGGGTGCGTCGGCAGGGATCACCAGTTGGGGCGCGGCGATACACGAGGCCGCCGACCAGCTGCGCCAGCGACTGACCACCGAGCACGGTGGAACAGTGCCGGCCGACGGTCTGGAGGTCACCGCCGACACGCCGGACAACCCCTACCTGAAGCAGTACGCGATGCACAGCTTCGGCGCGCAGTTCGCCGAGGTACGGGTAAACGAGCGAACCGGCGAGATACGCGTACCCCGACAGCTCGGCGTATTCGCGTGCGGCCGGATCGTCAACCCGAAAACCGCCCGTTCGCAACTGCTCGGTGGAATGACCTGGGGGCTGTCCATGGCGCTGCACGAACAGAGCGTGCTCGATCTTCGGTTCGGTCACGTGGTCAACCACGACCTCGCCCAATACCACATCAGCAGCAACGCCGACGTCGGCGCCATCGAGGTGCACTGGATCGAGGAGGACGACCCTTACGTCAACCCGATGCGGACCAAGGGCGTCGGTGAGATCGGCATCGTCGGCGCCGCAGCGGCGATCGCGAACGCCGTGTACCACGCCACCGGCGTCCGCATCCGAGACCTACCGATCACCCTGGACAAACTTCTACCAGGCGACAGGCCCGGTTCAGAAGTTGGCGGGTAGCCATTCGTTGATCGTGACGATGCGCGGGGTGGCCCGGTAGCGGACAGCGCTTCGTCGTCGCGGGTCGCGACAGCGCGATGGCGTTTGAATCCGTTCTCCGGGACTTGGTTGACACGACAATCAAGACAGGAGCTGACATGCAGACGCGTACGCTCGGCCGTACCGGACCGGAAGTTTCCGCACTCGGACTCGGCGCGATGGGGATGTCCGACCTCTACGGCCCCACTGACGAGGCGGAGGGCCTCGCGACGATCCACGCCGCGTTCGACGCCGGGATCAACCTGATCGACACCGGCGACTTCTACGGCATGGGGCACAACGAGATGCTGATCGGCCGGGCGCTGCGCGGCCGCGACCGGGAACAGGTGAAGATCAGCGTCAAGTTCGGGGCGTTGCGGGACGCCGCTGGCGGCTGGCACGGCTCCGACGGCCGGCCCAAGGCGGTTGCCAACTTCCTCGCGTACACCCTGCGCCGCCTCGACACCGACTACGTCGACATCTACCGGCTTAGCCGGCTCGACCACGACGTGCCGATCGAGGAAACCATCGGAGCCATCGCCGAGCAGGTGCAGGCCGGCCGGGTACGCCACATCGGCCTCTCCGAGGTCGGCGCCGACACCATCCGGCGGGCCGCCAGCGTACACCCGATCAGCGACCTGCAGATCGAGTACTCGCTGCTCTCCCGCGGCATCGAGGCAGAGATCCTGCCGACCCTGCGCGAGCTGGGCATCGGCCTGACCGCCTACGGGGTCCTCTCCCGCGGCCTGCTCAGCGGCCGATGGACCGCCGACCGCGCACTCACCCCCGGCGACTTCCGCGGCTTCAGCCCGCGCTTCCAGGGCGACAACCTGCTCGCGAACCTGGGCCTGGTCGAGGCGCTGCGGACGATCGCCGACGCGCGCAACGTCACCGTCGCGCAGGTCGCCATCGCCTGGATACTCAACCGCGGCGACGACATCGTCCCCCTGGTCGGGGCCCGCCGCCCGGACCGGCTGGCCGAGTCGCTGGGCGCGCTCGCCCTGACGCTGACCGACGACGATCTGGCCGCCATCGAACTGGCGGTACCGGCCGGCGCCGCCGCCGGTGAACGGTACGGGCCCCCGGCAATGGCGGAGCTGGACAGCGAACGGTAAGGACCCTCGATCGATCTCGCCCTCGCCTTGGTCGACGAGGACCACGGCGCCGGCCGCGCCCGCATGGAAACCAGCTCCGGATCGACGGTGTACGTCACGGTCACCTTCTCGTTGAGCGGCGCGCCGCTGCGGCAGGTGAGGTAACCGCCGCAGCGGGCACCGCGATCCTGCAGCTTCGGCGACATGAGGCGCTGTCCGCTGCCGTCCGGGCTGTCCCACACGTCGCAGTCGAGGGTGAGCTTGCCCAGAAGCCGGAAACGGAGGCAGGCGACCGCGGCGGCCACCAGCCACGCTGGAGGCTACCGAGCTCACCCAGGAGGGTGTCATGGCCCGAGGTGGACTCCGCCGCAGATCTGCACTCCCGCGCAGTGTCTGCGGCGCTCCGGCGGCCGTACTCGCCGGGAGCGTGCCCGGCGGTGCGGAGGACTACTCGTACGGGTCCTTGGGGGCGGTCACCTGTCACCAGGATTCGACGTCGATATAGGGGATGTCTTCGATATAGGGGATGTCTTCGTCGTTGATGGAGTCGCGGGTGACGCGGTCGGTGTAGCGGCCGGTGACCTGGATCCAGGTGTCGTGGGCCAGACCGGTGGGCGCGTTGCCGGCCATGCCGAGTTTGACGGGCCGGCCGTCGGCTTGGGGTGCCCTGAGGCCGTTGAAGCGCCCTGTCGTTCGGGTCGTGCCACGCCGCCAGTCGGTGCGTTGCAAAAGGATGCCTTCGCCTTCGTGCCTGCCCTGGCGCGGAGGAGGCAGGCGCAGCCGGCGGCGTCAGCGGTTGTGCTGGTCGATGTGGCCCTGAATCTGCTGGGCGAAGCCTTCGGCGGTGGCGAGTTGCGCGCGCAGGGCTTGGACGCGGGTCTGCGCAGCGGTGTGGAACGTAGCCAGCCGATTTTGCAGGGCTACGCGTTCGTCGCCGTCGGCGCCGGGGAGGGCGTCCAGGATCTGCAGGAGGTCGCGCATCTCCTCGAGGGTGAACCCGAGCGGCTTCATGCGCTTGACGACGCGCAGGCGGTCGAGGTCGGGTTGGGTGTAGAGGCGGAACCCGCCTTCGCTGCGCGCCGACGGCACGACCAGGCCGGCGTCCTCGTAGTGCCGGATGGTGCGGATGCTCAGCCCGACCCGTTCGGCGGCTTCGCCGATCTGCATGCGCCCTGGCGTCATCGCGTCAGTGTGCCTGTGCGTCATCAATGGCCAACCTTGAGATTACCGGCGAGGTTCTCGTGGAACTGGGCGCTGGCGGTGTTGAGCCCGACGATGTCCACGCGCTTGCCACGGGACTCGTACTTGGTGGTGATGGCGTCCAGCGCGGCTACCGAGGAGGCGTCCCAAATGTGCGCGGCGCTCATGTCGATGATTACGTGCTCAGGGTCGGCGGCGTAGTCGAACTGGTAGACCAGGTCGTTGCTGGAGGCGAAGAACAACTCGCCGTGCACGTGGTAGATCCGCGTCGAGCCGTCCGGGTCCAGGACGCTGGTGACGTCGGCGAAGTGAGCCACCCGACGGGCGAAGATGACCATCGCGGCGAGTACGCCGAGGACGACGCCGATGGCCAGATTGTGGGTGGCCAGGGTGGCGGCGACGGTGACGAGCATGACGATGATCTCGCCGGCTGGCATGCGCTTGAGGGTGGCGGGGGCGATGCTGTGCCAGTCGAACGTCCCAACCGACACGATGATCATCACGGCGACCAGGGCGGCCATCGGAATCAGCGCGACCACGTCGCCCAGAGCAACAACCAGTATGAGCAGGAACATCCCGGCAAGAAACGTGGACAGGCGGGTGCGGGCGCCGGACGCCTTCACGTTGATCATGGTTTGGCCGATCATGGCGCAGCCGCCCATGCCGCCGAAGAAACCGGTGACGATGTTCGCCACGCCCTGGCCCCAGGACTCGCGGGTCTTGTTCGAATGGGTGTCGGTGATGTCGTCGACCAACTTGGCGGTCATCAGCGACTCCATCAGCCCCACCAGAGCAATGGCCAGGGCGTAGGGGGCGACGGTGGTCAGCGTGTCGAAGGTGAACGGCACGTCGGGCAGGCCGGGCACGGGCAGGCTGTCGGGCAGGGTGCCCTCGTCACCGACGGTCGGCACGCTCATATGCGTGATGACGGCGAACGCGGTGAGCAGGACGATGGCGATCAGCGGCGCCGGGACCACGGTGGTGAACTTCGGCAGGAACACCATGACGGCCAACGCGACCGCTACGAGCGGGTACACCAGCCATGGCACGCCGAGCAGGTGGGGCAGTTGGGCGGTGAAGATGAGGATCGCCAGGGCGTTGACGAAGCCCACCATGACGCTGCGCGGGATGAATCGCATCAGCTTTGCGACCCCGACCAGCGCCAGGACCACCTGCAGCACTCCGCCGAGGATGACCGCGGTGATCAGGTAACCCAGCCCGTGATCGCGGGCCAGGGGCGCCACGACCAGCGCGATAGCGCCGGTCGCGGCGGAGATCATGGCGGGGCGACCGCCGGTGAAGGCGATGGTGACGGCCATCGTGAAGGAGGCGAACAGGCCGATCTTCGGGTCGACGCCGGCCAGGATGGAGAACGAGATCGCCTCGGGGATCAGCGCCAGCGCGACGACCAGGCCGGCGAGGACCTCGGTGCGCAGGACCCGCGGGGAGGTCAGCCAGTCGGGGCGTGACCATCGGGGCGGGCGTACTGCGGACAACTGCGAGGACATGGCTCTCATTTCCACTCGACGTGTACGCGCGTGGGCGTACACCGGCGCCACCGGCTGCGGGTGCGCTGCTTGACCTAGGGGTTGCCGGGTCGCGGACGTGGCCGCCGACGCAGCAGTGAGCGCCTTCGCTCACGAAACGGGTTGTCGCTGCCGGGGGCGCAATGGCGTCACGTCCCGGCGACGCACCCGACCCTACCCTTCGGTGAGAGGAGAGTTCGTTGAGGGCTTACGTGTCGATGATCACCCGGATCTGATCGACCACCAGAAGCTCAGGTTGGCGGGCGCTTTCCCGGGTACCGTGGCATAAATCGGTTGAGGGAGTAAGTACTCACTCCGTAGCGTTGGTGTATGACTTCCAATCCGAATCGGCGCAGGGCGACAGGCATGACCGCCGAACAGCGACGCGAGACCATCCTCCACGCCGCTCTCCCCCTGGTGGCCGAGCGTGGGGCCGCCGTGACGACCGCGCAGATCGCCCGGGCCGCGGGCATCGGTGAAGCCACGATCTTCCGCGTCTTCGACGACAAGGACGCCGTGCTCGACGCGTGCGTCGCCGCAGCCATGGATCCCACCCATGTCCTTCAACAGCTGCGATCGATCTCGCTTGAGCAACCGTTGGTGGACCGACTCGTCGACGCGGTCGACGCGCTCGACGCCCACCTCAACCGCATGGGCGCGGTCATCGCTGCCCTGCACGCCTCCGGCAATCCCAACCGCAGATCAGGGCGTGGCGCCACTGACCCCGCCCAGCTGCGGCAGCGATCCGCCGGGCGTGACGCCTCACAGGCCGCCACCCGGCAGGCGATCCTCGAATTGATCGAACCCGAGCAGCCGCAGCTACGGCTTCCGGCCCACACCCTGACCGACCTGTTCCTCGGCATGTTCTTCGGCAGAAGCCGAAACCTGCACCAGCACCCCGAGATCGACACCCACCAGCTCGTCGACCTCTTCCTCCACGGCGCCTACTCGACCAGCAAGGCGGTGTGACAGCGCATTGGCGAGCCAGCGGGCCCGCCGCAGTCCAACCCGACAGGATCGTGACGTTTGCCGCAGCTACGTCCGCACAATGCACACGGCCAAGGCCGGTACGGTTGCAAACGGTGCGCCGGGAAGTCTGGTCGGCAACGTCCGACCCGACCCCGAAAGTGGCGCACTCATGACGGCAACACCCCCGCAAAGCCCACGCCTGTTCGACCGAGGGTCGTGGCCGGAAGCCCGCCGGATCGGCGACATCCTGCGCAAAGAGACCATCGGCGGCATTCTGCTGCTCGCCGGCGCGGTCCTCGCTCTGATCTGGGCGAACTCTCCCTGGCGGGACGGTTACGAGACGCTGCGCAGGTTCACGGTCGGCCCGCCGTCGCTGCACCTCGACCTGTCGGCCGCGACGTGGGCAGCCGACGGCCTGCTGGCGATCTTCTTCTTCGTCGCTGGCCTCGAGCTGAAACGCGAGTTCGTGGCCGGTGACCTGCGCGATCCGCGACGGGCAGCGGTGCCGATCGCCGCAGCGGTCGGCGGCGTGCTGATCCCCGCCGTGCTGTATTCGGTGATCAACGTCAGTTCGGCTGGTGGGCAGGCCAAGGGCTGGGCGATCCCGACCGCCACGGACATCGCCTTCGCCCTGGCGGTGCTCGCTGTCATCGGCCGATTCCTACCGAATGCCATGCGCACGTTCCTGCTCACCCTCGCCGTGGTCGACGATCTGCTCGCGATCGTCATCATCGCCGTCTTCTACACCGCGAGCCTGTCGATCCTGCCGCTGCTCGCCGCGATCGTCCCGCTGGCGGTGTTCACCGTCCTGGTGCAGCGCCGGGTCCGGTCGTGGTGGCTGCTCCTGCCGCTGGCGTTCGCCACCTGGACGTTGATGCACGCCTCCGGTGTCCACGCCACCGTCGCCGGGGTCCTGCTCGGTTTCGCGGTCCCCGTGCTGCGCAGCCGCAAGGCGGGCGGCCCGGACGCCGGTCCCGGGCTGGCCGAGCACTTCGAGCACCGCTTCCGGCCGATCTCCGCCGGCGTCGCCGTGCCGGTCTTCGCGTTCATGTCCGCCGGCGTCACGGTGGGTGGTCTCAGCGGGCTGGGCTCCGCCTTCACCGACCCGGTCGCGATCGGCATCGTCGTTGGCCTGGTGCTGGGCAAACCGATCGGGATCACCGCCGCGACTTGGCTGGTCACTCGATTCACCCGGGCGAGGATGGACAGCGGCTTCGCGTGGATCGACGTGGTCGGTCTGGCCGTGCTCGCCGGGATCGGATTCACGGTGTCGCTGCTGATCGGGGAACTGGCCTTCGGTCTCGGCAGTGACCGCGACGACCACGTCAAGGTCGCCGTGCTGACCGGCTCCCTCGCCGCCGCGGTGCTGGCCACGATCATCCTGCGCCTGCGGAACCGCACCTACCGGCGCATTCACGACGAAGAGACCGTCGACGCCGACCGCGACGACATCCCCGACGTCTACCAGCAGCCGACCGGTGGCCGTACCGACACCGCCTGACCGACGGCGATGCGCGCTCACCCGCGTAGATCCCGCCGTCGATAGCCCAAGGCTCCGGTCACCGTCAGGACTGCGGCCACGCCGGTCATGGCCAGGGTGGCGGCCCAGTCGACACCGGCGAGGGGGACGGGTGCCAGATGGGCGAACGGACACCTCACGGATCCACCCGGGTGCGCCGATGCTGTCGACGATCACCAGCAGAAGGAAACCGCCGGTCGCGGGCAGCGACCCGGCGACCGCGGCCACCCGGGGTGCCCAGCCGGTGGCGAGGGTGGCCGCGCCGAGGCTGAGCAGCACAACAGGCAGCGCGTTGCACGCCCCGCTCAGGGCCGCGAGCAGGCTCGAATCACCGTCGGTCGCGGTGACGCCCGCCCACACGGCCAATCCGGCGACGATGACCAGAGCCACGGCGCCGCCGGCGGTGGCGGCAAGTTCGGCGGCGAGCAGGCGCAGCCGGCTGACCGGCTGCCCGGTCAGCAAAGTCAGGTGGCGGTTGGTCTCGGCGGCGGCGAAGGCGGACATCCGAACTGCACAGAAGCCGCCGACGGGCAGGGCGAGCAGCGCGAACAGAGTCGCGGCGAACCCTTCGACCGCACCGAGCGCGGTGAAACCGCTCGTGCTGCTTCGGCAGCGAGCGCCGGATTATCAGCCAGGAAGCCGGTGACCGACATCGCGGTACAGCCGATGAGCAGGTAGTAGGCGCCGACGCCGAGGGCCCACCCGGTCAGCGGTCGCAGCAGACGCCGCACCGCGAACCCTCCCACGCTGCTCAGTAATGTCAACTGCGGCTGCCGGCCGGCGGCGGGGGCGACCAGACCACCGCGGACATCGCGGTGCCCGGCGGCGCCGAGCGCGGCGCCGACCAGCACCACCGCTGCGGAGAGGAGGAGCACCAGCGGCAGGATTCGGTTCTGCGCGTACGGCTCGCTGATCGCGAGCAACCCGAACGGTGACAGCCACCGCAACCACCCCAACTCGGTGAGGCCGTCGCCGATCATTCGTGCGAGCAGGCCCGTGCCGAGGAGCGCCACGGCCGCTCCGGTCGCGGTCGCCCGCGCCGGGAACACCTGCGCCGTCAGCCCAGCAAGGGCGACGAAGAACAACCCGAGGACGCCCACGCCGGCTCCGTGCACTACGGCTCCGGCCGGCTCGGTGCCGGCCAGCAGCAACACCGTGGCGACGGCACCACCGGCGACAACCGGCACGATCACGACCGCCGTGAGGTGGCGGGCCACCACCACCCGCAGCGACACCCGCCCGGCCAGCAGCACATCCCACGGCCGGCATCCTCCTCGCCGCGCGTGATGCGGGTAGTCGCCAGAATCGACCAAGCTGCGAGAAGGACGGCGACGAAGGTACCGACCCGCCACACCGTGAACCCGCCCGCCTGGTCGAGCGCAACCGGCTCCCCGAACAGGGGCCGGATGGCGGGGTTCCCGGCAAGCTCGGCGATGCTGCCCGCAGCGGCGGGATCCGCCATAACACTGGTGTAGGTGCCAGCCACCAGCGCCGGCATGACCGCGGTCACGGCCAGCACGATCAGGCCGCTTCAGCGTAGCTGGCGTGTTGCCAGCCCGCTGATCGACCTCCCCGGAACGGCCTGCGTGGTGATTCCAGAGGCGGGCGCCATCATCGACATGCTCATCAGTTGGCCTGCTCGCCGTAGTAGTCGAGGAAGATCTCTTCAAGGTTCGGCTCTCGCAATGCCAAAGCGGTCACTTCAGCGGCGGCCAGCGCCCGCAACGCCGCAGCGGGCGGCCCGATGAGCGAGAACCGCAACCGACCCACCCCGGTCTCCTCAACGGCCTCGACGCCGGAGACCGCGCCGAGATCCGGTGCTCTGCCGGTGTAGGACACGGTCACCTCGGTGCGATGCAGGCCCCGCAGGTGCTCAATGGTGGCGATCTCGACGAGCCGACCCGCCCGCAGGATGCCGACGCGATCGCACACCGCCTCGACCTCAGCCAGCTGATGGGAGCTGAGGAACACGGTCTGCCCCCGGTCGCGTGCCTGCATGACGCTACGGAACTCGCGCTCCATCAGCGGGTCGAGGCCGCTGGTCGGCTCGTCCAGCACCAGCAACGGCGCCCGGGTCGAGAACGCCGCGACGAGCGCGACCTTCTGCCGGTTCCCCGACGAATACGTACGCGCCGGTTTGGTCGTGTCAAGCGCGAACCGCTCCACCAGTTCGTCACGATAGGCCAGGTCGGTGCCCGGGCCGGTGGAGGCCTGCAGGTGCAGAATCTCCGCGCCGGTCAGCTGCGGCCACAACGCCACATCAGCGGGGACGTACGCCAGCAGTCGGTGCGCGCGGGCAACATCCCCTGCGTCGGCGTCGAACACCCAGGCACGGCCTGTCGTCGGGCGCACCTGGCCCAGCACCATGCGGATCGTGGTGGACTTGCCGGCACCATTGGGCCACGCGACTGTGCTCGGGCTCGACCCGCGCAGGGACAAGGCCGCACTGCACCGTCAGATCGGCTACCTGCCCGGCGAGCTCGTGTTCCCCGGGCGCGACAAGGCGGAAGACCTGCTGCGCTTCTTTGCTGCGGCGCGCGGCGGCGTGGCCTGGTCGCAGGTGACCGAGCTCGCGGAGCGGCTCGACCTGGACCTCTCGCGCTCGGTACGGACGATGAGTAAGGGCAACAAGCAGAAGGTCGGCCTGGTGCAGGCGTTCATGCACCGGCCGGCGGTGCTGGTCCTGGATGAGCCGACCAGTGGCCTGGATCCACTCATGCAGCAGGAGTTCCTGGCCATGGTCCGCGACGCCAGTGGTGCTGGGCAGACCGTCTTCATGTCCTCTCATGTCCTGGCCGAGGTGCAGCAGGCGGCCGACCGGGTCGCCATCGTCCGCGACGGCCAGTTGGCCGCGGTCGAGCGGGTTGAGTCACTGGGAAAGCGGGCGGTCCGCGCCGTCGAGATTCATTTCGACGATCCGGTGGACCCGGCAGAGTTCAGTGTCCTGCCCGGAGTAAGTGACGTGGTGGTGTCCGGGCCGGTGCTGAAATGCACGGTCGACGGCCGCATCGACCCGCTGGTCAAGGCGGCGGCACGTCATGAGGTGGTGGACATGTTGTCGGCCGAGCCCGACCTGGAAGAGACGTTCCTGTCGTTCTACTACCACGGGGAAGGAGCCGGCGATGCTTCCCGCGCTGGTGCGTAAGACCTGGCGTGACGACCGCCTGGCACTGATTGGTTGGGCCGGCGGCGTCGCCGCTTTCACCACCATCTACACCTCGTTCTACAGCCAGTTCCAGGGAGCCGCGGAGCTGAAGCAGGACGCGCTGCCTCAGGGCATGCTGGACTTCCTCGGCATCGCCGACATGCTGTCACCCGCCGGCTATCTGCAGGCGACCATCTTCAGCCTGGTCGGCCCACTGCTGGTCCTGATGTGCGCCATCACGCTGACTGCCCGCACGATCGCTCGGCCGGAGGAGGACGGCGGCATGGAGCTGATGCTGGCCAATCCGGTCTCGCGAGCTGCTTTCGCCTGGCAACGGGTGGCCGCCGCCGGCAGCGCGCTCACCGGGATCGCCGCCATCCCGGGGCTCCTGCTGATGATCATTGTTCCCTGGATCGGCATGGACATCCCCCTGTCGAACGTCGCCGCCGCGTCCGCCGGCCTGGTCGCCCTGGTGTGGAGCTTCGCTGGCGTCGCCTTCCTCGTTGGCGCCACCACCGGAAAACGGGCTGCCGTCCTCGCGATCACCGGTGGCCTTGCCCTGGCCGCCTACATGGCCAACGCCATCGGCGGCATGCTCGACGGGTGGCACTGGGTGCGCTGGCTCTCACCGTTCCACTACTTCATCGGCACCGATCCGCTGCACACCGGCTGGCACCCGCTCGAGCTTCTCGCCCTCGTGCTCCTCGGCGCCGCATGTGCGGTCGAGGTCGCGGCCTTGCTCTACCTGTTCTATGCCTGGCCAGCGAACCATAGGACCGGCGAGAACACCCGGTCGGTGTTCCAGGCTGCCGCCTGATCAACCGAGCGGTTGACCAGGCGGCAGCCCGTCTACCAGGCGCGCAAGTTCCACTGCTGGGCGGCGGTGTTGTTGCAGGTCCACTGCCACACGGCGTTGCCCGCGATGGGGTCGCCCCAGGGGACATCGACGCATTGTCCGGTCTGGAGGTTGCGCAGCGCGTAGCCATTCGAGCCGGGTACCTGCGTGACGGACCAGAGCTGCCGGGCGACGCCCAGGCAGTCCCACAGTTGTAGCGTCTGACCGGCGGCCGGGTTGCCCCAGGGCAGGTCGAGGCACTTGGGGCCGTCTGGCGACCAGAGGGAGCTGACAAGCTGGTAGTAGACGACGCCGTCCCACCTTCCCTCGAAGACGATGGTCCATTTCTGGGCCGGGCCGCCGTCGCAGGGCCACTGCTTGATGGCCGTGCCGTTGGCGGTGCTGGCGTACGACACGTCGATACACAGGCTGCCGAAGGGGTGCTCGCTGGTCGCGGAACTCTCGGATCTGAATGAGTATTCGGTGGCGGCGCTGGCAGGCGAGGCGACCACCAGGCTGGCGGCTACGAGTCCGACGCAGACCGTGAGCACCACGGACGTCCGGCTGAGGATGTTCATGACCGTTCCTTCCAATGGGAGTCGGAGATATCGATAAAGGGGTAGCCGGCCGCGCCAGATACGTCTGCGTCAGGCGCGGGTGAGGATCGGCTTCGCGATGGTGTGCGAGTGGAAGGCGCCGTCGTGGATATCGGCGGAAGCCGGGACTCGGCATGGCGGTGCAGTTCCGTGCGGGCAAGGGGTGTTGATCGTCGCGATCTCGACGTGGGCCGGCATCGGCACGCCTGCTGCGATGGCGTCAACGACGTACCCGCCCTCGCCGCCGCGCTGCGCACCCTGCAGCGCGCGTTCGCCGCTGAGCTGACCCCGGCGCAGGCCGCGGCCGCCGCCGCGGGAGCCCGGGCCCGGCGGGCGGAGCTGGTCTACCTGCGCCGCGCCGTCACCTAGCGCAACCGGGTGCGGGAGGCACCAAAATTGCCGATCATGGTCCTGCCGCCGCACAGGCGGGTGAGTGCGCCGGGACGGCAACGACTGGGCACCGGGCTGGCGCAGGTGATGGCAAGCTTCGGAAGCGGGTTCCCGCATTGCTCGACTCAACTCCGGCGCGGGCCGTCGAAGCAGGTCGGGTGCTGACGTGCTGATCGGCGTTATCTCATCGACAGGGTTACAGGCGGCCGCTGGTGTAGAGGTAGTCGAGCAACCGACCGTCCACCCGGTCCTGGAAGGTATCGGCCAGCGCCGCTCTCGGTTGTTCGTACTCGTAACCGCAGCGCACCCAGCGTTCCGGGACGCTGGCCACGTCCAGGTACCCCTCGTCGATGCTGCCCACCTCGAAGCCGGGCTTTCCGGCCGACTGCCAGCAGCTGAAGAGTTGACCGTCGGCGTTGACCACGGCGCCGTACCGACCTCCGGGCACCGAGCAGATGTGGCAGGTGGTTCTCATGGTGGGTCGGACCATCCGGAAGCCCGCTTCCAATGCCGCGATGCTCCAGCTCGCGAACGCATCGCTCACATCATCGATGTGGCGCATGGTGTTGCGGTACCCGAAACCCGCGTCGCCCACCCAGGCGAACGTCACCGTGCACCGGTCGGGGCTCAGGCCGGCGGCCAGTTCCCCGACGAGGTCGGCGATGCGGTCGAAGTTGTGGTGCGACACGTTCACCCGCAGATTCCAGTTCAGCCCGGTGACCTCGGTCGCGCGAGCCACGTTGCGCAGGATGGTGTCGAAGGTGGGCGCTCCAGACCGCTTGACCCGGATCTGGTCATGGTCCGCCCGGCTGCCGTCGAACGTCACCTGCACGCCGTTGAGACCTGCCGCGTACAGCTCGCGGGCCAGCCTCGGGCTCAGCAGAACGCCGTTCGTGGTCATGGCGCACTGGTCGAGCCCGATCACGCGGGCTCGGTCCAGCAGGGTGAGGCAGCCACGCGGATTGAGCAGCGGCTCACCCCCAAATAGCAGCAGGTAAAGGCGATCCAGCTCGCATTGACGCATCCGGTCGCGGGCAAAAGTGATGATGCGCTCGACGATGCCAGTGTCCAGCCAGGCCCGCCGGATCCGCGGCGGCCGTGCGCCGCCTGTGTTGTCCAGCCCGGTGTTCTGAAAGCAGTAGCCACAGCCGAGGTTGCAGGTGGTCGTGGTGAGCACGGTCAGCGAGAACGAGGCCGGCATACGCGGCTGGAACGCCCCAATGCGGCGAAGGAAGCCAGTGGTGGCGTCGTCGACCGTGCCGTCGGGCCCCACACACTCGGGGCGCAGCAGGGTCCAGGTCTGGTTCCCGATGAACCACCAGCCGTGGTCGCTGCGGATCAGGCGCGGCGCGTCGATGTCGTCCAGGCGGGTGCCGATCATGGCTTTTCCTTCCTCCTCCAGAAGTGCTGTGTGTCGGGTCAGCGGGGCCCGTAGGCCGGTCGAAGCCGCCAACGGGCCCCGCGGTAATGCACCCGGCTAGGCGTTCGGGCCGGCGTTGTGCTGCAGCGTGGCGTTCTCTGGCGCGCCGATCTGGATCCCGCAGGCGGCGGGCGCGAGCTGTGCGGAGCTGCGGTTGGCGAGAACCCGGCTTACCTCGGGCGCCCCGATCTGGACTCCGCAGGCGGCGGCCTCTTCACCGGAGGCGTCCGGCCCTCGGTTGATGAGGATGTTCTGCAGTTCTTCGGCACCGATCTGAATACCGCACATCTGTCCTGCTCCCTTCTCCGGCCGGAACGACTTCCCGCCGGTCTTCTGGATACGTGGCGGCAGGGTCGGTAGCAGATACCGATCCGCCGGGTTCTCCCCCGATCGAGTGCCGCCGCACCGGTCAGCGGTGATGTCAGCTATGGAGGTCTGCGGACGTCCGGTGCAGGCGATTCACCGTCTCGCCGGCCGCCCGGCTTTCGGACTTGTCGGCGTCGCGCGTGGGTGCCGTGCCTGCACAACGCTCCCGGCGCCTGTTGCTGGGCGGTAGCTTCGTCGTGGAGCGGGGAGCAGCGGATTGAAAGGTCCAGCCCTTCGCTTGGGAGAGCGAGAGCCAGGTGTCGGCCTGGCGCAGGTCACTCGCTATGAAACCGTTCTGCGGTGGGCAACTCGGCGGCGAGTGTGGGCTGGGTCGCAGGGTTGGGGAGGGCAGGTTCTTCGGCTGGCCGCCCCCGGCGGACGCGGTGCATGGTGGCCGGGCGGGTGGCGCGCAGGCCGCGGACGCTGGCGCGGGTCTGCGAGTCGTCGTACTTGGCCGGTGGTGAGCCGGCCGCCCGTGGGATCGCCCGCCAGCGCGCGCGGTGCCGCCTCAGTTGTCCGGGCACAAACCGGTGCTCCGGATCGGCAGAGCGCTGTCCAGGTGGGCCGCTGCGATCCAGCCGGTGTCGCCGAGGACGGTCGTCCTGGCCCAGACGTCGTCGTTCTGGACGGCTTCCCCGGTGCGGTAGCAGGTCACCCGGCCCAGCGTGCCGTCGGGGACCTGCCGCAGCACCCGGTCGCGCGTAGCGGGGCCGGCGCGCAGCGACACGTTGGGTCGGGCCTTCACTGCGACAAGCCGGCCGTCGCCGGGAACCAGGCCGTCCTGGAGTCCTCGGCAGGTGAGGGCCGACGAGCCGATCCACATGATGGTGTAGTCCTCACCGTCGCCTTGTTGGTGGGTGGTGTCGAAGCAGTACGCCGGGTTGTCCCGCTCCGGTCCGATGCCCTGGGTGGCCAGATCCAAGAGCGGGATCTGCTTGATCAGGAAGCAGGCGGTGCTGTCGGCGACCGCGCCGAGGCGGCCACGGAGGACCGCTACGACGCCGACCGCCCACGAGTCGCGCCGGCTCTGGTAGATCCGCACCGCCAGCCGGTCCGTCTGGTAGGCGCATTGGACGGCGTCGTTGACCTGCCCGAGCCGGTCGGCAAAGCGGCCGAGGTTGTCGAGGAACTGGTCGACCCGGGGCCGCTGCCCAGGCACGATCCGTTGGGTCACCTCGCTTACCAGGTCAACGTACGGCAGGCAGGGGTTTTCGATCGAGGTGTAACTCTCCTCGTCGAGCTTCGGGAGCAGTCCGCCGCTGCGGGTGCCGGCCGCCGGGCAGCCGCCTCCGGCGATCTTCGCGAGGCCGTTGGCCGTGCCGGGGTGGTTCTCGGCACCGCCGCTGGCCGCGCCGCCGTTCGGGCGGCACCCCGCCAGGAGACCGGCCGCCAGGGCGAGCACGGTGAGGCTGGCGGCGAGACCCGCCCGGCGTCGGAGCTTCCTCCCATTGTGGTCAGTCATGCCTGGATGGGGGGCCGGATGGCATCCTGGATACCTGCTGTCGGCACGATTCCCTGTCGGATCAGCCGGCGCCGAAACAGACGAAACTCGAGGGCTGGTTGCCGCGTACGGCTTCCGCCAGTGCTGCTGCCGGCGGCCGGCCCGCGACGACCGCCCGATGATAGGCCACCATGATCTCCGTGGCCGCCTCGTCGGCGACCCGGCTGACGCTCGCCACGACCGTGGCGGTGCCTGCGGCGAGCAGGGCGGTCGGCATGCCGAGCGCCTCGTCGCCGTGCCGCACGTCGGTCAGGCCCAGGTCACAGCAGGACAAGACCACGGTACGCGGAGCGGTCCGCAGCTCCTGCACGTCATATCCCATGAGCGGGCCGCCGGCCAGCTCAAGCGTGGAGAACAGCGGGTTCTCGGTTTGGTGCTGCCCGTGCGCGGCGATATGGGCGAGGCGGGCGCCGGCCATCGCCGCGAGTGCCGCCGCCGGGGTCGCCTCCGGCCCGGTGAGCACCACGGCGCCTCGGTGCAGCGACGCCACGGCCCGGGCCTCCGCCTCACCTCGGGGGATTCCCGGTCCCGCCACCACCGTCACCGCCGCCGACTCGGCGGCCGGCCGGCTGGCGTTCAGGCGGCGTCGGGCGGCCAGCCAGACCCCGACCGACGGCGCCACCGTGACCGGCCGGGACGCGCACGCTGGCAGGGCGTGCCACGGCGTGGTCAGCAACAGCCCGGTCGGGACCACCACCAGGTCCCGGTCGCCGACCAGCGGAAGCACCGGATCGAGCACCATCGAGCCCACTCGGTCGGCGTCCTGCCGCGTCGCCGCGCGGACCACCGCTGCCAGCCGGGCGGGCATGGCCCGGCCCGCCTGCGCGTCCAGGTCGGCGCGCAACCGTCGTACCGTCTCCTCGGCCGTGCTGCGGTCGCCGAGCACCACCACCGAGGTCGCCCGATCAGTGACCACCAGCGCGCGCAAAACGTCCCCGGCGGCCACGTACACCCACGAGCGCCGCGCCGGCCAGCTGCGCCGTCACGGCGGTCAGCGGCGCCGACGTCGGCGGCGCCGCGTCCCGGGGCCCCGGCGTCGCCCAGGCGCGCTCCCGGATCACCCGCTGGAGCGCCTCCAATCGGCTGTGGAAGGCCAGGGTCGGGCGGCCCG
>NZ_JAEVHM010000049.1 GCF_016802865.1 Micromonospora parastrephiae | reverse complement strand
TGAGCGCCCGGGGCGGCCGGGTCACCGGCAGCGCGCCGAAGCCGTCCGGTTCCCCGTCTTCGTCCTCCGGCGTCGCGCCGCCGGTGCTGGTTGCGCCGCCGTTGTCGGCTGCCGCGCCGCCGTTGCCGGTTCCGCCGACGGACGTGGATGGGGTGGGCGGCGGACCGCCGGTGGGGTCGCCGGGTGGCGGGCCGTTGCGCGGACCGGGCGGCGCGGGCGGCGGGGTGGTCGGCGGCGTGCCCGGACCCAGCTCGTGCAGGAACCGGCTCGGCTGCTCCTCGTGGTCGTCACCGCCGACGGCGGCCGACGCCACGGCGCTCACCAGCAGGCGGTGCCGCGCCCGGCTGATGGCGACGTGGAAGAGCCGGCGTTCCTCGTCCAGCAACGCCGAGGTCTGACCCACCACGTTCGCGGCGGTCGCGCCGCCCACGGAACGGCCGGCCAGCACGTCGACCAGCCGCTCCGAGCCCAGCAGACTGCCGCGGAGCCGCAGGTCCGGCCAGATGCCCTCCTGCACACCGGCCACCGCGACCAGGTCCCATTCCAGGCCCTTCGCCGCGTGCGCGGTGAGCAGCCGCACCGCCGCGCCCCGGTCGGCGGTCGGGGCGATGGTGTCGGCCGGCAGGTCCTGGGCGAGCACGTGGTCGAGGAAGACCTCGGTACGGGCGCCGGGCAGCCGGTCGGTGAAGCGTGCCGCCGCGTCGAAGAGCACCAGCACCGCGTCCAGGTCCCGGTCGGCCGCCTCCGCGCGCCTGCGTCGGGCCAGGTCCCCCTCGCCGGCCTCCGGCCGCCCCTGACCGATCGCGCCGGCCCAGCGTTCGGCCAGCCCACTGGTGTCCCAGACCTCCCAGAGCACGGTCTCGGCGGTCGCACCGGGTTGGGCGGCCGCGTCCCGGGCGGTGGCGAGCAGCCCGGCGACCGCCTGCGCGGGCTCCGCCCACCGCCGGTCGATGCCGGCCAGCTCCGCCGGGTCGCGCAACGCCTCGACGATCAACTCACCGGACGGGCGCCGGTCACCGCCGGCCAGCGCCAACGCACGCAGGCCCTGCCGCAGCCGCCGCTCGGCCAGCGGGTCCGCGCCGCCGAGCGGCGAGTGCAGCAACGCGACCGCCGCCTCCTCGTCCAGGTGCTCCGGTTCCAGGGCGCAACGCAGCAGGAGCAGCAGCGGCGCCACCGCCGGTTGCAGGTGCAGCGGCAGGTCCTCGCCGTGCACAACGGTGGGTACGCCGGCAGCGTGCAGCGCCCGTTGCAGGACGGGCAGCTGCAACGCGGTGGACCGCACCAGCACCGCCATCCGCGACCAGGGCACACCGTCGAGCAGGTGGGCGGAGCGCAGCGCGTGCGCCAGCCAGGCGGCCTCGCTGGTCGCCGAGCGGAACGTGTGCACCTCGACCACACCGGCCGGCGCGTCCGGCAGCGGGCGCAGCCGGCGGTGCGCCTCCGGGCCGCGCAGTCGACGGCCCAGCCGGGCGATCGCGGCGAGCAGACCCGGCCCGGCCCGGTACGACGTGTTCAGCAGCACCTGCGCCGCGGGCGCCCCGGACGCGGTCCGGAATCGGTGCGGAAAAGTGCTCACCCCGGCCGGGTCGGCGCCCCGGAACGCGTACGTGGAGGAATCCGGGTCGGCGAACGCGACGAGCGGCTTGCCCCCGCCGGCGATCACCGAGAGCAGTTCGAGCTGGGCGGGGTCGGTGTCGGCCAGCTCGTCGACGTACACGTGGGCGAGCCGGCGGCGTTCGGCGCCCAGCAGCTCCTCGTCGTCTCGCAGCAGGCCGGTGGCGGCCCGGACCAGCTCGGCCGGGTCGTACGCGATCGAGCCCCGGTTGCTGACGTCGCGCAGCGCGAGCACCGCGACGTACTCCCGGAGGAAGCGGGCGGCGGCCGGCCAGTCGGCGCGGCCGAGCTTGTCACCCAGCCGGGCCAGGTGGAGCGGGCCCACCCCGCGCTCGGCGGCGCGCATGAGCAGGTCGCGCAGCTGACCGGCGAAGGCCCGGGTCCGCAGGGCCGGGCGCAGGTCGGTGGGCCAGCCGACCGGGTCGTCGTCGGGCTCCTCGCCCACCACGTCCAGCAGCTCCCGGATGATCAGATCCTGCTCGGGGCCGGTGAGCAGACGAGGCGACGGCTCGCCCCGCTCGGCGGCGGCCCGGCGGAGCAGCCCGAACGCGTACGCCGGGAAGGTGCGCACCAGCGGCTCGCGCAGCACGCGGTGGCCGTCCGCCGCCACCCGGGCCTCGATGCGTTGGCGCAGCGCGGTGGCGCCCCGGCGGCCGAAGGTCAGCACCAGGATCCGTTCGGGGTCGACGCCCTCGCGCACCCGGGCGGCGACCGCCTCGACCAGGGTGCTGGTCTTGCCGGTGCCCGGACCGCCGAGCACCAGCATCGGTCCGTCGGTGTGCCCCACCACCTCGGTCTGCACGGGGTCGACCCGCCAGCCGCCCGCCAGCTCGATGTCGGCAGACGCGCCGCCGCCGGCGGGCACGGGACCGCCGGTCGGCGCCGCCCCGTCCCCCCGCGCCGGCCCTGAGGGCCGCCGCACCAACCGGTACGCCTGCATCAGCTCATCCCATCAGACCGGTACGACACCCACCCGGCCCAACCCCACCCCATCAAGCTCCGTCGATCATGGAGTTGGCGGTGCGACACGCCGACAGCGGCACCGACAACTTCATGATCGACACGGGGCGGGATCAGGTCAGGGAGGACTCCAGGGAGTCCAGGGCGGCGGGGACGGAGGTGGCCACCGTCAGGAGGTCGAGACCCGCGGGTTTGAGGAAGTGCTGGTCGGTGAGGGTGCTGAGCCAGTCCAGCAGTGGGCGGTAGAAGCCGTCGGTGTCGATCAGCACCATCGGCTTGCCGTGCAGGGCCAGGGTGGCCGTGGTCCAGACCTCGAACAGCTCGTCGAGCGTGCCCAGCCCGCCGGGCAGGGTGAGGAACGCGTCCGACTTCTCGATCATCAGCGTCTTGCGGCTGGCCATCGTGTCGGTGACCAGCAGTTCGTCCGACGCCAGGTCGGCGACCTCCAGGTCGACCAATGCCTGCGGGATCACCCCCAGGGTGCGCCCGCCGGCGGCGCGGGCGCCGTCCGCCAGAGCGCCCATCATGCCGACACAGCCACCGCCGCTCACCAGCGTGTGTCCGCGCCGGGCCAGCTCCGCGCCGGTCTCCGCGGCCAGGTCCAAAAAGCGCTGGTCGAGGGTACGGGAGGACGCGCAGAAGACGCAGATCGCCGCCATCAGCCCTCCCGGGACTGGTCGGCGGCCTGCTCGGCGGCGGCCTGCTGGTCGGCGCCCTTACGGGCGACGGCCTCGTCGCGGACCGCGTCCTGCTCGACGGAGAGCGTTGCCTCGGACTCGACGATGTGCCGGACGGCCGCGTTGACGTCGTCGGTGAGGCAGATCAGGTCCAGGTCGACCGGCCCGATCTTGCCCCCGGCTGCCATCGTGTCGCGCAGCCAGTCGAGCAGCCCCTGCCAGTACGCGACACCCATCAGCACGACCGGGAACCGGGTCACCTTGCCGGTCTGCACCAGCGTGAGCGCCTCGAACAGCTCGTCCATGGTGCCGAATCCGCCGGGCAGCACGACGAACGCCTGCGCGTACTTGACGAACATCGTCTTGCGGGCGAAGAAGTAGCGGAAGTCGATGGCCAGGTCGACCCAGTCGTTGATGCCCTGCTCGAACGGCAGTTCGATGCCGAGCCCGACGGAGAGCCCGCCGGCCTCGGTGGCGCCCCGGTTGGCGGCCTCCATCACCCCCGGCCCACCCCCGGTGATCACCGCGTAGCCGGCCCGGGCCAGCGCCCCGCCCACCTCCTCGGCCAGTTTGCACTCGGCGGTGTCCGGGCTGCTGCGCGCGGAGCCGAAGACACTGACCGCCGGCGGCAGGTCGGCGAGGGTGTCGAAGCCCTCGACGAACTCGGAGAGGATGCGCAATGCCCGCCAGGCGTCCCTGGTCTTCCAGTCCCCGCGCCCGCGCGAATCCAGCAGTCGCTGGTCGGCGGTGCTGCTCGGGATCGACCCTCGACGGAGCGTGACCGCGCCCCGGTGCCGCTCCTGCGCTGGACCGCGACCGGCCTCCCGCCCGTTGCTGTGGCTCATGGAGCAACCGTAGTGGAGCGGCACCCGCCGGGTGTGCGGGGCGCGGACGCCGAGAAATAGTTCGCGATCAAGGGCAACTATTCGGCTCGCCCGTACGTCTTACTATTCACATACCGGGTATGCCCCGGCGCGCGCCTTCGGGGGAGGAGACAGCGTGATCAGCAACAGCGAGATGATCCGGATCCGTCGCCAGATGCAGCGACGGATCCGAGACGTGGTGGCCGAACGCCGCCGGATTCGCCAACAGAACCCCATCCCCTCCCTCGCACCCGCCCCACCCGGAGCTGATCAAGAGGTTTGCGTCGCCGACAACGGGCCCGGCTGACGCAAACCTCTTGATCACCGGCGCGGGCGGCCGGGGTGGGCGCCCGGCGCGGGTGGGTCAGGCTGGGGCCAGCCAGCGGTGCAGGGTTGCCGCGCCGTCGCGGATCTTGCTGATCTCGACGTGCTCGTCCGGGTGGTGGGCGAGGTTGGGGTCGCCCGGCCCGAAGTTCAACGCGGGGATGCCCATGGCCGCGAACCGGGCCACGTCCGTCCAGCCGAGCTTGCCGATCGGCGCCGCGCCGACCGCCTCCAGGAACTCCTTCGCCGGGGCCGCCTCCAGCCCGGGCGGGGCGCCGGCCACCGCGTCCGTCACGACCAGATCGAAGCCGGCGAAGACCTCACGCAGATGCGCCTCCGCCTCGGCCGGGGTGCGGTCCGGGGCGAACCGGTAGTTGACCTCGATCTCACAGCGGTCGGGGACCACGTTGCCGGCCACCCCGCCGTTGATCCGCACCGCGTTCATGCCCTCGCGGTAGTCGCAGCCGTCGATGGTGACCCGACGGGCCTCGTACGTCTGGAGGCGCCGCAGCACCTCACCGGCCGCGTGGATGGCGTTCACGCCGTGCCAGGAACGCGCCGAGTGGGCCCGTACCCCGGTCGTGGTGACGACCGACCGCATGGTGCCCTGGCAACCCGCCTCGACGATGCCGTACGTCGGCTCCAGCAGCACCGCGAAGTCCGCCTCCAGCCACTCCGGGAACGCCTGGGCGACCAGGTTCAGCCCGTTGTACCGCGACTCGATCTCTTCCGCCTCGTAGAAGAAGTACGTCACGTCGTACCGCGGGTCGGGCAGGGTCACCGCGAGGTGCAGCGCGTACGCGGTGCCGGACTTCATGTCCGAGGTGCCGCAGCCGTACATCAGGTCGCCGCGCATGGTCGACGGGAAGTTGTTGTTCAGCGGCACGGTGTCCAGGTGCCCGGCGAGCACGACGCGCTGCGACCGACCGAGGTCGGTGCGCGCCATCACCGTGTTGCCGTGCCGGTGGGTGCTCAGGTGCGGCACACCGCGCAGGACCTCCTCGACACAGTCGGCGATCGCCTTCTCGTTGAGGGACACGGACTCTATGTCGACGAGAGCGCGGGTAAGCGCCACCGGATCGGCGAGGACCTCGGGGGTCAGCGGGTTCTCCATGCTTCGCACGGTACCTTCAGGTCTGTCAGCGCGAGGAGTGAGCTGAGGCCGGCGCGGCCCAGACCGAGAGGTGTAACAGTGACGTCCGCAGATTCCGCCTGGGGCATCGGCCTGGCCACCGTCACCGCGGACGGGCAGGTGCTCGACACCTGGTACCCGACCGGCAAGCTGGGCCTGGGTGAGCTGCCCCTGGTCGCCGGTGAGGGCGAGTCGGACGTGCTCGACCTGCCGCCGGGTGCGCTCGGCGACCGGTCCCTGCCCGGTCTGCGTACCGTGCAGGTGGTCACCGTGATCGGCTCGCTGGACGACCCGATCAAGGACGCCCCGGACGCGTACCTCCGGTTGCACCTGCTCTCCCACCGCCTGGTCCGGCCCAACCAGCTCAACCTGGACGGGATCTTCGGCAAGCTGGCCAACGTGGCGTGGACCTCCGCCGGGCCGTGCCCGCCGGAGCGGGTCGACGAGCTGCGGGTGATCGAGCGGGCCGCCGGCCGTCACCTGGCGGTGTACGGGGTGGACAAGTTCCCCCGGATGACCGACTACGTGGTCCCCTCCGGCGTGCGGATCGCCGACGCGGACCGGGTGCGGCTCGGCGCCCACCTGGCCGTCGGCACGACCGTGATGCAGGAGGGCTTCGTGAACTTCAACGCCGGCACCGTCGGCACCTCGATGGTCGAGGGGCGGATCGTGCAGGGCGTGCTGGTCGGCGACGGCTCCGACATCGGCGGTGGGGCCTCCATCATGGGCACCCTCTCCGGCGGCGGCACCGAGAAGATCAGCATCGGCGAGCGGAGCCTGGTCGGCGCGAACGCCGGCGTCGGGATCTCGCTCGGTGACGACTGCGTGGTGGAGGCCGGCTGCTACATCACGGCCGCGTCGAAGGTCACCCTTCCGGACGGCCGGGTGGTCAAGGCCCGGGAGTTGTCCGGTGTCGACGGTCTGCTGTTCTGGCGCAACTCGGTGACGGGCGCGCTGGAGGCCCGTCCGCGCACCGGCCGGGGCATCGAACTGAACGCCGCCCTGCACGCCAACGACTGACGGACCCGCCGGGTCGCGGCGCTCGGCCGCGGACCCGGACGGGGTACGCCTCAGCGCAACCGGTACGCCTGGATGATCCGTTGCGTCACCGTGTTGCCGGCGGCGTCGCGGGCGGTGGCCCGCAGCGACGCGTAGCCGGGGCCGGCAGGATGCCGGACGGTGGCCGTCCAGCCTTGCCCGCCGTGCCGCACCCGGGCGGGTTGCCAGCTCCGGCCGCCGTCGTAGGAGACGTCCACGGTCAGGCCGGTCAGGCGCGACCCGGGGGCGCCGGGCTGTCGCTGCACCTGCACCGGAATGACCAGGCTCCGGCCGGCCGGGGCGGCGTTGTCCCGGCCGAGCGGTGGCGTGAACCGGATGGCCGACACCGGCAGCTGCCGGTAGTCGTCGCCGGGGACGTGCCCGGACCGGAACGTCCACGCCGCGCTGACCTCGGTGCTGAGGTCGGTGAAGCTCCGCTTCGACGACACCTCCAGCCGGTAGTTCGCGGCGCCGGGCGGCACCGTGAACTGGCCGTACCCCGGGTCCGCCAGCTCGTCGACCAGGACGCCGTCTCGGTAGAGGGCGGTACGGGCCGCGTCCGAGACCGACCCGCCGGCGTGACCCTCGGCGTCACTGTGCAGCGGAACGTCCACCTGGATCTCGTCACCGAGACGGGTGACGCCCTGCCCCGGCCAGCGTGGCGCCGGGAACGACGGCCCGTACGGCGCGCTGTTCCAGCTCTCCCGCGTGTGCCGGCCGGCCCGGTACGCCTTCGGTTCGGCGACCAGCACCGCCTTCGTGTCGACCCACCCCTCTTCGGTGGGCACACCGAACGTCAGCTCCGAGGACCAGCGCAGCCCGCGGGTGTTGTAGTGCTCGACCCGCTGCCCCGGCACCGCCGTGGGCAGGACGACCGCCCAGCCACCCAGGTCCGGATCGAGGTGCGGGAAGACCACCCGCTCCGCGACCAGCCCGGGATAACCACCCCGGAACTCGTGGGTGACCGTGGCCAGGTCCCGGGCGCGGTAGGTCTTGTCGAAGCCGGTCGGCATCCGACCGGGGATCTTCTCACTGAGCGCGTACAGGTAGGGGCTGATGTCCACGCCCGGCTTTTTCCACTGGCTGCTCACCGTGGCGAAGAACCGTGCACCGGGAACCGCCCGACCGATGTGCCCGGTGGTCAGGCCGGTGAAGTCCAACCCGAGCAGACCGAAGCCGTACGCGCCGCCGTCCTCGCTCAGGAAGTTCGCGCTGACGTCCACCAGCCCCGGTGCGGCCGATCGCTCCGGAACGGTCATGCGTATCGGCCGGGCCCGTCGGGCGTCGACGGTGACCGTGGTGTCACCGTCGAGCACCAGCTCGGGCTGGACCAGTTGGGCGGCGCCGTTCTCGGCGAAGACGACGCTGGCCAGCCCGTAGCGCCCCTTGGGTACCCGGACCTCGACGGTGCCGTCCGGGTCGTACAGGTCGAGGCTGCTCAGGGTGTCCAGCCGGATCAGCGCCGTGTGGTGCTGCTCGGCGGCGGCGCCGGTGGCGTCGAGGTGCCGGACGGTGAGCTGGTAGGACTCCACCTCCCGGTTCACCGCGACCGGGGTGACCGCCACGGCCGTCCCGGAGCGGGCCACGAGCCGGCCGGTCCAGTAGCCGTCCGTGCCGAGCCGGGTGTCCACGGTGAGCGTGGTGCCGGCGGTGCCCCCCGGAGGCACGGTGACCTGGCCCGCGCCCAGGGCGAACATGCCGGCCGGCGCCGGCTGGTTGTCCGGACCGGTGACGTCGAGGGTCAGGTCCAGCGTGAGAGGGTCCGGGCCGTCGTTGCGCCAGTCGACCTTCCGGGTGATCGGGGTGTCGTCGTCGTGCGGCCAGGTCGGTTGACCGAAGGAGACGCTGACCGGGTCGCTGGTCACCCGCTGGGTGATCGCCCGGGCCACGTCGACCCGACCGGCGCCCTGCTGGAACGCGGTCTGTTCCGGGTGCGGCTTCGCCGAGGCCATCAGGGTCGCCTTGAGCTGGGCCGCGGTCCAGCCGGTGTGCTGCTGGGCGAGCAGCGCCACCGCCCCGGTGACGTGCGGCGCGGCCATCGAGGTGCCGGAGAGCGCGACGTACCCCTCCCCCACCGGCTCGCCGATCTCCGTGCCGTCGGCACGGGCGGCGACGATCTCCACCCCGGGGGCGGTCAGGTCCGGCTTCAACCCGCCGTCACCCACCCGCGGGCCCCGGCTGGAGAAGTCGGCCAGCGCGTCGTCACGGTCCACGGCGCCCACGGTGAGCGCGGCGTCGGCGCTGCCCGGTGAGCCGACCGAGCCGTCCGTGCCGTCGTTGCCGGCGGAGAGCACGAAGAGCGCGCCGGTCTGCGCGGTCAGCGACCCGACAGCTGCCTCAAGCGGGTCGACCTCGGGGGTGTCGCCGCCACCCAGGCTCATGTTGATCACATCGGCGTGCTGGTCGACGGCGGCCCACTGCATGCCGGCCAGGATCGCCGACTCCGAGCAGCCCCCCTCCTCGCAGACCTTCCCGTTGAGCAACGTGGCGTCCGGGGCGACGCCGTGGTACTTACCGCCGGAGGCGGCGCCGCTGCCCGCGATGATCGACGCGACGTGCGTGCCGTGGCCGACCGTGTCGCCGGCGTCGGTGGCCTCGGTGAAGTTGTGCGCCTCGGCGATCCGACCGCTCAGGTCGGGGTGGCCGGCGTCGATGCCGGTGTCCAGCACCGCGACGCGTACGCCCTGACCGGTGAAGCCGGCCTGGTAGGCGGCCGGGGCGCCGATCTGCGGCACGCTGTGGTCCAGGGTGAGCTGCCTGCGGCCGTCGAGCCAGATCCGGTCGGCACCCCCCGCCGTGCCGATCCGGGCACCGGCGCCGGTGAGCGCCGCCCAGACCGTCGTGGCCTGCTGCTTGTCGGCCGTGGCGGCGATTCCGCCGATGGCCGGCAGTTGCGTGGTGACGGTCAACCCGGCGGGTGCCGCGGCACGCTGCCGTGCGCCTCCGTTGCCGGCGACCAGCACCGGCAGGTCGTCCCGGCGCGCGTCGTCGTAGCCGGCGGCGATCAGCCCGGTGACGTCGAACAGCCGCCGGTCCACCCGGCCGTCGCGCACCAGGGGCAGGGCGTCCTGCGGCAGCACGGTGAGGTGGCCGCGGTCGCGGGTGGTGAGGAAGCGCAGATGGGTACGACCCGGACCGGGACGGATCGCGGCGGATCCGGACGGGGTGACGGTGACCCGGTCTCCGGTGAGCAGGGTGACGGTGGTCGTCGACGCGTCGCGCTGGGCGGCGGCGTCCGTGGTGGCGCTGACGGGTGGGCTGGCCGCGGCTATCGCCGGGGTGCCGAGCGCGAGGGCTACGGCGGCGGTGGCGGCGGTCATTCTGCTGCGTCGATGCAACGGATCCTCCTTGGTGGAGCGTCGATACCAGATGAGACGCATTGACCGCCGCCAGTATTACATACCGGGTATGTAAAAAAGAGGGCCAAAATATGACGGACCTGCCAACTGATGGCAGGCCGCGAGGCATCATCGACCGGGTGACCTCCATGAAGGACAAGATGCTCGCCGGTGAGCCCTACCTCGCCGACGATCCCGAGATCATCGCCGACCTGGACCGGGCCGCCCGGCTGATGGAACGCTTCAACACCAGCCCCGCAACCGATCCGCCGGCCCGGCTCGCGGCGCTCCGCGACCTCCTCGGCGAGCTGGGCGAGAGCACCTGGATCCGCCCACCGTTCTACTGCGACTACGGCTGGCAGATCCGGATCGGCCCGCGCAGCTTCGTCAACTACAACGCGGTCTTCCTCGACGTCGCCCGGATCACCCTCGGCGCGGACGTCCAGGTCGGCCCGAACGTGCAGCTGCTCACCCCGACGCATCCGGTGCAGCCCGGTCCGCGCCGGGACAAGTGGGAGGCGGCCAAGCCGATCACCGTCGGCGACAACGTGTGGCTCGGCGGTGGCGCGATCGTGCTGGCGGGCGTGACGATCGGCCCGAACACCGTCGTCGGCGCCGGAGCGGTGGTCACCCGGGACCTACCGGCCAACGTGGTCGCGGTGGGCAACCCGGCCCGGCCGGTCCGCGAACTCGACTAGGGTCCGCCCACAGGGTCTTTTCGAGCCGGAGCACACGGAGGACAGCATGGGCACGATCCACATCGACCTGTTCGCGACGCTCGACCTCGTCGGCCAGGCGCCGGGCGGTCCGGAGGAGGACCCCGCCGGCTTCCCGTACGGGGGATGGCAGGCGCCCCTGTTCGACGAGACGGGCGGCCAACAGGTCATGGACGGCATGAAGGGCATGGACGCGCTGCTCCTGGGCCGCAGGACCTACGACATCTTCGCCGCGTACTGGCCGAACCAGGCCGACGGCGTCGACGGCGAGATCGCCACCCTGTTCAACAGCATCCCGAAGTACGTGGCCTCACGCGGCACCCCGCGACTGGACTGGGCGGGCTCGACGCAACTGGGCCCCGACCTGGCACGCGCCGTACGCGAGCTGCGGGACGAGCACGAGAAGATCCACGTGATCGGCAGCCTGAACCTGGTGCAGACCCTCCTGCGCGAGCGCCTCTTCGACCGGCTCAACCTCTGGATCTTCCCGATCGTGCTGGGCGTCGGCAAGAAGGTGTTCGACGGCGGCGCCGTACCCACCAACCTGACCCTGCTCGAACCGCCCGCCACCTCGGGCACGGGCGCGGTGCTCCTGCGGTACGGCCTCGGCGCGGGAACGCCCGCCACCGGGGACATGAGCCAAGGGGACCGCGGCGTCACGGAGTGACGCCTCCCCGGCGCACGCCGCCGGCGGCCTCGCTCAGGCCACCAGCGGCTCGGGAAGCCGGACCACCAGGTCGGCGCGGTCGGCGGTGGGGGTGATCAGCGCAGCGTTCGACTCGTCGCTGCCCAGTGCCCACGCCCGTGCCTGCTCCGGTGACCGCCCGAACGCCTCGTGCCGGGCGGTCAGCCGGCGCTGGCGCGCCTCGGCGTCCAGGTCGAGAAACCACGCCTCGTGCAGCAGCGACTGGATCTCCTGCCACGGGAAGTCCGGCAGCAGCAGGTAGTTGCCCTCGGTCACCACCAGCCGGACCGACGGCGGCACCTCGATCGCCCCGGCCACCGGCTCCTCCAGCTCCCGGCGGAACTCCGGCGCGTAGACCGAGGTCGGCTCCAGGCGGCGTAACCGGCGCAGCAGCGAGACGTACCCGTTGGCGTCGAAGGTGTCCACCGCGCCCTTGCGGTCCGCGCGGCCCAGCCGGACCAACTGCGCCTGTGCCAGGTGGAAGCCGTCCATCGGCACCAGCCGGGCGGCCGGCCCGACCTCGGCCACGATCCGCTCCGCCAGCGTGGACTTCCCTGCGCCCGGCGCGCCGGCGATGCCGAGCAGTTGTCGCGGCCCGGCCTCGGCCAGCGCCGACGCCCGCGCCACCAACTCGTCGACGGACAGCACCCGAGCCGGCGGCATCAGCCCAGAACCGGATCGCTGATGGTGAAGCGCGCCTGCACGGCCGCCTGCACGGTCTGTGGTTGCGGGTCCAACTCCAGCTCCGGCGCACCGCCGCCCGCGCCACCCCCGGCGAACGCCGCGCGGGCGAACATCGGCCGGTCGGCCGGGCCGGCGTCGGCCAGCTCTATCAGCGCCGTGACCCGGGCGCCGAGCGCCTCGGCGTACTCCCGGGCGCGCAGCAGGGCGTCGCCGATCGCGGCGTGCCGTGCCTCACGGTGTGCCGGGCTGTCCGGACGCAGCTCCCACCAGGGACCGGCCACCTCGACCTGGTCCTGGTCGGCCAGCCGGAGCATCAGCTCGCCGAGCCCGGTGAAATCGGTGACGGTGACGGTGGTGGTGACGCTGCCGTGCCAGGCCACAACCCGCTCGCCCGAACGTCGGGTCTCCGGCCGCACCCGCAGGTCGCCGGTCTCCCGCCGGGCGACCACCGGCCCGGCGCCGTCCAGCAGCACCCGCACGGCGGCGGCCCGCTCGGCCAGCCGGGTCAACGTGGTCTCCCGGTCCCGGTCACGAGCCGTCGCGGTGACCGCGAAGCGGGCCAGCTCGGGCGGCACCTCCCGGTACGCCTCGCCGCGCACCTGCACCACCGGGCCGTCCACTGCCATGCCCTCACCCTAGTCAGCCGCCAGCGTCCACGCCGTGTAGGAGACGGCGTCCGAGTCGACCCGACACCCGGTGAGGTGCCCACCGGCGTCGCCCAACCCGCGTAGCCAGGTCACCTCGTCGGTGTGGTCACCGCCGGCCGGGAACTCCCGGTCGCGTTCGGTGAACCGCCGACCGCGCAGCGCCGACCGCGCCGCGGCGGCCTCCGCGTACCGAGCGGTGAGGGCCGCCGCGTCGCCGGCTCGCAGCGCGGCGCCCAGCCCGTCCAGGAACGCGGTGACCCCGGCCAGCTCGTGCAGCACCCGTTCCCGGTTGCCGAGCAGCATGTTCGCGGTCCGCTCGGCGGGGGTGCCGGCCACCCGGGTGCCATCGGAGAAGCTGCCGGCCGCCAGCGCCAACACCGCGTCCCGCAGCGGCGCCCGCTGCGCCGCACCGGCCAACGCGCCAGCCAGCAGGTGCGGCACGTGCGAGGCGAGCGCGGCCGCCGAGTCGTGCGTCGACGCGGACATCGGCACCACCCGGGCGCCGAACACCTCCACCAGCAGCCCGGTCAGCCAACGGAAGGCGTACGTCCCGGCGCCCGGCGCCGGACACAGCACCCAGGCGGCACCGGCCAGCAGCGTCGGGGAGGCGGCGGGCAGGCCGCTCGACTCCGCGCCGGCCATCGGGTGCCCGGGGACGAACCGGTCGAGAAGCCCGAGCCGGTCGCCACCTCGGCCACCTCGGCCTTGGTGCTACCGACGTCGGTGAGCACACAGCCCGGTGCGGTCGCGGCGGCCACCCGGGCCAGCGTCCCGGGCAGGGTGGGCAGGGGGCCGCAGAGGAAGACCACGTCCCGGTCGGCCACGGCCTGCTCGATCGTGTCCGGGGCGGCCACCCCACGGCCGCGTGCCCGGTCGCGGGTGGCCGGGTCGGGGTCCCAACCGGCCACGTCCACACCGGCTTCGGCGAGGCGTAGCAGCAGCGAACCGCCGATCAGGCCGGTACCGACGACGGCCGCCCGCACCCGGTCGTACCGTCCCCCGCCGTCGGTCATCGCCGGCCCACCGGCGTCAGGCCCGCAGCCGGCCGGCGACCGCCGCGACGTGCTCGTCGGACTCGGTCAGCGCGACCCGGACGTGCTGGCCGGCGGCAGGGCCGTAGAAGACGCCCGCGGCGACGAGGATGCCGCGTCGAGCCAGCCAGTCGACCGTCTGCCAGCAGTCCTCATCGCGGGTGAGCCAGAGGTAGAGACCGGCCTCCGAGTGCTCGACCGTGAACCCGGCGCCGGTGAACGCGGCCCTCAGCACCTCGCGCCGGGCCCGGTAGCGCTCCCGCTGCTCGTCGGCGTGTCGCTCGTCCTGCAGCGCGGCCACCATCGCCGCCTGCACCGGCGCGGGCACGATCATGCCGGCGTGCTTGCGGACCTTCAGCAACTCGGCGACGAGCGCCGGGTCGCCGGCCACGAACCCGGCCCGGTAGCCGGCGAGGTTGGACCGCTTGGAGAGCGAGTGCAGGGCCAGCACACCGTCGTAGTTGCCACCGCAGACCTGCGGGGACAGCACCGACACCGGCTCCGCCGACCAGCCGAGCGGCAGGTAGCACTCGTCGCTGGCGACCACCGCGCCCCGTTCCCGGGCCCAGTCGACCACCTTGCGCAGGTGCGCCGCCGGCAGCACCTGGCCGGTCGGGTTGCCCGGCGAGTTGACCCAGACCAGCCGCACCCGGGAGGTCGGCCCGACCGCGGTGAGCGAGTCGGCGCGGACCACGGTGGCGCCGGCCAGCCGCGCCCCGTCCTCGTAGGTGGGGTACGCGATCGACGGCACGACGACCACGTCACCGGGGCCGATGCCGAGCAGGGTGGGCAGCCAGGCGACCAGCTCCTTCGAGCCGATGGTCGGCAGCACACCGAGCCCGTCGACCCCGGCGCCACAGGCACGGGCGACCCATGCGGCGATCGCGTCACGCAGCGCCGGCGTGCCGGCGGTCAACGGGTAGCCGGGGGCGTCGGACGCGTCGGCCAGCGCCTGCCGGATCACCTCGGGCACCGGGTCGACCGGCGTGCCCATGGAGAGGTTGATCAGGCCCTCCGGATGCGCCGCGGCCAGGGTGGCCGCGCGTCCAGGGTGTCCCAGGTGAACTCAGGCAGCCGCGACGAGACCGGCGTGGGCCGGTTCAGTGGCCCTCGCCGCGCGGCGGCTGCGCGGCGACGAAGGTCGCGTCCTTCTCGACCTTGCCGATCTTCGAGGCGCCCCCGGGCGAGCCCAGGTCCTCGAAGAACTCGTAGTTGGCGCCGGTGTAGTCCTTCCACTGCTCCGGGACGTCGTCCTCGTAGAAGATCGCCTCCACCGGGCAGACGGGCTCACAGGCACCACAGTCGACGCACTCGTCGGGGTGGATGTAGAGCATCCGGTTGCCCTCGTAAATGCAGTCGACCGGGCACTCCTCGATGCATGCCTTGTCGAGCACATCCACGCACGGCTCGGCGATGATGTAGGTCACCGGTCTTCTCCTCCGCCAGACACGCCGCGATCTCCCGCGACGATAAGAGCCTAGTATCTCGCCGGGGAGGGGGTCGATCGTGCTCCGACAGCAGGATGTGGGACACCGAATCGTGGTCCGCCGGATTGTGGGGATTCGCGAAGGCCGCCCGCTGTTCTCCGACGCCCTCGGTGAGCTGGTGGAGCTGAGCGAGACCCATCTCACGCTGGCCACCGCGCAGGGTCCGCTGCGGGTACCGGTGGCGCAGGTGCACCGGGCCAAACGGGTGCCGCCGACCCGCCGGCCGACCGCCGCCGCCGTGGTGGCGCTGGAGCGCGCCGCCGACGAGGCCTGGCCGGCGCCCACCCGTGGCCGGCTCGGCGACTGGCTGCTGAGATCGGCCGAGGGCTGGACCGGACGGGCCAACTCGGCGCTACCGATCGGAGATCCGGACCGGCCGCTGCCGGCGGCCGTGGACGCGGTCGAGCACTGGTACGCCGAGCAGGGCCGCACTGCGATGATCAACACACCGCTGCCGCTCGCCGCGCCGGTCGGTGCCGAGCTGGACGACCGGGGCTGGGGCAGCCGCCCGCCCACACTGGTGCAGACCACACCCCTGCCCCTGCCAGCGCCCGGCGACACCTCCGCCAGCGCGGTCGTCGAGCTGGACACCGCGCCGAGCGAGGAATGGCTGGCCGTCGCCGCCGGTCGTAAGGGCGGGCTGCCGGACGCCGCCCGGCACGTGCTCACCGCCGTGGACCAGGTGCGCTTCGCCCACGTGTACGTCGACGGCGCGCTGGTGGCGACCGGCCGGGGCACGGTCACCGGCCAGGGACGCTGGCTCGGCCTGAGCCTCATCGAGGTGCTGCCGGCGGCCCGCCGACAGGGCCTGGCCGGTCAGGTGATCCACGCGTTGGCCGACTGGGGCGTGTCCCGCGGCGCGGCGCACGCCTTCCTCCAGGTGGAGCAGCACAACACGGCGGCCGTCGCGCTCTACCGGAAGCTCGGCTTCACGACCCACCACACCTACCTGACCCGGGTCGCCCCGCACTGATCAAGCGTTGCGGGCGACCCGACGGCGGTCAGCGGCGGACGACCCTGCGCGGCTTGGCGGCCTTGACCTCCGCGTACCGCTTGAGCTGCTGCGATCGGTAGTCCCGGCCGAGCGCGGTGAGCACCAGGTACCCGATCAGCACCCCTGCGCCGGTGGCGAGCAGGTAGAGCCAGATCTGGGCGAAGAACGTGCCCGCCCCACCGGCGAACGGGTTGTGTCCGACCAGCAGCGGCCCGACCAGCACGGTCAACGCCATGGCAGCACCCACCACGAGGGCCACGTCGGCCGCCCAGGCGGCCAGTGGCCGGCGGCTGCCCCAGCGGAAGGCGACCACGGCCAGGATCAGCCCGATCAGCACGAACATCGCCAGCGACACCCGGTCGGCGGCGGTGTCGTCACCGTCGAAGCCGAGCCGGATGATCAGCCGGGCGACCACGTTGGCCGCGAACAACGCTCCCGTGAGCACCCCGACATCACGCCACCGTCTGTGCACCGCGCGACCTCCTGCCGTACGCCCCATCGCGGGGCCGCATCCCTGGCAGGAATATCTACCACCCGTACCTGGGTGGCGTCATCAGCCGAGAAGGGTGGGCGGCGGGGCGAGGATCTGCCGGAAACCCATCACCGCGAAGGTCATCGCACCGGCCACGATCATGGCCAGGCCGACCCAGTTGTCACCGGCCAGCAGCAGATCGCCCTCGGAGGTCCGGACGGCGGCCACCGCCATCAGCGCGAACCACGGCACCGCGGGCAACGCCACCGCCCACCGACGGCCCACCGCCTCGTGGGCGAACCAGCTCAACACGATGTTGGCACCGACGGCGAGCAGCACCGAAACGCCGATCAACTGACCGCCGACACGGACGGTGGCGAGCAGCAGCTCCAACACCCCGGTCAGGACACCGGCCACCACCACGACGACGGCCCCGGCCACCCGCAGGCCCAGGTCCAGCAGTCGCGGCGGCGGTACCGCCTCCGGCGGGGTGCCCTGGTCTTCCACGACCGACACCGGCGCGGCGGGCAGAGTCACCGGAGGCCGGCCACCGCGACCGGGTGCCGGTCGGTGGCGGTCTCGTCGGAAAGCCCGGCGAAGAGGTCGTCCTCCCAGCCGTACGGGCCGGAGCCCGGACCCTTCTCGCCGACCGCCAGGGTGAAGAACTCCACGCCCATGAACTCGCCGCCGAAGTTGCCGGCGATCGAGTAGAGCCAGGAGGTGGCCGGGATCTGCGTGGCGTGCGCCCGCATCGCGGCCTCCTTGGCGGCGTGCTGGTCGGTGCCGTCGATCCGGGCGGCGATCTGGTCGTCCGGCGTGCCGAAGGGCAGCTCGGCGAGGTCCTGGATGCCGGCGAACGGGTTGTCCGAGGATTCCGCGAAGTGCGCCATGCCGGCCTCCAGCACGCTGAGCGGCATGGCCGTCCAGTAGACCTTGGCCGGAGCGCAGCCCTCGGCGGCGGCCAGCTCGACGGCACGCATCGCCACCCGGTGCGCCTGGATGTGGTCGGGGTGACCGTAGAAGCCGTTCGGGTCGTACGTGACCAGCACCTGCGGGCGTACCTCCCGGATGACCTCCACCAGATGCCCGGCGGCCTCGTCGAGGTCGGCCTGCCAGAAGGCGCGGGGGTGCTCGTTGGTCGCGAGCCCCATCATCCCCGAGTCGCGGTAGCGGCCCGCGCCGCCGAGGAAACGGTGGTCGCTGACGCCGAGCGCGGCGCAGGCCGCGGCCAGCTCGCCGATCCGGTACCCGCCGAGCTGGTCGGCCTCGGCGGCGGCGAGCTGGGACAGCGCCGGTACGTGGATCTCGCCCTCCTCGCCGAGGGTGCAGGTCACCAGCGTCACGTGCGCGCCGGCGGCGGCGTAGTGGGCCATCGTCGAGCCGGTGCCGATCGACTCGTCGTCCGGGTGCGCGTGGACCAGCAGCAGGCGGCGGTTGGGCAGCGTCGTCACGACGGTCACTCTAACCGGCGGTTCGGCTCGGCCGGCGCTGACGCGTCCGCCCAGGTCGGCCACATCACCCCCGGTACCGCTCTACGATTTGGCCTGTGGACTTTCCGGAGCTGGCCGCCCGCACCCGCCGGTTCACCCACGGCGCACCGCGCGCTGTCGCCGTGGCCGAGGACGGCTCCCGAGTGATCTTCCTGCGTTCCGCCGGGCCGGAGGACCCGGCCGACGCGCTGTGGCAGCTGGACGTGGCGACCGGTGCGGAGCAGCTGGTGGCCGACCCGGCGACCCTGCTGGGCGCCGGCGGCGATCCCCGGGCCCTCACCCCCGGTGAGCGGGCGTTGCGCGAGCGGCTGCGGCTCAACGCCGCCGGCATCGGGTCGTACGCGCTGGACGCCGCCGGCCGGGTGGCCGTGTTCGCGCTGGCCGGGCGCCTCTTCCGGGCCGACCTGGTGCACGGCGACGTGGTGGAGGTGGCCGCCGTGGGGCCGGTGCTCGACCCCCGTCCGGACCCGACGGGTCAGCGACTGGCGTACGTGACGGACGCGGCCGATGGTGTCCGCCGGGGCGAGCTGCGGGTGATCGAGGCGGACGGCACCGACACCCTGCTGGCCGGTGAGGACGCCGGGGTGAGCTGGGGTCTGGCCGAGCACATCGCGGCGGAGGAGTTCGGCCGGTTCCGAGGCTACTGGTGGGCGCCGGACGGTCGGTCCGTGCTCGCCGCCCGGGTCGACGAGTCCCGCCTGCAACGGTGGCACCTGTACGACCCGGCCGACCCGGCGAGCCCGCCGACCGCCGTCGCGTACCCCCGGGCGGGTGGGCCGAACGCGGAGGTCAGCCTGCACCTGCTGGATTTGAACGACGGCTGGGTCGACGTGCACTGGGACCGGGAGACCTACCCGTACCTGACCGGGGTCAGTTGGGGCGAGGGCAGCCCACTGATCACCGTGCTGCGTCGCTCGCAGCAGCACGGGCTGGTGCTCGCGGTGGACCCGCGCACGGGTGAGACGCAGGTGCACGCCGAGCTGGCCGATCCGCGGTGGGTCGAGCCGATCGCCGGCACGCCTGCGCACCTGCCGGACGGCCGGGTGCTGGTCGGCGGGGAACTGGCCCACGACGGGTATGACGCGCGGTGCCTGTTCGCCGACGGCACCCTGCTCACGCCGCCGTCGCTGTACGTGCGGCGGGTGGTGGGTCGGCTGCCGGCCGGCTCCGGCCCGGCCGATCTGCTGGTGGAGGCCAGTGACGGCGAGCCGAGCGAGCGGCACCTGTTCCGGGTCCGCACCACGATCGGCGGTGGGGTGGACGCGCGCCGGATCACCACCGACTCCGGCTGGCACACCGCCGCCGTGGGCGGAGACGTGCTGGTCGTCGGGGTCGCGTCGCTGGACCACGCCGGTGTGCGGTGGACGGTCCGTCGCGGCGACCAGGAGCTGGCCGAACTGCGGTCGCTGGCCGCCACCCCTCCGTACTCTCCGCTGCCGCTGCTGGAGCGGGTGACCGACCGGCGGCTGCCGGCGGCGGTGTTGTACCCCGACAACCACGTGACGGGTCGGCGGCTGCCGGTGCTGCTGGACATCTACGGCGGCCCGGGGCATCAGGAGGTGGTGGCCGCCCGAGCGGCGTGGCTGGAGCGGCAGTGGTGGGCCGACGCCGGGTTCGCGGTGGTCACCATCGACAACCGGGGTACGCCGGGGGTGGCACCGTCGTTCGAGAAGGCGATCCACCGGCGGGTCGCCGACGTGATCCTGGCCGACCAGATCGACGCGCTGACCGCGCTGGCCGGTAAGCACCCGGATCTGGACCTGGGTCGGGTGGCGGTGCGCGGCTGGTCGTTCGGGGGGTGGCTGGCCGGGTTGGCGGTGCTGCGTCACCCGGAGCTGTTCCGGTGCGGGATCGCGGGCGCCCCGGTGACCGACTGGGCGCTGTACGACACCGCGTACACCGAGCGGTATCTGGGGCTGCCGGAGGACGGCATGGACGTGTACGCCCACCACTCACTCGTCGAGATGGCCGCCGAACCGGTCACCGGCCCGGATCAGGCTCGGCCGCTGCTGCTGGTGCATGGTCTGGCCGACGACAACGTGGTGGCCGCGCACACGCTCCGGCTGTCGGCGGCTCTGCTGAGCACCGGCCGCCCGCACGCCGTGCTGCCCTTGACCGGGGCCACCCACATGGCCGCGAACGGCACCGCGGAGCGGCTGCTTCCACTCGAACTGGATTTCCTCCGTACCCACCTGGGGTGATCGGTCGGCGGCGCCGTCGCGTGGCCTTGTCCGACTGGTCGGGAGTCAGGGGCGGGTCAGGGACCTCAGCTTGTCGCTGATGTGGATTTGGAAACTGGTCTGCATGTCCTCGTACGGGGTGAGTGAGACAGTTTCCACCAGTCCACCCCGCACGTCGTAGTCGTGGCCGTCCGCGACCAACCGGCAGGGCAGGTCGCCCTTCTCCAGGTCGGCGAGGAACACGTCGGCCCGCACATTGTCCTGGCCCTCGGCGTCGGGGAAGGCGAAGGTCGTCACGCGGTACAGCAGCATGTAGCGCTTGTGCAGCCCGAGGTCGAGGATTTTCCGGAGCCTCTGGACCGGGTCCTTCTCGACCCCGAGGTATGGCTCGTCGCCGTACTGGCTGGTCACCTTGAATTCGTTGGTGCCGAGTGGTCCCTGCGGGCCGGTAATCCACAGGCCGCGGACGAGCCAGCCCGGCGGCACCGCGAACCTGTTCAGGGTCGACCCGGGATCGTCCACTATCCGCTCCGGCGTTCCGGCCTCGGTTGTCGCCGCGATGTCGACGTTTCCGCCCTTGTCCGGGCTGTTGTAGCTGTCCGAGGCTTGGCTGGTGTGGTCGAACCAGATGAACTCCGGCCGAGGGTCCAGCCTCCTGGCACACGATGCCTTGCCGGCGCCCTTTTCTGGCACCTTCGCCGCCGCCGCCGCGAGCGCCGCGCGCCGTTGCTCGAAGCGTGGCTGGTACTCCTTGAGCACCTCTTTCATCGACCTGTCGGTTTCCACCGACCTGTCATTCCGCTCCGGCTCGCTCTGCCCGCCCGCGTCGCAGCCGGTGACCAGCATCGCGGCCAGGACCGCCAGCGTGCCCAGGGCGGCGCCCTTCCACGTGTCGCAGCGCATCGAAGCCCCCTTGACGCCATCGGGTCCCACCAGTGTGCCCGCTCGATGTCTTCGGCGCCGATGAGCCGTCGCATCACCGACCTCCACCAACTCGGCCAGACGCGGATACCGGGCGTGCTGGTAGGTCGTCCAGACATGCCGCACCTCCCGAGCCAACCGCTCGGCCGACATCACCTCCCGGCCCGCCGGGCGACCAAAAGCCATCGGGTACGTCGACAACGCCGCTCGAATGCGCGCGATGCCTCCGCGACGCTCGGCCAGCTCGGCAGGCTGGACATCACGACCGAGCAGGGCTGCGGCATCGACCCTCAGCACCGCGGCGATCTCGCGGATGGTCGACACCCGCTCCAGGGAACGGACCCCACGCTCGACCTTGTCCACCCAGCTCTTCGACTTCCCCAACCGATCCGCGAACGACTGCTGCGACAACCTGCGCCGCACCCGCAGGTAGGCGACGCGTCGACCGATCGGCACCGGATCACGGCTCACCACGCCACCGCCGATCCGGCACCGCCCGAGTCGTCTCGTCCGCCGGTATCCGCTCCGCCTCGGCCTGCGCGAGCAACCGGCGCTTCGCTTCCTCCCTTTCGGCGGCATCGATCTGCTCACCCTGGCTGACCGGCTTGTCGTCAGAATTGGGCATCATCACCTCCACCGCAGCGGCGCATCGGCGGGCTCAGCCGTCGCCTGTGTCCACAATGCCGTCGGGCTGTCGCCGGGCGCAACGGCACAGAGTGCGACATCCGGGACACATTCAAGGCGACATTGAGGCGACACACCGCTATTGTGGCGAACATGAATGCCCCGAACACCGCCCTACGCGCGGTCCGCACCGGGATGCGCATGAGCCAGGACGACTTCGCCCGCGCGCTTCAAGCCGCCGGCCGCCGCGTGGGCGAACCCAATGACGCCAACAAGAGACTCGTCCAGCGCTGGGAGTCCGGCGCGATCGCGGCACCACGGCCCGTGTACGCCCGCGCCCTGGAGGTCGTCACCGGCCTGCCGGTCTCGCTGCTCGGCTTCGCCGCGATACCCGATGGCAATGTCGTCGATGACCAACACGGTGGCCACGACCTGACCTCGCCCATGTCCAGCCTGGCCACGCCAACGCCCAAGCCACTCGCGGTCCACGGGTCGTACGAGGGCGTCTGGCTCAGCCGCTACCAATTCCATTCCAGCGGACGGGGAGAGTCATTCGCCGGGCAGCACTTCGTGGTCGTGCTCCAGCACGGCGACCGACTGACCGTGCGCAGCCTGCCCGGCTCGGCGGCATCGTCGCTGTCAATGGATCTCACCGTGGACGGTGCCGTGGTCACCGGCACCTGGGTGGAGCAGACCGATCCCGCCGGCTACTACCGGGGAGCCCGGTACCACGGCGCAATCCAGCTACTGGTGGAGCCCACCGGCCGACGTATGGCCGGGAAATGGGTCGGGTTCGGCAAGGACATGGACGTCAACACCGGCCCGTGGGAGCTGACCTTCCGGGACGCGTCCACATCCAAGGCGACGCTCGACCACTACAACACGTCGCCCGAATAAAACCCTTTGCCAACTCGTCCTCGGGCGGCTGCCCAGATGCTTCACGTCGCCAGAGGCTGCTCCACCGACCTCATCCGGCCGAGTCAGTCGTCGGCGCTCCGCGTGTCGTGCAAGCGCCGGTAATCGGACAGGGCTGTCGTTCACTGTCCGAGAGTGCGGTAGCGGAGGTATACGAGGCCGCTGTGGAATCGGCGCTCATCGAGGAGTTCGAGGTCGGTGCGGACGCCGGTCGGCAGCCCTGGCTTACCGCCGCCGACGACGACGGGCAGGATGAACAGCTCGCACTCGTCGACCAGCCCGGCCTTGAAAGCCTGCGTCGCGAGGTCGGCACCTCCGATCATGAGATCGCTGCTGGCCGTGGCCTTCAGTTCGCGTACCGCGGCGGGGTCGAATTGGCGTTCGACGCGGGTGTCGGCAGTTGACACGTCGGCGAGGCTCGTGGAATACACGACCTTGCTCGCCGCCTGCCAGGCGTTCGCGAAGTCGGCCATGAGGTCCGACTTCGCGGCCAGGGCGGCGTCGGTCTCCCAGACGGACATCGCCTCGTACAGGCGCCGCCCGTAGAGAAACGTGCCCTTGGACCGCAGGACGTCGGTCGTGAACGCGAACGTGTCGTCGCCGATGGGCAACCAGTCGAACGCGCCGCGTTCGTCCTCGATGTAGCCGTCGAGCGACAACATCGTCACGTAAGTCAGCTTTGCCATACCTCTACCTCTCGATGATGTGCGGCACCAGGCCGGACATTCGCCAGCGTGGCGTCCAGCTTGATAAACGCCTGGCGCCAACCCTCCGTGCTGGGGCCCGCCAGATGGTCGGGGAGCCACTGGCGGATCTCCAGTCGCGTCCGTCCGTCAGCCTCGTCGTGGAATTCGACACGCATTCTCGTGACGTGCGGCTCAATGCCCTCCGGCAGTCGGCCGCTGACGTGCACGACGCCGTCGAGCAGTTCGCCGTCGGCGACGTCGGTGAGGTCGACGTGGACGTGCACGCGTAGCTCGGGTTCAGCGGCGTTGATCTCCGTCCACCGTTGATAGCCGCCAGGACGTATGTCGAACTCGACCTCGTCGCGCGGTAGTGAGTTGCCGGTCGGGCCCCACCACGCCGCCAGGTGGTCGGGATCCGTGAAGGCTCGGTACACGAGGTCCCGTGGCGCGTCGAACACACGCGAGATGGCGAGCTGCGGAGGTTCGGTGTTCATTCGAGCTCCCTGGGGTCGTCGGCCGTCCGGGCCGTTGCCGGTGCGGCGGCCTGCACCGCGGCGAGGTGCTCATCGAGGCGGGTGAGGGACGAGTCCCAGAGCCGCCGGTAGCGCTCGATCCAGTCGGCCGCCTCACGCAGCGGGGCAGATTCGAGGTGGCTCGCGCGCCACTTGCCCGACCGCGACCGGGAGATGAGCGCGGCGCGCTCGAGCACCTTCAGGTGCCGTGACACCGCCGGCATCGAGATGGACAGGGGAGCGGTGAGCTCGGTGACCGTGGCGTCGCGTTCGGCCAGCTCGGCGATGATCGCCCGTCGGGTCGGGTCGGACAGCGCCGAGAACACCGCGCTGAGTTGATCGCTGCCAACTATCGGAAGCTCCCCTCACTTAACGACCCTGTTAAGCGTATTGAGACGCGAGCGATGTTGTCAACGGGCGGGTCGCCGCGCCGGCTCGGTCCCGCCGCCGACGTGCCGCCGAACGACCTGCGGCGAGATCGACTCGCACCAGTGACCTGCTCCAGCAGGAACGGAAGGGCCCCCTCCCGACGACGTTGTCGGGAGGGGGCCCTTCCTGCCTGCGGCGTGACTTACGGTTTGACGTACGCGTTCACGAACGACGGGTAGCCGAAGACGCTGGAGATGAAGATCCCCCCGGCCTTGGACCCGTGCACGTTGTAGGCCACGTCGACGAAGAGCGGCACCACGGGGGCGTGCTCCTTCATGATCCGTTCATCGAGCTTGGCCCACTCGGGGCCCTGTGCGGACGGCTCCATGGCGAGGATGCGGTCCATCTCGGCGTTGATCGCCGGGTCGTTGAAGTAGGACTGGTTGCTGTTGCCCTCGGCCTTGATGGTGCGGCCGTCGTAGAGCACCGGCAGGATGGAGGCCCCGCTCGGCCAGTCCGCCGCCCAGTTACCGAGATACAGGTCCCAGGGGTTGTCCTTCTTCTTGATCTCGTCGAGCTTGGCGTCGTCCGAGATGTTCCGCAGCGTGATCTTGAAGCCGGCCCGCTCCAGGTTGGCCTTGAGCTGGGCGCCCTGCTGCTGCTCGGTCGAGTTGTCGGCGACTCCGAGGACCAGCGCGGGCGTCTGCCCGCCGAGCAGTTCCTTGGCCTTGTCGACGTTGCCGTTGGGGCCCGCCGGGTACGCCTCGTACGCCTTGTAGCCGATCGTGGCCGGCGGCATGAGCGTGGTCAGCGGCGCGGCGACGGTCTGGCCGCCGAGCGCCTTGACCATGCCCTCCCGGTCGATGGCGTAGTTGAGCGCCTGGCGGACCTTCAGGTCCTTGACCCGCTGGTTGTTGATGACGAGCTGGTTGGCGCTCGGCGTCGGGGAGAGGATGCTGCGCGACTTGAGCGAGGCGTCCCCGGCCACCTTGGCGACCAGCGAGGCGGGCACGGCGTTGAAGGCGAGCGCGCTCTGGTCGGCGCCGTTGTCGGCGATCACCCGGTTGTTGGCGGCGTCCGCGGTCGGGCCGAAGCTCCAGACGAACTGGTCCGGGTACTGGTGCCGGACCGGGTCGGTGTTCGCGTCCCAGTTGGGGTTGCGGTCCAGGGTGATCTGCACGCCGACCTGGTTCTTGGCGACCTTGTAGGGGCCGGACGAGAACGGCTGCTTGTCCAGGTCGACGCCGGTGTCCTTGTCCGCGGGGAGCGGCGCGGTGGTCGGCAGTGAGACCGCGAACGGCAGGTCACAGCGGGGCTTGGCGAACTCGAAGCGCAGCGTCTTGGCGTCCGGCGTGCTCAGGCCGGGCGGCAACGACGTCTTGTTCTTCTTGAAGTCCCACTTGGTGTCGAACTGCGCGGTGTCGGCCAGCCACTCCTGGATGTAGGTCGGGCCGCCGGACAGGTCCGGGTCGAAGGACCGGGCGATGCCGTACGCGATCTCCTTGGAGGTGATCGGCCGGCCGTCCTCGAACTTCACCCCGTCCTTGATCGTGAATTCCCAGACCTTGCAGTCGTTGTTGACGTTTTTGCCCGGCGTCTCGGCCAGGTCACCCACCAGGACCAGGCCGCCCTTGCCGTCGTCCTTCCAGGTGGTCAGGTAGCGCGACCAGAGGGGGTTGGCCATCAGACCGGCGAACGAGTACGTCCGCTGCGGGTCCAGGTGGGAGATCGGGGACTCCCGGATGACGCTGAAGGTGCCACCCTTCTGGGCGCCACTCACCTCGGCCGCCGGCCCCTGCGAGTCCTTGGGGTCCGTCGCGATGACCCCGGTCTGCTTCCGCTCGCTGTCCACCGTGGTGCCCTCGCCCGTGTTCTTCGAGCACGCACCCAATGCCACAACCAGAGCGATCGCGCCGCCTGCGGCAACCGCCACGCGTGGTCGCATGAAGTACCCCCTTCACCCATGTGCCGTGCGGTTTCGTCGGGGCGAGAACCGCCGACGTCCCGAGGATCGTAAGGAAGAAAACCTACGAGTTGTGTAACAGTTGTCGATAAATTTTACCGTCGGCGGGTGTGGTGGACACCCGGCCGCTCAGCGCAGCCGGACCCGGGGGTCGATGGCCGCGTAGAGCAGATCCACCAGCACGTTCGCCAACACCACGAAGACGGCCGCGATCAGCACGGTGGCCATGATGGTGGGCAGGTCACCGGAGCGCACCGCGTCCACCGCCGTACGCCCCAGCCCCTGGATGCCGAACGTCGTCTCGGTGATCACCGTGCCACCCAGCGCCCCGCCCACGTCCAGCCCGGCGATGGTCACCACCGGGGTGATCGCCGCGCGCAGGGCGTGTCGCCCGTACACCTTGGGTTTGGCCAGGCCCTTGGCCCGCGCGGTGCGGACGAAGTCCTCCGACAGCGTCTCCAACATCTGCGCCCGGGACAACCGGGCGTAGATGGCCGAGAAGAGGAAGGCAAGCGCCACCCAGGCCAGCACCAGGCCACTCGCCCACTTCACCGGATCGTCGAAGATCGACGTGTAGCTCGGCACCGGCAGCAGCCGCAGGTTGTAGACGAACACCAGCAGCAGCACCGCGCCCACGAAGTAGAGCTGCAACGAGGCGCCGGTCAGCGAGAAGCCGATGGCGGCCCGGTCCAGCCAGGTGCCCCGACGCAGCGCCGAGACCATGCCGAGGCCCACCCCGAGCAGCAGCCAGAGGATCGCCGCCGGGATCACGATGCTCAACGTCACCGGCAGCACCCGCGCGATGGTGTCCGAAACCGCCTCGTTGGAGACGTACGACCAGCCCAGGCAGGGCGCGTCACACCGGCCACCCTGGGCGCTGCCCAGGTCCCGTCCGGTGACGATGCCCTTCATGTAACCGGCGTACTGGCTGACCAGCGGATCGTTCAGGCCCAGATCGTCGCGGACCCGCTCCAGCCGCTCCGGGTTGCAGTTCTTCGGGCACATCCCGGTGACCGGGTCGCGCGGCAGGGCGAAGAACATCAGGAAGGTCAGCACGCTCACCGCGAACAGGGTCAGCGTGGCGGAGAACAGCCGCTTGATCAGGAAACGTGACATGAGCCCACCCCTACCGGGACGACTTCGGGTCGAGCGCGTCCCGCAACGCGTCGCCGAAGAGGTTGAAGGCGAACACCAGCGCGAAGATCATGATGCCCGGGAAGAACACGTACGCCGGGTCGGTCTGGAGGAAGTCCAGACTGTCGTAGATCATCCGGCCGAAGCTCGGGGTCTCGTCGCTGAGGCCGACCCCGATGAACGACAGCGCGGCCTCGCTGGTGATGAACTGCGGCACCGCCAGCGAGAACGAGACCAGGATCGGTGCCCAGATGTTCGGCAGCAGTTGCCGGAAGATGATGTGCCCCAGCCCGGCGCCGCTGGCCCTGGCCGCCTCCACGAACTCCCGCTCGCGTAACGCGATCACCTGCCCGCGCACCAGGCGGGCCGTGCTGGTCCAGCCGAAGATGGCGAAGACGGCGATCAGCACGCCCACCCCGAAGGCGGACGACACCTGGCCCCGCTCACCGTAGAAACGCAGCGTGATGGTCGGGGTGAGCGCCAACGCGATGATCAGGAACGGCATGGCCAGGGTCAGGTCGGTGATCCAGCTGATCACCGCGTCGAGCCAGCCGCCGAGATAGCCGGCGAGCGCGCCGAGCACGATGCCGATCGTCGCGGTGATCAACGCGGCGGCGAACGCGATGAACAGCGACGTCCGCAGCCCGTAGATCAACCGGATGAAGATGTCCCGACCCAGATTCGGCTCCAGGCCGAACCAGTGCTCCCCGGTGACACCGCCGGCGTAACCCAGCGGCATGCCGAAGCCGTCCAGCAGATTCTGGAACTGCTCGCGCGGACCCACGCCGTAGACCATCTCGATCAACGGAGCGGCCAGCCCCAGCAGCAGGAAGAACACCAGCAGCCCGCCACTGACCATCGCCGTACGGTCGCGGCGCAGCCGCAGCCAGGCGAGCTGACCGGGTGAACGGCCGACGACACCCTTCGCCGCGTGCTCGCCCGTGTCCGCGCCGGACTCGATCTCGGCCAGCGCCACACCCTCCACCGGGGACAGGCTCACGACGACACCTCCTCGACGACCTGGGCAACCGACCCCGCCACCTCGGGGAAGTGACACGCGGCGGCCTGCCTGCCGCCGTCGCGCTGAACGAGCGCGGGCTCCTCGGCGGCGCAGATGTCCTGCGCCTTCCAGCACCGGGTGCGGAACCGGCAGCCCGAGGGTGGGTCGAGCGGAGTCGGCACGTCACCGGTCAGCCGGATCCGGCCCGCCGGGCCGAGCTGGGTGACATCCGGGATCGCCGACAGCAGAGCCCGCGTGTACGGGTGCTGGGGGCGCTCGTAGATGTCCGCCCGGTCGCCGATCTCCACGATCCGACCCAGGTACATCACGGCGACCCGCTGGCAGAAGTGCCGAACGACGGCCAGGTCGTGCGCGATGAACACGAACGCCAGGCCGAGTTCCCGTTGCAGGTCGCGCAGCAGGTTGACGACCTGCGCCTGGATCGAGACGTCCAGCGCGGACACCGGCTCGTCGGCGACGATCAGCTTGGGCCGCAGGGCCAGCGCCCGGGCGATGCCGATGCGCTGACGCTGCCCACCGGAGAACTCGTGCGGGTACCGGTTGTAGTGCTCCGGGTTCAACCCGACCAGCTCCAGCAGCTCCTGCACCCGCGCCTTGATCCCGCCCGGCGGCTTGATCCCGTTCACCTGCAACGGCATCGCCACGATCCGGCCCACGGTGTGCCGGGGGTTCAACGAGGCGTACGGGTCCTGGAAGATGATCTGGAGGTCCTGACGCAGCGGGCGCAGCTCCCGGCGTCCGGCGTGGGTGATGTCCCGCCCCGCGAACTCGATGCTGCCGTCGGTCGGTTCCAGCAACCGCACCAGCATCCGACCGGTGGTGGTCTTGCCGCACCCGGACTCCCCCACCAGGCCGAGCGTCTCGCCCGGTCGCACGTCGAAGTCGAGCCCGTCGACCGCCCGCACCAGACCCGTGCCGCGCAGCCCCTGACGTACCGGGAAGTGCTTGGTCAGCCCACGTACCCGCAGCAGTGGTTCGTCGCTCATCGGGCCACCCCCACGGATGCGATGTCCTCGGCGTAGAACGCCGCGCGTTCCTCGGCGCCCAGGTGGCAGGCGACCAGGTGGCCATCCGAATCGCTCTGCCCTGCCGGGCGCAGCTCCGGCACGTCGCTCCGGGAGCGGCTGCCGGCCCGGTCCGCGTACCGGCAACGTGGGTGGAACGCGCAGCCGGACGGCAGGTTGATCAGGCTGGGCGGGTTGCCGGGAATGGGCACCAGGTCCGCGTCCGCGTCGCCGTGCAGCGACGGCACGCTGGAGAGCAACCCCCAGGTGTACGGATGCTGCGGCGAACGGAGCACCTGCTCGACGCTGCCCCGCTCGACGGCGCGACCGCCGTACATGACCAGGACATCGTCGGCGACCTGGCCGACCACGCCGAGGTCGTGGGTGATCAGGATGATCGCGGAGTGGAACTCGGCCTGGAGGTCGGCGAGCAGGTCCAGGATCTGCGCCTGCACGGTGACGTCCAGCGCGGTGGTCGGCTCGTCGGCGATCAGCAGCGCCGGGTCGTTGACCAGGGACATCGCGATCATCGCCCGCTGACGCATGCCGCCGGAGAACTCGTGCGGGTACTGGTCGAAGCGGCGGGCCGGCTGCGGGATGCCCACCCGGTCCAGCATGTCCACCGCCCGCTGGCGGGCCTCCCGCCGGTTGGCCTTCGGGTGGTGCACCCGGTACGCCTCGGCGATCTGCCGGCCGACGGTGTAGTAGGGGTGCAGCGCGGAGAGCGGATCCTGGAAGATCATCGCCATGTCCCGGCCGCGCAGCCGGCGTACCTCCTCGTCGGAGAGGCCGACCACCTGCCGGCCGCCCACCGAGATCTCCCCGGTGATGGTGGTCCGCCGGGGGTCGTGCAGGCCGAGGATGGCCAGCGAGGTGACGCTCTTGCCGGAGCCGGACTCGCCGACGATGCCGAGAGTGCGGCCCCGCTCGACCGCGAACGACACCCCGTCGACCGCGCGCACCACGCCGTCCTCGGTGTCGAACCGGACCCGCAGGTCACTCACCCGCAGGTAGGCGTCCTGGTCGGAGCGCTGCGCCGGCACGGCGGGACGGTCGTCCGGCTCCCCGGACGGCGACGGTTCCGAGCTGTCCACGGCCACCTCCCTCAGTGACGAAGAGAACTTACAGGAAAGTCCCGAGGGTGAAAATAAGCTACAAAGTCGGCACGTGTCAGCGGGCCCGAGCGTAACGAGTCGGCATCGGCCCTGAACACCCCTCACCTCGGGCATTCATGGTCTTAAGCGCACGTCAGGTGCGATCATTGGCCGAGCACGCAGCAGAGGATCCCGGTGGCACGAGGTGGAGGTGACGATGACCGCGGCGGTGTTCAACCACGAAGGCCCGTGGACCGAAGAGGAGTACCTCGCCCTCGGCGAGACGCAGCAACGCGTCGAACTCTTCGACGGGAGCCTCCACGTGACCCCAGCCCCCACCCCCCGACACCAACGCATTTCCCGCAGGCTCGGCAACATCCTCGAAGCAGCCTCCGAGGCCGCCGGTCTCGAACTCCTCGAGGCGGTCAACGTCCGGCTCCGGCCCGGTCGGATACCGATCCCCGATCTCGTCCTCACCGACCCGATCGATCTCGACGAGCTCACTATCGAGGCGACCGACGTCCGTCTGGTTTGCGAGATCATTTCGCCGGGCAACGCGTCCACCGACAAGGTGCTCAAGATGCACTACTACGCTGCCGCCGGGATCGGGTGGTACCTGTTGGTGGAACAGGAGACCGGAGCGCTGCGCCTCTACCGGCGCCAAGGCGGCCACTACGTCGAAGCGACGGCCGCGAAGCGCGGCGAGGCGTTGGAGCTGACGGAACCGGTACGGGCCACCGTCCGGCCGGAGGATCTCGTCCCCTGACGGGTGTCGGTCGGCTGGCCTAGGGTCGGTCGCATGACCGAGTTCGACGCGGCCACCGCCGCCGTCCAGGCCGCCCTCGACGCGGGGGCCCGGTACGCCGACGCCCGGGTGATGCACCGTCGCTACGAGTCGATGGCGGCGCGCAACGGCGACGTGGAGGAGCTGACCCAGGACGAGAGCATCGGGCTCGGCGTCCGGGCGCTGGTCGGCGCGAGCTGGGGCTTCCACGCCGTACCCGATCTGTCGGACGCCGCCGCCCGCGACGCCGGGCGACGGGCGACGCGGACGGCCATGGCGAGCGCACGGGTGCCCGGCCCTCCGGTCGACCTGGTGCCGGTGGAGGCGGTCACCGCGAGCTGGGTCTCCGGCTGTCAGATCGACCCGCTCGGGGTGCCCCTGTCGGACAAGGGCGACCTCCTGGTCGGCGCGACCCGCACGATGGCCGAGCACGGCGCGGACGTCGCGGAGGGCCTGTACCAGATCTGGGACACCGCGAAGTGGTTCGTCTCCAGCGAGGGTCACCGGATCGACCAGCGGATCCGCGAGTGCGGAGCCGGCATCTCGGCCACCTCGATCGGCGATGGTGAGACGCAGCGCCGGTCCTGGCCCAGCTACCGGGGCCAGTACGGCACCACCGGATGGGAGCTGGTCGAGTCGCTCGACCTCGCCGCGCACGCCGCGCAGATCGCCGAGGAGTCCCGGGCGCTGCTCACCGCCCCGCCCTGCCCGGCCGGCGAGACGGATCTGATCCTCGGCGGCGAGCAGTTGGCCCTGCAGATCCACGAGTCGGTCGGGCACGCCATCGAACTGGACCGGATCCTCGGGTGGGAGGCCGCGTTCGCCGGCACGTCCTGGCTGAACCTGGCCCAACTCGGCTCGCTGCGCTACGGCTCCGACCTGATGAACATCACCATCGACCCGACGATCCCGGGCGCGTTGGGCAGCTTCGGCTTCGACGACGAGGGCTCCCCCGCGGTCAAGCGCGACGCGGTCCGCGACGGTCGCTGGGTGGGTGTGCTCGCCGGACGGGACTCCGCGGCCATGGCCAGCCTCGACTACGGCGGCAGCGTACGGGCCGACGGGTGGGCCCGACTGCCGATGGTGCGGATGACCAACGTCGGCCTGGAACCCGGCCCGCACACCCTGGACGAGATCATCGCGGCCACCGACGACGGCGTCCTGATGGACATCAACCGGTCCTGGTCGATCGACGACAAGCGGCTCAACTTCCAGTTCGGCTGCGAGGTGGGCTGGGAGATCAAGAAGGGCCGGCGGGGGCGGATGCTGCGCAACCCGACGTACACCGGGATCGGCCCGCTGTTCTGGCGCTCGATGGACATGCTCTCCGGCGAGACGGTGCCGTGGGGGACGCCCAACTGCGGCAAGGGCCAGCCCGGCCAGATCGGGCACACCGGGCATCCGGCGGCGCCGGCCCGGTTCCGCAACGTCCGGGTGGGGGTGTCAGCGTGAGCGCGAGGAGTGAGCCGGTTTTGCGAGCCCCGCAGTCGCGAACGAAGGAGGCTTCAGCGTGAGCGCGAGGAGTGAGCCGGTTTTGCGAGCCCCGCAGTCGCGAACGAAGGCGGCTCAGTGAGCGCGAGGAGTGAGCCGGTTTGCGAGCCCGCAGTCGCGAACGAAAGGCGGCTCAGTGAGCGCGAGGAGGTGAGCCGGGCTTGGCGAGCCCCGCTGTCGGCGAAC
>NZ_JAEVHM010000048.1 GCF_016802865.1 Micromonospora parastrephiae | reverse complement strand
CGCGCTTCGACGACCGCGACCGGCCGTCGACGCCGAACGGGTTCGGTGAGCCTCCGTCCGCGCCACCGGCGTTCCCACCCGGTGTGCCGTCCTTCGTCGGAACCGCGCTTCGACGACCGCGACCGGCCGTCGACGCCGAACGGGTTCGGTGAGCCTCCGTCCGCGCCACCGGCGTTCCCACCCGGTGTGCCGTCCTTCGTCGACGCACCGGGCAACAACCGACCGGTCAACGGGGTCCGGCCGCAGTCCGGCGCCGAGCGACCGGCCGACCGGTTCGGCGGCCCGGCGGCTTCGGCGGCCGGTGCCGCCACCGTGAACGGCGCGCCGAGCTTCGGCGGGCCGCAGTTCGGCGGCCCCGGCGCTGACCCGGCACCCGGCGGTAACTTCCCGCCGGCCTTCCCGCCGGCCGCTCAGCAGCCCGCGCCGTCCTGGGGTCAGGAGTCGGAGCAGGGCCGGTTCGACGCGTTCAAGCCGGACGCCGAGGAGCCGAAGGTCGAACCGCCGACGCCGAAGGTGCGCAACGGTCGGGTGCTGGCCGCGGTGCTGATCGCCGCGGTGCTCATCCTGGCGGTGCCGCTGGGTCTGCTGATGCTGCTCGGCAAGTTCGGCGGCGGCGACGACGCGCCGACCTTCGATCCGGCGGTCGGCACCTGCGTGAAGAAGTCCGGTGAGGGTGCCTCGGCGGCGGACTGCGGCGAGGCGGGCGCGTTCACCATCGTCTCCAAGGTGGACGCGAAGGAGAAGTGCACCGACACGACGCAGCCGCACGTGGTGCTGCCGGGTGACGGGACCAACCGGGTGCTCTGCCTCAAGCCGGCCACCCCGTAGACACACCGCGAAGGCGGGGCCACGGTCGTCCGTGGCCCCGCCTTCGTCGCTCAGGTTCCAACGGTCGTACAAGCCTCGTCGGAGCGTGAACCGCCTCGTCTGCGCAGGTCCCGCGTCGGCTCGCAACCCGGTTCAGGCACCATGGGGGCATGAGCGCACGAGTACGGGCCCCCGAGCTGCGCGGTCGGGGCTGGCTGAACACCGGTGGACGCGACCTCAAGCTCGCCGACCTTCGCGGCAAGATCGTCCTGGCGGATTTCTGGACCTTCTGCTGCATCAACTGCCTGCACGTGCTCGACGAACTCCGCCCGCTGGAGGAGAAGTACGGTGACGTGCTCGTCGTGATCGGCGTGCACTCGCCGAAGTTCGAGCACGAGAAGGACGCCGACGCGCTGGCCGCCGCCGTCGAGCGGTACGGGGTGCGTCACCCGGTCCTCGACGATCCTGAGATGGACATGTGGCAGCAGTACGCGGCCCGGGCGTGGCCGACGCTGTCGGTGATCGACCCCGAGGGGTACGTGGTGGCCACCATGGCCGGCGAGGGGCATGCCGAGGGTCTGGCCCGCCTGATCGACGATTTGATCGCCACCCATGAGGCCAAGGGCACCCTGCACCGGGGTGACGGCCCGTACGTCCCGCCACCGGCGGCGGAGACCACGCTGCGTTTCCCGGGCAAGGCGGTGGTGCTTCCGGACGGCAACCTGCTGGTGTCCGACTCGGCGCGGCACTCGCTGGTCGAGTTGGCCCCGGACGGCGAGGCGCTGGTGCGCCGGATCGGCTCGGGCGAGCGGGGCCGGGCCGACGGGCCGGGCACGGCGGCGACGTTCTCCGAGCCGCAGGGCCTCTGCGTGTTGCCCACGCACGTCGCCGAGGTGGCCGGCTACGACCTGGTGGTCGCCGACACGGTCAACCACCTGCTGCGGGGCGTACGCCTGGAGTCCGGCGAGGTGGTGACCGTGGCCGGCAGCGGGCGGCAGTGGCGCGCGTCGGTCGACGACCACGCGCACGACGCGCTGGCCGTGGACCTCTCCTCCCCCTGGGACCTGGCCTGGTACGACGACAAACTGATCATCGCGATGGCGGGCATCCACCAGCTCTGGTGGTTCGACCCGATCAAGCGGACCGCCGGGATGTACGCCGGCACGACTGTCGAGGCGCTGCGCGACGGCCCGCTGGCCGAGGCGTGGATGGCGCAGCCGTCGGGGCTGTCCGTCTCCGCCGACGGCACCCGGCTCTGGATCGCCGACAGCGAGACCAGCGCCGTCCGGTACGTCGAGAACGGGGTGCTGGGCACGGCCGTGGGGCAGGGCCTGTTCGACTTCGGTCACGTGGACGGGCCGGCGGAGTCGGCACTGCTCCAGCATCCGCTGGGGGTGTGCGCGCTACCGGACGGTTCGGTGCTGATCGCGGACACCTACAACGGCGCGGTGCGTCGTTTCGACCCGGCCACCAACCAGGTGTCCACGGTCGCCGACGGGTTGGCCGAGCCGAGCGACCTGGTCCTCACCCCGGCCGGTGAGGTGCTGGTGGTGGAGTCCGCGGCGCACCGGCTGACCCGACTGGCTCCGGGTGCGTTGTCGGCGGCCGGCGCCAGCACGGTGGACGGGCCCCGGCACCGCACCGAGCGGAAGCCGACCGACGTGGCGGCGGGCGAGGTCACCCTCGACATCGTCTTCACGCCCGCGCCGGGGCAGAAGCTGGACGAGTCGTTCGGGCCGTCGACCCGGCTGGTGGTCTCCGCGTCCCCGCCGGAGCTGCTGGTGGATGGTGCCGGCACGGGCACCGAGCTGTCCCGGCGGCTGGTGCTCAACGGCGAGGTCACGGGTGGGGTGCTCCAGGTGACCGCGCAGGCGGCGACCTGCGACGCGGACGTCGAGCACGCGGCCTGCCACCTGACCCGGCAGGACTGGGGCGTGCCGGTCCGGGTGGTCGACGGTGCCGCGGCGCGGCTTCCGCTCGTGTTGCGGGGCCTCGACGCGTAAGCGCTCAGGCGAACGGGGCCAGGGCGACTCCGGCGTCGATCAGGCTGGCGCGGACGAGTTCGGTGGCGGAGACCGCCCCGGGTGTGTCGCCGTGTACGCAGATCGACTGCACCGGGCAGGGGATCACCGTCCCGTCCACCGCCACGACGACCCGCTCGGTGGCCATCCGCACGGCGCGGGTGGCCACCTCCTCCGGGTCGGTGATCAGGGCGCCCGGGTGGCCGCGGGGGACCAGCGAACCGTTGGGCAGGTAGCCGCGGTCGCCGAATGCCTCGGCGACCACCGGCAGGCCGGCGCCGACGGCCAGTTGGGCGAGTGTCGAGCCGGGCATGCAGAGCACGGGCAGCTCGGGGTTGTGGCCGGAGACGGCGGCGACCACGGCGGCCGCCTGGGACTCTTCGGTGGCGGCGGCGTGGTAGAGCGCGCCGTGCGGCTTGAGGTAGCGGACCCGGGTGCCGAACAGCCGGCAGAACGCGTCCAGCGCACCCAACTGGTAGGTCACCTCGTCGCGTAGCTCGGCGAAGTCGTACGCGATGCGCCGCCGGCCGAAGCCGGCCAGGTCCCGGTAGCCGACCTGCGCGCCCACCGCGACCCCGCGCCGCGCGGCGCCCTCGCAGACCCGCCGCATGGTGGACGGGTCACCGCCGTGGAAGCCGCAGGCGACGTTCGCGGAGGTGACCAGGTCCAACAGTGCGTCGTCGTCGCCGAGTCGCCAGATGCCGAATCCCTCGCCCAGGTCAGCGTTGAGGTCCATGGAATCTGACGGTAGTGCCTGGCCGGGCCTGCGCGAGCGGGGTCACGTCGGTGACCACCCCGATGACGGGGTATCCGCCGGTGGTCGGGTGGTCGGCGAGGAAGATCAGGGGTTGTCCGTTCGCCGGCACCTGCACCGCGCCGAGCACGATGCCCTCGCTGGGCAGTTCGCCGGCGACCGCGCGGGGCAGCGGCGCGCCGGCGAGCCGCGCGCCGACCCGGTTGCTGACCGGGCTCACGGTGTACGGGGTGCTGAGCAGCCGGTCGAGCGCGGTCGGGGTGAACCAGTCCTCCCGCGGGCCGAGGCGCACACTCAGGTGCAGCTCCGGCGGGGGTGCGGTACCGACGGTCAGGTCGACCGGGGCGGGCTCGCCGTGCGGTTGACCGAGCGGCAGCCGGTCGCCGTCGCGCAGCGAGGGCGGACCGAGCCCGGAGAGGGTGTCGGTGGAGCGGCTGCCGAGCACCGGTGGCACATCGATCCCGCCGGCCACGGCCAGCCAACTCCGTACGCCCCGACGCGCCGGGCCGATCCGCAGCACCGTCCCGGCCGGCACGCTGAGTGGGCGTCCGGTGTCGCCGGGCCGGTCGCCGACGTGGACCACCACGTCGGCGCCGGTGACGGCGACCGTGGTGGCCCGGGTCAGCCGCAGCGCGCAGCCGGTGAGGGTGATCTCCAGCCCGGCTGCCCGCTCGGGGTTGCCGACCAGCCGGTTGGCCAGTCGCAGGGCGCTCGGGTCGAGCGCGCCGGACCGGGGTACGCCGAGGTGCGCCCAGCCGGGCCGGCCCAGGTCCTGCACGGTGGTGAGCGCGCCGGCGCGCAGCGCCTCGATCCGGGCGGCGCCGGTCACGCGGCCTCCATCCGCACGTCGGTGCCCGGGGCGAGCCGGGCCGGTGGCTCGGCGTGCACGTCGAAGAGGACGAGGTCGGTCCGACCGACCAGCAGCCAACCGCCGGGGGACGCGCTCGGGTAGATGCCGGCGTAGGGGCCGGCCAGGGCGACCGAGCCGGCCGGTACCCGGGGGCGGGGGGTCGCCAGTCGGGGTAGCGCCAGCTCGGCGGGGAGTCCGGTCAGGTAGGGAAACCCGGGGGCGAAGCCGCAGAAGGCGACCCGGAACCGGGTGCCGGTCAGCCGGCGGAGCACCGCCGGCACGTCGACGCCCCAGTGGTCGGCGACGGCCGGCAGGTCCGGCCCGTCAAAGTGGACCGGGACGACGACCTGCGTGCCGTACGACCCGCCGGCCTGACTGGCGGTCCTGGCCGTGGCGGTGACCGTGGGCGCCCAGCGGGACAGGTCTTCGGTGGTGGCGGCCGGGTCCGGCAGACCGTCGAGCAGGATGGTGCTGGCCGCCGGCACGATGTCGACGGTGGTCAGGTCCCCCTGTTCGCGGCGGCGCCACAGCTCGGCCCGCCACGCCTCGACCAGGTCCGCCTCGGGGACGTCGTCCTCGGGCACGTCGGCGGGGGCGGTGCAGTCGAGCAGCAGGGCGTGCGCGCCGACGGGTCGGATCCGCATCGGCTCATCTTCGCCGATGGCCTGTCGATGCGGCGTTCACGGTGACGGTGCCAAGCGTCACCGGCGCAACTACTTGCAGGTAACCTACGGTGCCGTAGCCTGATGTCGTGACCACCTCCGCCCCGCTTCGCCTGAAGCCGGTCGACATCGGTAAGCCCCGGATGCGCGGCTGGCTGCACACGTACGCCTTCTTCGCCGCTCTGGTCTCCGGCATCGTGCTCTGCTCGATCGCCGCCACCAGGCCGGGGTGGGCGCCGTTGGTGAGCTGCGTCGTCTACAGCCTGACGGTCTGCGGGCTCTTCGGCACCAGCGCCCTGTACCACCGTCGTGTGTGGTCGGAGCGCGGCTACCAGGTGATGCGCCGGATGGACCATTCGATGATCTTCGTGTTCATCGCCGGCACGTACACCCCGCTCTGCGCCATGCTGCTCACGACCCGGCAGACCACCATCATGCTGGCCCTGGTCTGGGGTGGCGCGCTGGCCGGTGTGGCGCTCAAGGTGGTCTGGCCGCACGCGCCGCGCTGGGTCTCCGCGCCGCTCTACCTGGCGCTCGGCTGGGTGGCGGTGGCCATGCTGCCGGAGATCCTGCACGGCGGCGGCGTCACGGCGCTGGTCCTGCTGATCGTCGGCGGCGCCATCTACAGCATCGGCGCGGTGTTCTACGCCCTGCGCCGGCCCAACCCGTGGCCGACGGTGTTCGGGCATCACGAGTTCTTCCACGCCTGCACCCTGCTGGCCGCGCTGTGCCATCACATCGCGATCTACCTCGCGCTGTTCGCCTGAGCCCAGCGGGCGAGCGGTCCGAAGGTTCCTGATCTTGGCGGGTCGGTGGGTGGGTCGTGGTTTCCGGGCACACGCGAGCCGGGGCCCCGCGACGCTGCGGGACCCCGGAGTGCGCGAGCGAGGGTCAGACCGGGCGACCCGGCCGACGCACCTCGCGGTACTCCTGCACGACCCGGTCGTCCTGGACCGGCACCACCCGGTCGGCCACGACACGCTCCTCGCGGACGGGTGCGGCGACCACCGTGCGGCGGCGACTGTTCCAGAAGTAGAGGGTGGTGATCAGGCCGGCGACACCGGCCAGCATCAGCACCCAGCCGACGACGGCCAGGTTCAGCCAACCCAGGTCGGCCTCCACGGCGAATGCGAAGATCGCGCCCAACGCGATCAGGAAGATGCTGCCACCAATGCCCATGTCTCGCTCCTCGGCTCTAACCTGGCGTACTGCCCGCCGCGGCCGTCGGTAGGGGTGCGGCATCCATCGACTTACCCCGGCACGGAGATCGCCAATCGGGCAAGCTGGGGACATGACGGACGCCCACCCCGAGACACGGACACTGGTGCTGCTCCGGCACGCGAAAGCCGAGCCGGGCGGCGACGGCGCGGACGACGCCGACCGGTCGCTGAGCGCGCGCGGAGACGCCGACGCGGCAGCTGCCGGCGCGTGGCTGGCCCACCACGGGCTGCTGCCCGACGTGGTGATCTGTTCGACCGCCCGGCGCACCCGGCAGACCTGGCACGGCGTGGCGATGGGAATGACCGGTGCGCCGCCGGAGGGCGGGCCGACCGGTCCGAGCCCGACGGTCCGCTACGAGCCGGGCGCGTACGACGCCCACCCCGAGGAACTGCTGGCGCTGGTCCGCACCGTTGACCCGGCGGCCCGGACGGCGCTGCTGATCGCCCACAATCCGGGCATCTCGCTGCTGTCCGCGCTCCTCGACCCGGAGGGTCTGGACGAGGAGGGTCTGCGGACCGCCGAGCTGGCGGTGCACGCCAGCACCCACGGCTGGGCGGAGCTGGGCCGCGGCGGTGCGCCGATGACCGGACGGCACACCGCACGCGGCTGAGCCACCCGCAGACGGTCGACGGGTGGCTCAGGTGGTCTGCTCAGGAGGGCGGCGCGGTCGGCGGCGGCGGGTCGGGTGGCGGCGGCATCATCGCCGTGGGATGAGAGAGCCGGTTCTCCTCGACGATGAGGGTCCGGGCCCGCTTGCGCCGGTCCTGCCAGAACCAGAGGGTGGTCAGCAGGACGGCCAGCCCGGCCAGGATGAACACCCAGCCGACCGCCCGCACGTCGATCCACCAGACGTTGGCTCGCAGCGCGAAGGTCAGGATCGCGCCGATCGCGATGAGAAAGATTCCGCTTCCTACACCCATGTGCGCTGCACTCCCCCGTGCGGTGGCTCTGGGCGTTCCCTTTCGTGGTCACGCGACGGTTACCCGTCACGGCACCGGCATACCCGAGGGGGCGAGGCCAATGTCCGGCCGGCCGCGCGTCTGCTACCCCGACATTCGCCGCTGCCGGTCGACTTCGCCCCTCCCGGAGCGCGGAAACGCCGACGGCCAGCGGGGCGGATGCCCTCGCCGGCCGTCGACCGGGGGTGACGGGTGGTGCGAGCCGGAACCTTCAGGCGTGCCGTGGCACGCTCAGAAGGCATCCTCCGGGAGGTCCATGATGTCGAGGTCGGCGCCCTCGATGATGCGCCGGTCGGCACCGATGCGCGGCAGCACCTCGCGGGCGAAGAAGCGCGCGGCGGCCACCTTGCCGGTGTAGAACGCCTTGTCGCGGTCGGAGACCTCGCCGGCCAGCGCCTTCAGCGCCACGTCGGCCTGCCTCTGGAGCAGCCAGCCGACGACCAGGTCGCCGATGGCCAGCAGGAAACGTCGGCTGCTCAGCCCGACCTTGTAGAGGGCCCGGGTGTCGCCGCCCTGCGCCTCGCCCAGCCAGCCGGTCAGCACGCCGAGGATGTTCTGGATCTCGGCGAGCGCCTTGCCGAGCGCCTGCCGCTCCTCCTTGAGCTGGCCGTTGCCCGCCTCGGAGGAGATGAACTCCTGGATCTCGCCGGCGACCGCCATCAGCGCCTTGCCGTTGTCCCGGACGATCTTGCGGAAGATCAGGTCCAGGCTCTGGATGGCCGTGGTGCCCTCGTACAAGGTGTCGATCTTGGCGTCCCGGACGTACTGCTCCAGGGGGTAGTCCTGAAGGAAGCCGGAGCCACCGAAGGTCTGCAGCGCCTCGTGCCCGAGCAGCTCGTACGCCCGCTCCGAACCGACGCCCTTGACCAGCGGCAGCAGCAGGTCGTTGACCCGCTTGGCCAGCTTGGTGTCCTTCTCGTCGCCGGCCGCCTCGGCGATCGCGACCTTGTCCTGCCAGGTGGCGGTGTAGAGGACCAGGGCGCGCAGACCCTCGGCGTACGACTTCTGCAGCAGCAGTGACCGGCGCACGTCCGGGTGGTGGGTGATGGTGACCCGCGGGGCGGTCTTGTCCGCCTGCTGGATCAGGTCGGCGCCCTGCACCCGGTTCTTCGCGTACTCCAGGGCGTTCAGGTACCCGGTGGAGAGGGTGGCGATGGCCTTCGTGCCGACCATCATCCGGGCGTACTCGATGATCATGAACATCTGCCGGATGCCGTCGTGCTTGTCGCCCAGCAGCCAACCCCTGGCCGGCACGCCGTGCTCGCCGAAGGTCACCTCGCAGGTGTTGGAGACCTTCAGGCCCATCTTGTGCTCGACGTTGGTGGCGTAGACCCCGTTGCGCTCGCCCAGCTCGCCGGTGGTCTCGTCGAAGTGGTACTTCGGCACCACGAAGAGCGACAGACCCTTGGTGCCGGGGCCACCGACGCCCTCCACCCCCACCGGGCGGGCCAGCACGTAGTGCACGATGTTGTCGCTCAGGTCGTGCTCACCGGAGGTGATGAACCGCTTCACGCCCTCGATGTGCCACGTGCCGTCCGGCTGCTGGATGGCCCGGGTACGGCCGGCGCCGACGTCCGAGCCGGCGTCCGGCTCGGTGAGCACCATGGTGGACCCCCACTGCTTGTCGATGAAGAGCCTGGCCCACTGCCGCTGCCGCTCGTTGCCCTCGACGTGCAGCACGTGCGCGAAGGACGGGCCGGAGGCGTACATCCAGACCGGGGCGTTCGAGCCGAGCACCAGCTCGGCGAGGGCCCACCAGAGGGCACGCGGCGCGTTGGTGCCACCCAGCTCGGGCGGCAGGTCCAGCCGCCAGAACTCGGAATCCATGAATGCCTGGTAGGACTTCTTGAACGACTCGGGCAGCGGAGCGGTGTGCGTGGTCGGGTCGAAGACCGGCGGGTTGCGGTCGCTGTCCGTGTAGCTGGCGGCCAGGTCCTCGCGGGCGAGGCGGTCGACCTCGGCGAGAAAACTGCGGGCGGTGTCGGTGTCGAGATCCGAGTACGGCTCCTGGCCGAACGCCCGGTCCGCCCCGAAGACCTCGAACAGGTTGAATTCAAGGTCCCGCAGGTTGCTCTTGTAGTGGGTCATGCTCACTGGCCCCGCTTCCGGACAGGTGTTACCGATCAGTAACCCCGACTGTATTACTCGCGGGTAGGCAGCGACAAGCGGATCACCCAAGTGACGGCGATTACACACACGCTCGTAACAGACCGGCGGGCCGAGCCATCAGCTCTCGGCGGCACCGACCTCCCAGCTCGGTACGGCCGCAGCGGCGCCGGTACGGGCACCCACGTACTCCATCAGGACCAGGGCGATGTCGTCATCGAGCCGGCCGTGCACCCACTCGACGAGGGCGGTCTCCAACGAGGCCAGCCCGTCGGCGACCGTGCCGTGCCCGAGCAGCCGCCAGGCCCGGTCGGCGGTGGGAAAGAACTCGCCGTCCCGCCGGGCCTCACCAAGGCCGTCGGTGAACAGCAGCAGCCGGTCGCCGGGCTCCAGGCGCTCCACCCGGGGGCGGACCACCGGCATGAACCCGAGCGGGGGCGCCGGCGCCGGCGGCTCCAGCGGAATCACCGCACCCCGGCGGAGCAGCAGCGGTGGCGGGTGCCCACAGTTGACGATGGTGAGCGTGCCACCCCGCTCCTCCACCAGCGCCGCCGTCACGAAGTCCTCGTCGCCGACGTTGCGGGCCACCGCCCGGTCCAGGTCGGCGACGACAGCCCGCAGGTCCGCCCGCTCGTAGGCCACGTGCCGGTACGAGCCGAGGACGATGCTCGCCAACCGGACGGCGTCCAGCCCCTTGCCGCGCACGTCGCCAATGATCATGCGCACCCCGTAGGGCGTGTCGATCGCCTCGTAGAGGTCGCCGCCGATCTGGGCCGTCGCCGTGGAGGAGATGTAGCGACCGGCCACCGAGAGCGTGCCGACCTGCGGGCCGAGCGGACGCAGCACCGCCTGCTGGGCCACCGAGGCGAGCTTGGACAGCTCGGCGATCTGCTCGGCCTGCCTCTGCCGTACCGCCGCCACCGCCACGGCCAAGGCGGTGCCGAGCGCGACACCGACCACGTTGACCGAGGTGACCAGCTCCATCTTCGGCTCGATGACGGCGAAGCCGGCTCCGATCAGGGTCGCCGCGGAACCCACCCCCAGCACCACCTGCCAGGACGCCAGGGCGGCGGCGAGGTACGGCGCAGCCGCCAGCAGTGCGATGTAGTGCGCGAGGCGACCGTCGGCCGCCTCCACCGCCGAGACGATCATGAGCAGCGCGAGGGCCGCGCCGAGGCCGGCGCGGGATCCGGGGCTCAGCGGGCGGCGGCCCGACTGGAGGAGTCGCGTGGGTACGAGGGACAGCATGCCTGATTGACGTGAACCGGTGAATGAACCTGACCCCTCGTCCGAGGAGGTTCTGACCGGCCGGCTCGGGTGTCTGGCCGGATCGGCGGGAACCGAACCGCTCAGCCGAGCACCTCGTAGCGGACGGTGAGCGCACCCACGTCGACCGACGCGATGGTGGCGAAGGCGGACCGGGAGAGGTCCAGGCAGCGGCCGTCGATGAACGGGCCGCGGTCGTTGATCCGCACCACCACCGACTTGCCGTTGGCCGGGTTGGTCACCCGGACCTTCGAGTTGAAGGGCAGCGTCTTGTGCGCGGCGGTCAACGCGTTCGGGTTGAACGACTCGCCGTTGGCGGTGAGCTGGCCGTCGGAGTAGAACGAGGCACCACACGAACCGCTATCCAGCACCTTCGCCGCCGCCGTGGCCTTCTTCGCGGTCGGGCTCGGCTTCGGCGACGCGGTGCGGGCCTTGGCCCGGGAGGCGGCCTGTGCCGACCGGCTGGCCGACGGGCTGGCCGTCACGCTCGGCGAGGCGCTGGCGCTCGGGGAGGCGGCCGGGGTGGTCGCGGCGAAGCTGCTGGGGGCGGTGGTCGGGGTGAAGTCGAGAGCCGCCTGCCCCGACTGCCCGGAGCCCGAGGTCAGTTGGACGGCACCGAAGCTGCCTCCGACGGCGAGGGCGATGCCGACCGCCGCGGTGGCCGCGATGCCCGCCGGAGAGGAGAAGATGCGGGTACGGGAGTGCCTGCCTGCCACCGGCGGGTCCTTTCGTCGACTGAACAAACCGCGTCGGACCGTAACGAGAGAAGCACTTCCGAAGTCAACGTGATCATGCGGTTATGCCCGCATTTGCGCTGGTACGTGTAGCCGATCATCCGAGCCGGGATGGGCGACCGGCCCGGGTGCGGGCACGTCGAGCGGCCGTGCCGCACGATGGACGGATGCCCGCTGAGCTGACCGAACGCCTGGCCGCCCTGTTCCAGTGGATCGACCCCGGCCCCGGCACCAGCCACCTGGTCAGCGACATCTCCGGTTGGTGGCGCGACCCCAACGTGCTGGCCGAGCTGGGACCCGCCCTGGTGGTGCCGTACCGGGCCGCCGGACCGACCGTGGTGCTCGCCCCGGCGGTGACCGGCCTGCTACTCGGCCCGCTGGCCGCCACCGCCCTCGGTGTCGGCTTCGTGGCCGCACACAAGCCCGGCGACGGACGGCTGCCGGCCGGGCCGCTCACCTGGGCGCAGAGCCCTCCGGACTACCGGGGCCGGCGAGTCGACCTGGCCGTGCGGGACCGGCACCTCGGCCCCGACGACCGGGTCCTGGTGGTGGACGACTGGGTCCGCACCGGTGCGCAGATCCGCGCTCTCTACGACATCTGCGCGGCGCGCGGCGCCGAGGTGCTGGGCACCGCGGTGGTGGCCCTCGACTGCCCGCCCGAGATCGCTGCCGCGCTACGGATCACCGGTCTGATCAGCGCCGCGGACCTGCCGGCTTGACCTGAACCTCGCTTCACCTTCGACGATCGAGGCATGGGCGACGGAATCCTCGACGAGGCGTACGAACGACTGCACCGCACCGGCCCCGAATACGACGGCTGGCTCTCCAACCACGGACCGATGGCCGTCGAGGCGCTGACCCGACACGGGCACCAGCAGCGGGTGCACCGCTGGCTCGACGACTACCTCGGGCGGCTCGACGAACTGCCCCGCGGCCTACGTCCCATCGACGACTGGCGGACCGCCCTGGGCGACGAGAAACGGGCCGGTGACTGGCTGGCGTACTTCGACCGGCACCTGCGCGAACACCCGTGGCGGGACGTGCTCGGCACCTGGTGGCCCCGCCTGCTGCCCGGCATCGCCGCCGGCGCCACCCACGGGGTGATCCGGGTCGGGCACGCCGTACGCGCGCTCGAAGCGGACGACACCACCCCACACCGGATCACCGAACTGGCTCAGGCCCTCGGCTACTGGACGGCCCGTTGGCAGCCCGTCCCCGGCGCCGACCGGCTCCTCCACGGCCCCTCTGCCGACCGGGAGCGGTTGGACGTCGACGCGGCGCTGGCCGGAGTGCCCCGGATCGACGACCAGACCGGGGGCGTCCGGGATCGGCTGGGCCGGCTTGCCGGCGTACCCCGATGGGAGCCGGCGCTGACGGCACTTCGGCCCGCGCGGACACCGGCCGAGGCGCAGCAGGGGCTCACCACCCTGGTGCACCGCGCCGGCCTCAACTACCTGCGCTTCGGGCACGCGTCGCCGGTCATGCTGGTGCACGCGGTCACCGCGCCGACGGCGGTGCTGCGTACCCTGCCGGCACTGGACCGGGCGCTGTGGGCGCCGAGCCTCGCCGCGGCCTGGGCCGCGACGGCGGCCATGACCTCGGTGTACGCCCCCACCGACGGGATCGCGCCTCCGACGGTGACCGCCGCGACTCCGGCGGAGGTCTTCGCCCGCGCGGCCCGGCACGGCGACGAGCACGTGGTCAAACTGGCCGACGCGGTCGTCGACGCGCACGCGGCCACCGGCGACGAGCGGCTGCTCACCGCGGCCGGCTACGCCGGGCAGCTGATCTGAGCAGGGTCCCGCGAATTGCGACGGCGCGGCGGGCCGCGCTCGCCTAGCCTCGGCAGGATGTGGCCTCGGATCGGTGAACTGCGCACCCTCGCCCTCGGCACCCCCGGCGAGCTGCGGGAGACCCTGAACACCCTCGTGCTGGCCGGTATGAAGACCGCCACGGCCGGTCGGCTCGCCGAGTACGCGGAAGAGGGCGAGGAGTTGGAGCGGGTCGGCGAGCGGCTGGCCCTGGTCGACGACGACGACGCGCTGGCCGGCGTCGTCGAGATCACCGACGTCGAGGTGGTCCGCTTCGCCGACGTGCCCTGGGATTTCGCCCGCGCCGAAGGCGAGGGCGACCGCTCGATCGAGGAGTGGCGGGCCGGGCACTCGGCCTACTGGGCGCGGCTCGGGACCCCGGTCGACGACGACACCCCCATCGTCTGCCTGCGCCTGCGTCTGGTCTCCGCCGGCGGGGGCGGCGTGGCCGGCGGCGACCTCGGCACCTGAGCCGGGGTCCGCCGCGCCGGTGCTGCCTCCGGTTCAGCCGCGCAGACCCGGCAGCAGCCTGGTCGCCACGTCCGCCAGCACGGCCTCGTCACCGGCGTACCAACTGCTGGCACGCGGCCAGTGCGTCACCACGTCGGTGAAGCCCAGGTCCGCGGCCCGGCCGACCTGGTCGGCGAAGAACTGCGCGCTGCTGAGCGAGAACACCGGCGCCGCGTCCAGCGAGAGATAACGGTCCAGAGTGGCCGGATCGCGACCGGCCTCGTCCAGCGTGCGGTCCATCCGCGCGGACAGCGCCGACACGCTGCCCCACCAGCCTTCGAGATCGTCCTCGTCGCTGGTGCCGGTGGTCACCCAACCCTGACCGAACCGCGCCACCAGCCGCATCGACCGCGGCCCGTTGGCGGCCACCACGAACGGCACCCGGGGCTGCTGCACGCAGCCGGGGTTGTTGCGGGCGTCCACCGCGGCGAACCACTCGCCACGCCAGGTGGTGCCGTCCTCCCGCAGGATCAGATCGAGCAGCTCGGTGAATTCGGCGAACCGGTCGACCCGCTGACGCGGCGGCAACGTCTCGCCGCCCAGCACCGCCGAGTCGAAGCCGATACCGCCCGCACCCAGGCCGAGCAGCAACCGACCGCGCGACATGTCGTCCACCGTCGTGATCTGGCGGGCGAACGCGGCCGGGTGCCGGAAGTTCGGCGACGCCACCAGGGTGCCCAGCCGGATGCGGGAGGTCACCGTGGCCGCGGCGGTCAGCGTGCCCATCGAGTCGAACCACGGACCGTCGACCAGATCCCGCCAGCCCAGGTGGTCGTACGTCCAGGCGTGGTCGAAGCCCCACTCGTCGGCCTGCCGCCAGCGATGCTGCGACTCCGCCCAACGCTGGTCCGGCAGGATCACGATGCCAATCCGCATGATCGCCAGCCTAGTCGTGTCGATCCACCTGCCCTAGCGTCGTGATGGTGCAGAGGGCCGGGCCGGTGGTGCGACCGGCGTACCTGTCGGACGTGCCGGCACTGGTGGCGTTGCGCATGGCGGTCGTCGACCAGTTCACGGTCGTATTCACCGACGCGACCGGCCGAGACGCGATCCTGACGCCGACACCCGGTACGTCACGTGGCGCGCGTCACACTTCATGGCGGTAGGGAGTTCCCGGACGGCTCCGACCTCTCCGTGACAGGGCACCCGGTGGGTGTCTGTCTCCCGAGGAGAGGAACGAACGCGATGACGAAGGTGACCGCACAGCTCTCGGTGTCGGCGGACGGGTTCTACGCCGGCCCGCAGTTCACCGGCGACGGCGACTGGATGGACTCGGCCGAGAGCGCGGGATTCTTCCGGATAACCCGCTGGGCGACCGAAGCGGCGGCGTGGCGCGAGCGGCAGGGCTTCGCCGGCGGGGAACAGGACACCAACTCGGACGTGATCGCCGAGTCGTTCGGGGCGGCCGGCGCGTACGTGATGGGCCGCCGGATGGCCGACGGCGGTGAGGTGCCCTGGGGCGAGGAGCCGCCGTTCCGCGCGCCGGTCTTCGTCGTCACCCACCGCCCCCGCCAGACCCTGCTGCGCGAAGGCGGCACCAGCTTCACCTACGTCACCGATGGCGTGGCCAGCGCCGTCGAGCAGGCGCGCGCCGCAGCCGGCGGCAAGAACGTCGCCGTGGCCGGAGGCGGCAGCCTGGTCCGACAGGTGCTCAAGGCCGGCCTGCTCGACGAGTTGGAGCTGCACGTCGTACCGGTCGTGCTCGGCACCGGCCTCCGGCTGTTCGACGCGGACCTCGACCTCGACGACAGGGAGGCGATCGAGCTGACGCCGACGCGGGTCATCCACACCCCGGAGGTCACCCACATCCGGTACGCGGTGAACGGTCGCGCCCCGCTCGTGCTCGACGACCGGGGCAGCGGCGGCGGGCCGACGGCGACGCGGTGACCCGCCGGCGACCGGGTGCCTACAGGCGGGACAGCACCAGAATCCGGTTGCCGTCGGGGTCGGTGACCCGGGCGGACCGCTCACCCCACGGCTGGTCGACCGGCTCCTCGGTGACCGTCGCGCCACCGGAGCGCAGGGCGTTCACGGCGGCGTCGCAATCGTCGGCGTAGACGCACAGCTCCCAGCGATGCGAGTGGGCCGGCTCGCCGGCCTCCGGGTCGGCAGCCAGGCCCAGCTCGCTGTTGCCCAGGCGCAGCGCGACGAACTCCGGATCGCCGTCCGCGGGGAACCGGTAGGTCAGCTCGAAGCCGACGACGTCCCGATAGAACGTGATCAGCCGCGCCAGGTCGGGCGTCGTCACGATGGGAAAAGCCTCGGTGAACACGCGACCACCTCCTGACCGGACACTAACCGGCACGGGCGGATTTCCCGTGTCAGTGCCCGTGTCAGGGCCGCGTCAGGGGGGTGACAGGCCAGCCGCCGATGGTAGCTGCACGACGAGTTCAGCGATTGCGGTCTCCCGACTGCGAAAGACCTACAAGGACAAGGTCGTGCTCGACGGCATCGAGGAAGCCGATCAACTCGCCGACCGGATCGCCGTCCTCGACCAGGGGCGTCTGGTCGCCCAGGGCACGCCCGACGAGCTCAAGCGCCAGATCCCCGGCACCCACGTCCGGCTCCGGTTCACCACCATGGCCGAACTCGACGCGGCCGCCCGGGTGCTCACCGACTCCACGCGCGACGACGAGGCACTGGCCCTGCGGGTGCCCAGCGATGGCGGAACGGCCTCGCTGCGGGCCCTGCTCGACCGGCTCGACGAGTACGCGATCAGTGCCGAGGGGTTCTCCGTACAGACGCCGGACCTCGATGACGTCTTCCTCGCCCGGACTGATGCTCCTGGCGGTCTGCTACGGGCTGGGCGCCACCGCGACGGCGGTGAACTCCGACATGACGAAGGGCATCATCAACCGGTTCAAGGTCATGCACGTCTCCCGTGGCGCCGTGCTGACCGGTCACGTCGTCGCCAGCGTGCTGACCAACCTGGTCGCCATCGCGGCCCTCATCGGGGTGGCCTTCCTGCTCGGGTTCAACCCGTCGGCGAGCTTCCTCGGCTGGCTCGGCGCGATCGGCGTCATCGTGCTGCTCGGTTTCGCCGCCGGCTGGCTCACGGTCGCCCTGGGGCTGTCGGCGAAGTCTCCGGAAACGGCCGGGCTGGCCTCCGTACCCCTGGTCATGCTGCCGTTCTTCAGCAGCGCGATCGTGCCGGCGGACAAGATGGGACCCGGGCTCGGGAGTTCGCGGAGTACCAGCCCTTCACGCCGATCATCGAGACTCTGCGCGGTTCCTCAACGGCACGCCGTCCACCGGTGACGTGATCCAAGCTCTCGTCTGGTGTGTCGCCATCGCTCTCGTGGGCTACCTGTGGGCGCAATCCACGTTCACGAAGCGGGCGTGACCGCGACCAACTGATCCCAGCTCGTCCGAGTGCCTCCCGGCGCCGCCTCTGCGAACGCCACGCCGCGGCCGAAAAATACGAGAGCAACGACTGAGGCCCAGCCAGGGAACCCTGTCCTGAGCTGGGGCCTCACGCTGGAGCGGGTGACGGGAATCGAACCCGCACTGTCAGCGTGGGAATCGCCTACGTCTTTACGCCTCGTAGTCTTGAGCCGCTCAATCGGTACGGACTGTAGGCAACGGAGCCATATGTGGCCCGTTCGCTTACCTCTCTTTACCCTTGCACCGGGCACGGAACGGGCATGCCTCCGCTTTGACACCTGCTGGAGCCTCTCGCTCCCGCCCACAACGTCAGACCCCTTCGGGACACTGCGTACCGGAGCGCCTGGGCAAGGGGAGGCTCGTGCATGGATCGGTCCCTGGTCGCGGAACTGCACTACATAGCGCCTGTCGCAAACTTGCCATCGATGGCGAAGTGGGGCCTTGTTTCCCACAACCTCGCCCGGAGCGTGGAGCATGCGTCGGTGGCAGCTGAGGAGATCCAGGACCGCCGCGCCGGGAAGCGAGTCCCCCAAGGTCTCCTGCTTCACGACTACGTCAACTTGTACCTTCATGCACGGAATCCGATGATGTCCCGTTTGCGCAACGGAGGGTGCGCCCCGATCGTTGTGCTACGGATTGACCCTTCGGTGCTGGACCTTCCGAATGCCATCATCGCCGACGGAAATGCGGCCGCCGACTACACTCGATTTTACCCGTCACCGCAAGGTATAGAAAGACTTGACGAGGAACGGGTTTACGCACGGTGGTGGACCGACAGTGACCGGATTGTCTATTTCGAAAAGAAACGCAAACGTTGCGCAGAGGTGCTTATACCAGAGCGCATTGCGGTAGAGTTCATTAGAGGCGCATACGTCTGCGATACGCACGGAGCCCAGGCTTGCCAGATGCTTGGAATCGGCGGGGAAGTGAATAATGACATCTTCTTCAAGTAGGAGCACGTCAATCAGGTTGACTCAGGGCAATCTGCTGAACTCGCGCGCGCAGACCCTAGTAAACACGGTCAACTGCGTCGGGATTATGGGCAAGGGCATCGCGCTTGCCTTCAAGAGGCGCTACCCGGAGATGTTTCAGGATTACGTGCGCCGTTGCGACGCCGGCACGGTAAAACTAGGGAAGCCGTACATTTTTAGGGCCGACGATCATCTCATCGTCAATTTCCCCACTAAGGATCATTGGCGTTCAGTCAGTCGGCTTGAGGACATCGAGAACGGCCTGATGTACCTTAAAGAACATCTTCGCGAGTGGGGCGTCACCTCGATCGCCGTGCCACCTCTGGGCTGCGGTAACGGCCAGCTTGACTGGTCCGTAGTAGGGCCGACGCTGGACAAGCATCTTCGTGATTTCGCCATCCCGGTTGAGCTATACGTGCCTCATGGTGTCGAACCAAGCGATGCGCAGCTCTCGTTACTTGAAATGCCGGAGCAGGAAGGCCGCCGAGGCGATACGCCCAGGGTAGCACCTGGGGCCATAGCGCTAGTCGACATCCTGGCCAAGATCGAGGCGGAACCATACCACTGGCCTGTAGGCCGGGTCCTGTTCCAAAAAATTGCCTACTTTGCCACTGCGGCAGGCATTCCGACGTCTCTAACGTATGAAGCCAACAGCTACGGGCCTTACGCTGCTTCACTCGGTCGCCTAACCGCGCAACTCCAGAATAACGGTCTTGTCGCTGAGGTACGTCGCGGCAGCATGATTGAGACCCGGGTGGGATCGACCTTCAGCGATGCGAAGATGCACTATATGACAGAGCTTCAGCAGTGGGAAGCAGCTATAGCTCGCGTGGTGGATCTTGTTGCTCGCTTCGATTCGCGACGAGCGGAAGTCGCGGGTTCTGTTCATTACGTTGCTGATGCGCTGCGAAGCAGGTTCGGACGCAGGCCGACAACCGCTGAGGTGATTGAGTACGTGGAGAAGTGGAAGATTCGCAGAAAGCCGCCGATTAAGCACGACGACATTGTGCGATCCGTCGTGGAACTCGCCGCGATGCAGTGGATTGATGTAGAGGCAGACGACGCTGTTGCCGGTGTTCTTACCGAGCTTGGTGTCTAGCTGCAGACTATCCCGTCTGCCGCCGACCCGCCCTCCCGGGGAGCAGACCGCCACCCGGCCCGCCACGTCAAGCGGACCTTGATGCCGCTGGGTGACCGGCGACGAGTCGGGGCCGGGGTTGGCGACGCGCACCAGTAGGGGCAGGCCATCAGCCTGCCCCACGACTCCTGCCCGAGGGTCGCACAGGCTCCGAGGTCAAGGGCGGCCCGCAGGGCCGTCGCTCGCGACGCGTAGCGCCTTTGAGCTCCGAGGGGCGGCCGCGCGGCGGCTGGCCTGCCTGGCTTTCACTTGACCTGCGGCACACCGGTAACACCCTCGCCTCGCGGACCGGGGCAATCCTCGCCGACCTGATGGCGCGGATGGGCCACGCCTCGACCCTCGCGGCGATGATCACCAGCACACCGCCCGCGAGCAGGACGAGCAGATCGCCGAAGCGCTCAGCTCGCAGATCAAGAAGAGTCAGGATCGGGCACGGCAAGCGCAAGAAAGTAATGGCAACGACCGAGGCCCCAGCCAGGGAATGTGTCCTGAGCTGGGGCCTCACGCTGGAGCGGGTGACGGGAATCGAACCCGCACTGTCAGCTTGGGAAGCTGATGTTCTGCCATTGAACTACACCCGCAGGCGGCACCACTGTACCCGAGTGGTCGCGCCGGTGCACCCAGGTACCCCCGCGCACCCCCCGCCACACGAACCCGTGAAGAAGTTTCCGGACGGCAACATATGGCCGTTCTCAAATGCGTCGATGGGTTGTAACGTCTGCCACACGTTCTCAGCCACGGCGTGACACACCCCCTGTCACGCTGCCAGAAAGAGGTGGGCCCATGGGACCCCGTCCCAACCTGCTGACCCGGCGTGCCGCCGGTGTCGCGTCCACGACACTCGCGCTGCTGCTCAGCACCGCCGCGGTGGGCGCCGTCCCGGCTGCGTCGGCCTTCTCCGCGGCGCCCGGCGGCGCCTGCGTGGAGCCGGCGGACAGTCACGCCAACGCCCGGGTCAAGCCCGGCGCCGCGGCGAAGCACGACCCGAACGAGCTGACCGCGAAGCAGGTCCGCGAGCGGGACGCCGACCTGGCGGCGGCGCTGCGCGAGCGCGCCAACTTTCGCGCCGGCGCAGGAGCGACGGCACTGGCCACGGTCACCATCCCGGTGGTGGTGCATGTGATCCAGGAGAACAGCACCCGAGCCGGCGGCAACATCCCCGACTCGTTGATCACCTCGCAGATCACCGTGCTCAACCAGGCCTACGCCGGCGCGACCGGCGGCGCGGCCACCGCGTTCACCTTCCGGCTCGACAAGATCAACCGGGTGACGAACCCTTCGTGGTACCCGATCGTGCAGGGCTCGTCGGCGGAGCGGTCGATGAAGTCGTCGCTGCGGGTGGGCGGCAAGAACACACTCAACATCTACCTCGGCGAGTTGAGCGACGACCTGCTGGGCTGGGCGACCTTCCCGCAGCGGAACCTGAGCAGCATGGACGGCGTGGTCGCGCTGAACGAGTCGCTGCCGGGTGGCACCGCCACCAACTACAACCAGGGCGACACCGGCACCCACGAGGTGGGCCACTGGCTGAACCTCTACCACACCTTCCAGGGTGGCTGCGGTGGCTCGGGTGACAGCGTCAGCGACACCCCGGCCGAGGCGTCGCCGGCGTACGAGTGCCCGACCGGGCGCAACACCTGCTCGGCGACCGGCCTGGACCCGATCACCAACTTCATGGACTACACCTACGACTCGTGCATGTACCAGTTCACCCCGGGACAGGCGAGCCGGATGCTGACCGCGTGGAACGCGTACCGCGCCGCGTAGCTTCTCCGCGTACACCCGGTGCCGGCTCCGTCACGACGGAGCCGGCACCGGCGTTTCCAGCATCGGTCGCGATCAGGCGGCCGTGCACTGCACGTCACGGCTGCGACGGGTCGGGCGGGTCTGCGGTACGGCAACCGGTGCGACCGGTGCCGGCGCTGCGTGCGGGTCGAGCCACACCCGAACGGCCGGCCGGCCCGGCGGCACACCCGGAACGCCAGCGATGTGCTGCTCGCGGCGGGTCAGCATCGCCACGTCGACGGTGAACTCGAACAACCGCCAGTCGACCTGCGGCTCGGCCCGGGCACCCTGCGCCAAACGGGCCAACTGGGCCGGATCGGTCACCGGACGGGCGTGACCCGCCACGTACGCCTCATCGTCGCTCTCCTCCGGCGGGAACGAGTGCAGCGCGTAGCGGCCGTCTCGTTCGAGGTCGCGGCGCTTCGGAGAGTCGATGATGAAGCAGAACAAGCCCTCGTCGGTGATGACCGGGGAGACCGGATGGACCCGGGGCCCCCCGTCGGCGCGGACCGTGGCCAGGTAGCCGAAGCCCGGCCCGTACTGCTGGAGGAGAACGCGGATCCCGGCGGCGAGTCGGGGCTCGTCGGCGGCGAATTCGGACCAGGAAGCCATGCGGGCATTCTATCGAACAAATGTACGACCAGCGACCTCGACGCGCTGGTCACCGGCACCGAATCTGGCCCCCGCGCACAACGCGGCTATGGTTGTCCGATGCTGCTCTCCGACCGCGACCTGGTCTCCGAGATCAAGGCCGGCGCGCTGGGCCTGGAGCCCTTCGAGCCCATGCTGGTCCAGCCGTCCAGCATCGACGTGCGACTCGACCGGCTGTTCCGGGTCTTCAACAACCACCTCTACACCCACATCGACCCGGCAATGCAGCAGGACGACCTGACCTCGGTGGTCGAGGTTCCCGACGGCGAGCCGTTCGTGCTGCACCCCGGGGAGTTCGTGCTCGCCTCGACGCTCGAGGTGATCTCGCTGGGCGACCAGCTCGCCGGCCGGCTGGAAGGGAAGAGTTCGCTGGGCCGCCTCGGTCTGCTCACCCACTCCACCGCCGGCTTCATCGACCCGGGCTTCTCCGGGCATGTGACGCTGGAGCTGTCCAACGTGGCGAACCTACCGATCACGCTCTGGCCGGGCATGAAGATCGGTCAGTTGTGCATCTTCCGGCTCTCCTCGCCGGCCGAACACCCGTACGGCTCGGTGGTGTACGGCTCGCGCTACCAGGGGCAGCGGGGGCCGACGCCCAGCCGCGCCTGGCAGCACTGGCGTACCTGGCCCACCCGCTGACGCGGTACGACAGACACACGACGAGGGCCCGCCGCGACGGATCGCGACGGGCCCTCGTGCGTCTGCGGTGGGTCAGCCTGGGCGGCCGTAGCTGTGGATCGGGCCGTCGTCGACCTTCTTCATCTTGATGGGTTGGCCGGCCTGGGAGGCGTGCACCACCCAGCCGTTGCCCACGTACATGCCGACGTGGTGGATGTCGCTGTAGTAGAAGACCAGGTCACCGGGGCGCAGGTCGCCCTTGCTGACGTTCTTGGTCACCCGGCTCTGCGCGGCGGCGTTGTGCGGCAGTGACACGCCGGCCTTGGCCCAGGCGGCCAGCATCAGCCCGGAGCAGTCGTACGAGTTCGGGCCCTCGGCGCCCCACACGTAGGGCTTGCCGATCTGCGCGCAGGCGAACTTCACGGCCACGCCCGCGGCACCGCCCGGGTAGCTGGCCGGGCAGGGCGCGGGACGCAGCGGGCCGCCGCCGCCGTTGCCGTACACCTTGAGGCGCAGCTTCTGCAGACGGTCGATCTCCTCGTTGATCTGCTTCTTCTTCGCCGCCAGCTGGGCCTCGGTACGGGTCAGCTGGGCCACCATCTCGTCCAGTGGCGCCTTCTGCGCGGCCAGGTCGTTGCGCAGGTCGGCAACCTGGCGTACGTCCTGCTGCTGGTTGTGCGCGAACCGGTCGAGCATCTCGAGCTGCCCGACGACCTCGCTCGGCGACCGGCTGCCCAGCACCGCGTTGACGGTGGAGACGTTCTCGCCCTTGTACGCGCGCACGGCCAGAGCGCTGACCTTGTCCATCGCGGCGTCGACCTGACGCTCCAGCGGGGCGATCCGGGCGGCCAGGGCGTCGGCCTGCTTGCGCTTGACGGCGAGGTCGGCCCGGGTGGCGTTGTGCCGTTCGATGATCGGTTCGAGTTTGTTCCAGTCGGCGTCGATCTGGCGTTCGATCTCGGCGACGGACGGGTCGGCGTGGGCCGCCGTGGCGCTGCCGGTCAGGACGACGGCGACGCCGACCAGTGCGGCGAGAGCGGTGGTGAAGCGGGACCAGCGTGGACGCGGCACGATCGACGTCGGGTCGGCTGCTGCCGACCGCTCGGACGACGGCCGCGGGGCATGAAGTGCCACCGGGGTTCCGTTCTCCTTCTTCCTGACCGCCTACCGGGTTAGCTGACGGGTTCGGGCGGGAAGTCGGCGCCCTACCGCAGTGGCTGCGGATTCACCCCGGGGGAACCTGGGTCCCCGGTTCGCTCGGAAGCGACTCGGCGGTGTCGGTCCGTTACCGCCCGGGCTGGGCGGACCTGCTATCGGACCGGCGAATGACCAGAGTAGAGACGCCTGTTACCAATCCGCAACCCGTGCGGCCGTGACACTCCGTACCGATTGGAGAGGGTCACGGGCCGTACCCGAAAATTTCCTTCCGACTGCATCGACAGATGGAAAGGTATTGACGCGGACTCCCGGGCGGCGCGAAGGTGACCTCACCTTCATTCGTGGAATCTAGGGGGTTCGATGCACCGTCCAACCCTGTCCCCCGGCCGGCGCGCTCTGCTCGCCGCCGCCGTGGTCGCCGCCGCGACCGCGGTACCGCTACCCGCCGGGGCGGCCGCCGCCGCACCCACCGCCGACCGCCAGCAGCAGTACGTCGCGGCGGCAGCGGAGTACGGCGTACCGACCGACGTGCTGCTCGGCGTCTCCTACCTGGAGTCCCGCTGGGACAGCAACGCCGGCACACCGAGCACCAGCGGCGGCTACGGCCCGATGCACCTGACCGACGCTCGCCACGTGGCCGCCCTACCCGGACGCGGCCACCACGACGTCGGCACCGAGGACCCGCGCGGCGACGACTCCGACCCGCGCCGGCACCCGCGCCGGCCGAGGACCCCGCACCGCCCGCCGCCGCGTTGCAGACCATGGACGCCGCCGCCGCGCTGACCGGCGCGGCACCCGAGTCGCTGCGCACCGACGCGAGCGTCAACATCCGCGGTGGCGCGGCGCTGCTGGCCGCGTACCAACGGGAATTGGGCGCCCCGGTCGGCACCGGCACCGACCCGGCCACCTGGTACGGCGCGGTGGCCCGCTACGCCGGCGCGGACAGCGCCGACGCCGCCGCGGCCTTCGCCGACGAGGTCTTCACCACCATCAGCGCCGGCGAGTCCCGGGTGACCGACGACGGCCAGCGGATCACGCTGCCGGCCCGCGCGGTACAGCCGGAGCGCTCCTGGCTGGACCGGCTGGGCCTGCGCCGCCTGGCCCGCCCGGACGGGCTGGAGTGCCCCCGCACCGTCTCGTGCGAGTCGATTCCCGCGCCGTACGAGGCGTTCGGCGACGGGGACTACGGCAACCACGACCTCTCCGACCGGCCCGCCCGGCAGAAGATCGAGTACATCGTCATCCACGACACCGAGGCGAGCTGGGCGACCACTCTGAAACTCGTCCAGGACCCCACCTACGTGAGCTGGCACTACTCGCTGCGCTCCGTGGACGGGCACATCGCCCAGCACGTGAAGACCAAGGACGTCGCCTGGCACGCCGGAAACTGGTACGTCAACGCCAAGTCGATCGGGTTGGAACACGAGGGCTTCGCCGCGCAGGGCACCTGGTACACCGAGGCGATGTACCGGGCCTCGGCGAAGCTGGTCCAGCACCTCGCGCTGCGGCTGGGTATCCCGCTGGACCGCCAGCACATCATCGGCCACGACAACGTGCCCGGCACCGTCGCGTCGACCGTACGCGGAATGCACTGGGACCCGGGTCCGTACTGGGACTGGACGCACTACTTCGACCTGCTGCACGCGCCGCGTCTGGACACCGGCAGCCCGGCCAGCGGGCTGGTCCAGATCGACCCGAACTACGCCACCAACCAGCCCGCGTTCATCGGATGCGTCACCCCTGGCGTGCCGTGCACGCCGCGCGGCTCCTCGTCGGTGGTGCTGCACAGCGCGCCGTCCGCGGACGCGCCACTGGTCAACGACATCGCGCTGCGCCCCGACGGCACCCCGAACACCATGGAGGTGTCAGACCACGGCGCCCGGGCCTCCGCCGGCCAGACGTACGCGCTGGCCGGCCGGCAGGGTGACTGGACGGCCATCTGGTACCTCGGGCAACGGGCGTGGTTCCACAACCCGCCGTCCGCGCCGACCGCCAAGTGGACCGTCGGCGTGGTGGCCACCCCGAAGCCCGGACGGGCGACCATCCCGGTGTACGGGCGGGCGTACCCGGAGCAGGCGGCCTACCCGGCCGGCGTGCCCTACCAGGAGATCTCGCCGCTGCAGTACACCCTGGCCGCCGGACAGCGGTACGCCGTCGGCGCGGTGCTGGCCGGCGAGTACTACCGGGCCAGCACGATCGACGGTTCCTCGCCCGGTGACTGGACGGTGATCCGCGGCGAGAACCGGTACGCGCAGATCCAGTTCGGCCACCGCATCATGTACGTCGACCTGGCCGACGTGCAGTTGTTGCCGTCCCCGTTGGGCGCGCCGAGCTGAGAAGCCACGACGGCCCCCGGTCGGTGACCGGGGGCGTCGTGTTGCGCGATGTGGATCAGCCGGGTCTGCGGAACCCGGCGACGGGCATGGTGTTGATGCTGGACACCTGGACCGGTTTGCCGGCACGTGGCGCGTGCACCATCTGGTTGTTGCCCAGATACAGCCCGACGTGACTCAGGCCCGAGAAGAAGAAGACCAGGTCACCGGGACGGGCGTCGGCTCGCGACACCGCCTTGCCCTCGTTCCACTGGTCACCGGTGTGGTGGGTGAGGTAGATCCCGGCCGACTTGTAGGCGTACTGGGTCAGCCCCGAGCAGTCGAACGAGTTCGGGCCGGTGGCGCCCCAGACGTACGGATCGCCGACCTGCTGGCACGCGGTCCTGATCGCCTTCTGTGCGGCCACGGCAAGCACACCGTTGATGGTCGGGCAGCCGACGGTCTTGACCGTGGTCTTGGGCATCGACGCCTCGAGCTTCTTGATCTCGGTGTCGATCTGCTTCTTCTTGGCCGCCAGCTCGTTCTGCTGCTTGGTCTGCGTGACGATCAGCGCGTCCAGCTTCTGCTTCTCGCCGTCGTACTTGGCCCGCACGGCCAGCACCCCCTCGACCTCCTTGCGCTCCTGCGCGGCGAGGCGGTCGAGGACGGTGAGCTGCTCGGTGAGCGTGTCCGGCTTGGCGCTGACCAGCAGCGCGCCGATGTCGTGCGACGGGCCCGAGATGTAGTAGCGGGAGGCGAGGTCGCCGACCCGGTTGAGCGCCAGCTCGCTCTGCAACGCCAGCGGTTCGATCTTCTTCTGCAGGTCCGTCGACTTCTGTCGATTGACCTTCAGCTGCGCCCGGACCTTGTTGTACTGCTCGATGGTGGGCTCCAACTGCTCCCACTTCTTGTCGATCTGCGCCTCGATTTCGTCGACCGTGGGATCGGCGTGTGCCGGCGCGGCGAGCAGGCCGGCGCCGACCGCCGCGGCGGCGAAGAGGACGAGCAGACGATGGGCGGCGCGGCGCAGGCCACCCAGCCGAGCAGACGCATTCAGGTCGTGACGATGAGGGGGCATGGTTGCCACCGGCACCGACTCCTTTGCAACCGACCGCCGGGCGCCTCGCGTGAGGGAAGGGCCGAGGCAGACGACCCACAGCGGTCGGTGCCCCACATTAGGGAAGCGCCGGACCGGAATCAAGGCGAACCCGGTCACCATCACTGTCGTGCAACCGCTTGCACACCAAGGGTATTGACCGATCAACCAACGATTGCGGTCAATACGTCATCGAGCGTCACCACGCCGAGTGGGCGGCGACCGTCGCTGACCAGCACCATGTGCCGCCGTTCCCGGCGCATCGCGAGCAGCAGGTCGGCCAACGTACGCTCCGGCGGCACCACCGCCAGCGGCCGGTACACCTCGGCCGGCACCGGCGCCCGACGACCGTGACCGGCGTAGCCGAGCACATCCTTGACGTGCACGAAACCGAGCACCCGCCGGGTGGACCGCTGCACCACCGGGAAGCGAGACCGACCCGTCCGGGTCGCCAGCACCTCCAGCGACGCCGGCGAGACGTCCTCGGCCACCGTCACCACCGTCGACCACGGCTGCAACGCGTCCGCCGCGGTTCGCGCGTGCAGGGCCAGCGCGCCCGTGATCCGGGCGTGCTGCTCCGCGTCCAGCAGTCCCTCGGTACGCGCCTGGGAGACCAGACCGGCCAACTCCTCGGCGGTGAACACCGTCTTCACCGCCTCGGACGCCTCGATCCGCCAGAACGCGAGCACCCGACGGGCCGCCCACTTCATCGCCAGCAACAGTGGCTTGGTGGCGACGCAGAACGCCAGCATCGCCGGGCCGAGCCACAACGCGGAGACCTCCGGACCGGCCAGCGTGATGTTCTTCGGCACCATCTCGCCGACCACCGTGTGCAGGAAGACCACCACGCCCAGCGCCAGCACGAACGCCACCGGGTGCACCGCCCGCTCCGGCAGGCCGGCCGCGTGGAACGGCGTCTCCAGCAGGTGCGCCAGCGCGGGCTCGGCGATCGCACCGAGGCCCAGCGAACAGACCGTGATGCCGAGTTGGGCACCAGCGATCATCAGCGGGATCTGGTTCATCGCCGACAGCGCCCACCGGGCCCGCTTCGAGCCGGCGGCCAGCGGCTCGATCACCGTGCGCCGGGACGCGATCAGCGCGAACTCGCTACCGACGAAGAACCCGTTGCCCAGCAGCAACAGCACGGTCACCAGCAGCTCAGTCATCGTCGTCCGGTTCCGCCGGGCGCAGCACCCGGACCTGCTCGATCCGGTGCCGCTCCACCTCCACCACGGTGAACTCCCAGCCCTGGGCCTCGACCGTCTCGCCGGCCAGCGGGATGTGCCCGAGCCGGGCCATGAGGAACCCGGCCAGCGTCTCGTACGGCCCGTCGGGCAGCCGGAAACCGGTCTGCTCGGCCAACTCGTCGGAACGCAGCACCCCGTCCACCAGCAGGGCGCGTTCCCCACCGGGCACGGTCAGCTCGATCGGGCCGGCATCGTCCACGGTGGCCGGGTCGAATTCATCGGCGATCTCCCCGACCAGTTCCTCCACCAGGTCCTCGACGGTCACCACGCCGTCCGTGCCGCCGTACTCGTCGACCACGATCGCCAGGTCCGCGCCGGCCGACTTCAACGCGGCCAGTACGCCGTCCAGGTTGAGGCTCTCCGGCACGTACACCGGCTCCCGGGCCACCGAACCGACCATGGTCGACGCCCGGGCGGCCAGCGGCACGCCGAGCGCGTCGGGCACACCGGCCACCCCGGTGACCAGATCCAGCGTCTCCTCGTACACCGGGAAGCGCGTCCGTCCGGTCTGTCGGGACGCCTCGAGCAGCTCGGCCACCGTGGCGGTGGCCCGCAGCGCCACCACGTCCACGCGGGGCGTCATCGCCTCGGCCGCCCGCTTGTCACCGAAACGGATGGTGCGGCGCAGCAGCATCGCGGTGTCGGTGGGCAGCGCGCCGGCCCGGGCGGAGATGGCCGCCAGGAGACCCAGTTCCTCCGGTGAGCGGGCGCTGGCCAACTCCTCCTGCGGCTCCACGCCGAGCGCCCGCACCAGCCGGTTCGCCGAGCCGTTCAGCCCCCGGATCAGCCAGCCGAACGTGCGGGAGAAGGTGTGCATCGGGCCGGCGGTGGCCAGCGCGGCGGGCATCGGCCGGGCCAGCGCCGCGTTCTTGGGCACCAGCTCGCCGAAGAGCATGGAGAGCAGGGTGGCCAGCGCCAGCGCCAGGAACGGCGTGAAACGCTCGGCGTCGTCCCCGGCCACCGGACGCAGCACCGGGGTGAAGATCCGCGCCAGGGCCGGCTCGGCCAGGTAGCCGGTGAGCAGCGCCGTGATGGTGATGCCGAGCTGTGCCCCGGAGAGCTGGAAGGACAGCTCACGGAGCGCGGTGCGTACCGTCATCGCGGCCTGGTCGCCGGCGGCGGCCCGCCGGTCGATCTCCGCACGGTCGACCGTGACCAGGGCGAATTCGGCCGCGACGAAGAACGCGTTGCCCGCGGTCAACGCGACGAAACCGACCAGGGGTAGCAGCGTGGTCAGGAGCAGGCCGTCGATGTCGCCTCACCTCGGCGCGAATTCTCGCACGACGGCGGTGGCACCCGGGGGTGCCACCGCCGTCGACGGATGTCGATGCCGGGGTACGCGGCTCAACCGCCGACCGGCGCGGTGTCCTTGTGGCTCTGCGGCTGCTCCGGCTTGACCGAGCGGAGCAGCACCGTGGCCACGTCGATCACCTCGACCTGCTCGCCGGCACCCTTGCCGTTGACGCCGTCGCTGAGCATCGTCGAGCAGAACGGACAGCCGACGGCGACCGTCTTCGCGCCGGTGGCCATGGCCTCCTCGACGCGGTCCACGTTGATCCGCTTGCCGATCTTCTCTTCCATCCACATCCGGGCACCGCCGGCGCCGCAGCAGAAGGAGCGCTCGCTGTTGCGCGGCATCTCGGTGAGCTCGCCCTCGATGGCGTCCCCGAGCACCTCGCGGGGAGCCGCGAAGACCCGGTTGTGCCGGCCCAGGTAGCAGGGGTCGTGGTAGGTGACCCCGCCGTCCACCGGCTGCACCGGGGTGAGCTTGCCCGTGGAGACCAGGTGGGCCAGCAGTTGGGTGTGGTGGACCACCTCGAACTCGCCGCCGAGCTGGCCGTACTCGTTGCCGAGCGTGTTGAAGCAGTGCGGGCAGGTGGCGACGATCTTGCGCTTGGCCTTCTCCCGACCCTCGAACGCCTCGTTCAGGGTCTCGACGTTCTGCTGGGCGAGCATCTGGAAGACGAACTCGTTGCCGATCCGTCGCGCCGGGTCACCGGAGCAGGTTTCCCCCTCGCCGAGGATGGCGAACTTCACGCCCGCCTCGTTGAGCAGGGTGGCCACGGCGCGGGTGGTCTTCTTGGCCCGGTCCTCGAACGCGCCGGCGCAGCCCACCCAGAACAGGTACTCGAAGTCGTCCACCTCGCCGACCCGGGGCACCTCGAAGTCCAGGCCCTTGGTCCAGTCCTCGCGGGTGTTCTGCGGGGCGCCCCACGGGTTGCCCTTGTTCTCCAGGTTGCGCAGCATCACGCCGGCCTCGGAGGGGAAGCTCGACTCGATCAGGACCTGGTAGCGGCGCATGTCGACGATGTGGTCGACATGCTCGATGTCCACCGGGCACTGCTCGACGCAGGCGCCACAGGTCGTGCAGGACCAGAGCACGTCCGGGTCGATGACGCCACCGGACCCGGCGTCGCCGATCAACGGCTTGTCGCCCTCGGCGAGCGACAGCACGTCGAGGTGGGCGAGCTGCGCGGCGGTGGCCTTCTCCTCGCCGGTCAGGTCCTTACCGCCGCCGGCCAGCAGGTACGGCGCCTTGGCGTACGCGTGGTCGCGCAGGCTCAAAACGAGCAGCTTGGGCGACAGCGGCTTGCCCGTGTTCCAGGCCGGGCACTGCGACTGGCAGCGACCGCACTCGGTGCAGGTGCTGAAGTCCAGCAGACCCTTCCAGCTGAACTGCTCGACGTGGGCGACGCCGAACTGGTCCTTCTCCGGGTCCGCCTCCTCGAAGTCGAGCGGCTTGCCCTGGCTCGTCATCGGGCGCAGCGCGCCGAGGCCGGAGCCGGCCGGCTTGGCCGGCTCACGCTTGAAGAAGATGTTGGGGAACGCCAGGAAGCGGTGCCAGGCGACGCCCATGGTGACGTTCAGCGAGATGACGATCAGCCAGGTCATCGAAATGACGATCTTGATGAGCGCCGCGACGCTCGCCCCGTCCGACCAGTTGGGCAGCACCGCGCCGACCGCGTGGCTGACCGGGGTGGCCCAGAACGGGTACTCGAAGTGGTCGGTGGCGACCTTGAAGCCGCGAATCAGCAAGCCGAAGATCAGGACCAGCAGCACGATCCACTCGACGAAGTAGCCCTGCCACATCGTCGAGCCGGTGAACCGGGACCGGCCGCCCGGCCGGGTCGGCCGGTTACGCAGCCGGATCACCATCAGCACCAGGATGCCGACCAGGCCCAGCACGGTGATGACCTCGGTGGCCAACCCGAAGATCGTCCAGTGCCCGATGATCGGCAGCCCGCCGGTCGGGGTGACCACCTCGAAGTACGCCTCGAGCACCAGCAGCGACAGCACGATGAAGCCGACCATCACGAACCAGTGGGCGGCCCCCACCACGCCCCACTTGAGCATCCGCGTGTGGCCGGCGGTCTCCACCAGCATTGTCTTCGTGCGGGCACCCTTGTCGGTGAACCGCTCCGGTGCGGGCTGGCCGAGCCGGATGACGGCCGTCATCTTCAGGACCGCACGCACCGCAAGCCACACCGCCACGGCGGTGATGGCGGCCGCGAGGATCGTGGTGACGATCTGGACGCTGCCCATCGAGTTGGCCTCCCCGGTCTGCTGCTGTCGAGCGGCTCGGCGACCGGGGCCGGGTCAGGGCGGAGCCGGCGTCACGCCGTTGCCGCACCTGCGACCGGACCGGTCGATGACCTCGCTCCGCTCGGTCATGCTGTGCAGCCTACGCGCAAGGTTACCCAGCAGTAACGTGAGTCATCTCGCATCCGGCCACGCCGCCCTGCGGACACCATAGGGTGCCCCGCCCGGTCCCGCCGGGCAGGGCCTCGTGGGGTGACCTGGGTCCTCCGACGCCTCGACGCCGGGACCGGCTCAACGCCAGCGGGAGAGCAGCGCCAGCGAGGCGACCATCGCACCGAAGCCCACCGCGAGGTTCCAGTAACCCCACGACATGACCGGGTACTGCTGCTCGGAGAGGTAGTAGACGACCAGCCAGCCGATGCCAGCGACGATCAGGGCGACCGCGGTGATCGGCAGCCAGACCGGGCTAGGCTTGCGCGACGTCGCCGCCGTCGTCGGACGTACGTCCGTCGGCGGGGTGTACACCTTCTTCTTGCGGACCTGTGACTTGGGCACGACGCTCTCCAGAGGGGGTGACGACCTCGTCCGGCCTGACAACCGGGCGCGGGGGCGACGGTCCATGGCCAATAATGTTCGAGAGCTAGCGTAGTCCGGAACGGCCGCCCGGACCACGAATGGGTCAGGCCGGTGCACGGAGTGACCGAAAAAGGCGGGACTGTTCGTATCACCGGCCGGGCCGGGGCGGACCGATCCCCGACACGCGGAAGGAACGCTCGGTGGAGTACACATCCGGCGCCGCCTCCTGGCAGAAGGTCCTCCGACGGGCCGGCGCCGGGCTGCTGCCCCGGCGACCGCGTCAACGCCGACCCGGCTGGTCGATCGGGGTGCCCCTGATCGCCGCCGCGGCCGGACTGCTCTTCACCACCTCCGCCACCACCGCCGACGGCACCGCGCTGCGCGAGGATCGTCGGCCGCAGCTCAACCAGTTCATCGAGGACCGCCGCGAGCAGGTCGCGGGGAGCGAGCGCCGGGCTGCCGAGCTGCGCGGCGAGGTCGAGCAACGGACCGACGCGCTCGCCGACTCGGACGGCCCGATCAAGGCCCAACGGGACCGCGCCGAGGGCAGCCTCCAGGCGGCCGGTTTCACCGCGCTCGCCGGCCCCGGGGTGACGGTCGAACTGAACGACGCGCCGCAACCGGACCAGGCCCACCCCGACGCCAGCAACGACGACCTGGTGGTGCACCAGGGCGACGTCCAGGCGGTGGTCAACGCGCTGTGGGCCGGCGGCGCGGAGGCCATGTCAATCATGAATGTCCGCGTGCTCGCGACCAGCGCGGTACGCTGCGTCGGTAACACCCTGCTGCTCCACGGGCGGGTGTACTCCCCACCGTTCAAGATCGTAGCAATCGGCGATCCCGCTGCCCTTCAGCAGGCCCTCGCCGGTTCTGAGGGAGTCCGGTTGTTCAAGGACGCAGTCGACGACTATCAGCTCGGTTACAAGGAGGAGGCCGTCGCCAGAGTGACGGTCCCGGCGTTCGAGGACTCGACCGCCCTGCGCTCGGCTACGGTGCCCAGGTGAGCGGCGCGGACGGGCGACACCGGGACCAGGCGAACGAACCGACGGCGTTCCTGCCGAAGGTCGACCAGCTTGAGCCGACACCTACCCGGCCCGGCCCGGCCGGCAACTGGCCCACCCCCGAGCTGCCGGGCCGCCCCCGCGCCACGCGCCCACCGACCAGCCCCCGAGCCGCCACCGGCCGCGGTGCCGCCG
>NZ_JAEVHM010000047.1 GCF_016802865.1 Micromonospora parastrephiae | reverse complement strand
ACCGGCGAGCAGCCCGACGCCACCTCCTCTCCGGCGGACGCCGACGGCGTGGCCCCCGCCGACGACGTCGACCCCGTGGCTACCCCGGTGGGCGTGACCGGGCGGACCGACGCCACCTCCTCGACGGCGGACGCCGACGGCGCGGCCCCGGCCGAGGACGGCACCAGCAGGAACGGCGCGGTGGTCCGCTCGGAGTCGGCGTGATTGGCCCGGAGGGGGCCGACGATCTCCGCGAGGCGGCCCAACCCGGCGCTGGCGAGGTGACCGCCACCGTGATCGTCGACGCCCCGGCGGAGCGGGTCTTCGCGGCGTTGCTCGCCTGGGACCGTCAGTCCGACTGGATCCCCTTCACCCGGGTTCGGGTCGTCGAGGGCGACGGTCGCGAGGGCAGTCGGGTCGAGGCCGTGACGTCGCTCGGCCCGGCGGTGCTGCGCGACGAGATGCACGTCGTCCGCGTCGACGAGCCGTACGAGATCGGTGTGGTGCACTGCGGCCAACTGCTGCGCGGCCCGGGAGTGCTGCGCTGCACCCAACTGGACCGGAACTGCACGCAGGTGGTCTGGCACGAGTGGTTCCACCTGCCCGGTGGTCGGGCCGGCCGGTTGGCGTGGCCGGTGGTCTGGCCCGGGTCCAAGTTCAGCCTCACCCAGGCGCTGAAGAGGTTCGCCCGTCTGGTCGAGCAGGGCCGGCTGCCCTGACCACGCCCGGCGTCGGCTGCCAACCCGGCGCGCGGAACAGGTGCCCCGCGCGGTGTCGCCAGCTCACCGCGGACCGCAGGTCCCGGGCGATCGACGCGTACTCGTGGAAGGCCACCCGGACCGGGTTGTAGCTGCCCACGTTCTTGGTCAGCCCGTACACGCAGCGCTCCCGCTCCGGCGCGAACGAGCCGAACAACCGGTCCCAGACGATCAGGATGCCGCCGAAGTTGCGGTCCAGGTAGCCGCCCTGCGAGGCGTGGTGCACCCGGTGGTGGGACGGGGTGTTGAACACGAACTCGTACCAGCGCGGCATCCGGTCGATGCGTTCGGTGTGGATCCAGAACTGGTAGAGCAGGTTGACCGACCCGCAGAACGCCACCACCGCCGGGTGTACGCCGATGAGGATCAGCGGGATGTAGAAGATCCAGCTGGTCAGGCCGGTCCACGGCTGGCGCAGGGCGGTGGAGAGGTTGAACCGTTGCGACGAGTGGTGCACCACATGCGAGGCCCAGAGGATCCGGATCACGTGGTGGCCCCGGTGCGACCAGTAGTAGAAGAAGTCCTGGGCGAGCAGGATCAGCGGCCAACTCCACCAGAGTTCGGCCACCCGAAGCGGGGTGAGCGCGTAGAGCAGCGCGTACGCGGCGGCGATCGGCACCTTCCAGAGCAGGTCGGTGAAGACGCTGCCCAGCCCCATCGCCAGGCTGGTGGCGGTGTCCGCGCCGCCGTAGCCGATCTCGTCGTCGTCGCGGTGCAGCAGGTAGGAGACCCGTTCCAGCACGACGAGCAGCAGGAAGGCCGGGATCGACCAGGCGATGACGTCCGGGAATTCCTTCATCGCGCCACCTCCAGTGGCCGTCGGCGGCCGGGGGCACCGGTGGGTGACCCCAACCTACCGGTCGGTAACAAGCACCATAGGCAGCCGGACGGCCGGTGGCAATGGGCTGTCGGTGCGATGGCCTAGCGTGTTCGAGGTGACTGACCTGGTGATCGGCGCGGACGGGCTGGCCCGCTGCGCCTGGGGGGCGAGCACCCCGGACTACGCCGTCTACCACGACACCGAGTGGGGGCGGCCGCTGCGCGGCGACGACGCGCTCTACGAGCGGATGACGCTGGAGGCGTTCCAGTCCGGCCTGTCCTGGCTCACCATCCTGCGCAAACGCCCCGCGTTCCGGCTCGCCTTCGACGAGTTCCACATCCCGACCGTCGCCCGGTACGACGACGCCGACGTGACCCGGCTGCTCGCCGACGCCGGCATCGTCCGCAACCGGGCCAAGATCGAGGCGGCGATCGCCAACGCCCGTGCCGCGCTGGAGCTGCCCGAGGGCCTGTCCACGCTGCTCTGGTCCTTCGCGCCGGAGCAACGGCCGGCCCGCCCGGCCTCGTTCGCCGAGCTGGCGCCGATCACCCCCGAGTCGACGGCGATGGCCAAGGCACTCAAGAAGCGGGGCTTCCGGTTCGTCGGCCCCACCACCGCGTACGCGCTCATGCAGGCCACCGGAATGGTCGACGATCACATCGTCGGCTGTCACGTCACCCTCTGACCGGCGGCGTGATGAGATGGCAGGCATGACGACCGAGACCGCGCACCGGGCCGGTGCGGCCGGCAACGCCGACGGGGCGGGCACCTGGGCCGTGCTGCTGCCCGCCGAGCGGTACGAGGCCGAGCGGCTCGTGCACCACGACGCCCTGGAGTTGACCGGGCTGACCGACGTCGGTCGCCCGAGGCCGGGTGACCGGGTGGCCGTGCTCGCCGACGCCCCGCCCAGGCTGGTGGCGCTCGGCCGGGTCACCATGCCGGCGCAGCGGCACTCCGAGGACCCGGACGACCCGCAGTCGCCGGTCGAGCCGGAGACGCTCGTCGTCGCGTACACCCGGCGGGCCTTCGACGAGCCGGTGCCGGCCGACCTGCTCACCCTCGACGGGCCGGTCACCGCACTGGAGCCGGCGGCCTTCCGGGCGTTGGCCGACCGGCTCGGCCCACCCCCGGCGCGGCGCACCTGGCTGGTCAGCCTCGACCTGCCCATCGAGGCCGACACGCCGGCCGAGGCGGTACGCCTGTTCTGGTCCTACGTGCAGGAGCTGGGCCCCCGCGAGCTGCCCGCCTTCGTGGCGCCGTCCGGCGACGAGCTGGCCATGCAGGCGTTCGTGCTGGGCGCGGAGGCCAACCAGGACCCGGAAGAGGACGACTAGAACAGCTTGTCGAGGCGTCCCCGCCAGTCGGCGAGCACCGGGCCCGGGTCGGTGTCCAGCACCCGCTCCAGCAGCGTCGCGTAGACGTCCCGGAAGTCGGTCGTGTACTTCAGGTCGCCGTCGTCGAGGTCGGTGAGGCTGGGCGCCTCGCCGTGCCAGCCGCCGCGTACTCCGGCGCCGAGCAGCAGCACGTCCGACGCGGTGCCGTGGTCGGTGCCGTCCGAGGCGTTGGCCTTGACCCGACGGCCGAACTCGGAGTAGACCGCCACCACGACCTTCCGGCCCGCCTCGGTGCGAGCCATCCGGTCGGCGAATCCGGTCAACGCCCTATCCACCTGGCCCAACAGGACGGCCTGCAACTGCTTCTCGTCGGCGTGCGTGTCGAAGCCGCCCAGCGACACCGAGAAGGCCCGGGTGGACACGCCCGCCTCGACGCACTGGGCGACCAGGTCCAGCTGCGCGTCCAGCGGTGTCCGCGCCCCGCCGGTGGCCGTCGCGGGCGCCTGCTCGCCGTCCGGGTCGTCCGGGGCGTCGGTGGCGGCGGAGTCACGTACCTGGCGGATCATCTCGTCCACCGAGCGCATGTCTCCGAAGCAGGCCGCGGCCCGGGCCCGAGCTGGCGATTCGCCCGCCTCGGCGGCGGCGAACGCGGCCAGCGTCTCCGCCGAGAGCCCCTTGGCGGCCTTGCGGTCGCTCACGGGTACCGCGGCGCCCGCGCTCTTCTCGCCGGCCAGCAGCGGCGGCAGTGCCGGCTCGAACGAGACCGCCAGCCGGGGATCGCCGCCCGCCCCGTCCAGCCAACGGCCCAGCCAGCCGGTGTTACCGGGCCGGTCCGGTTGTGCCGTGTGCCAGATGTCCATCGAGCGGAAGTGGCTGCGGTCCGGCTTGGGGTAGCCGACCCCGCGCACGATCGCCAGCCCGCCCTTGGACCAGCGCTGGTGCAGGCCCTCCAGGGCCGGGTTGAGGCCGAAGTCGTCGTCCAACCGGCGCACCTCGTTGTCCGGGTACGCCAGCTCCGGGCGGGCCGCCCGGTAGGCCGGGTCGCCGTACGGGATGACGGTGTTCAGGCCGTCGTTGCCGCCGTACAGGGTGACCAGCACGAGTGTCTGCGACTGCGGGTCGCGGTCCCCGGCGGTGTCCAGCAGGTCCCGCAGGCTGTACGCGCCGGCTCCGGCGGCCAGTGCGCCCGCGCCGACCACTCCACTGGTCAGCAGGAACCTGCGTCGGGTCAGGGTGTCCATGTCGACTCCTCCGCTCAGCTGACGGTGTATTCGGGACTGACCAGGCCGGCGGCCAGCAGCTTGCGGGGCTCGCCGGCCAGCGGGGTGAGGGCGGCCCGGGTGCGGGCACCCCACCCGTCGACGACCAGCAGCCGGGCCAGCGCGTCGGGTCGGCCGGCTACGGGCGCGGCGGTCAGCCGGGCCAGCACCGCCGGTGCGGTGGCGGCGGCCAGCATCTCGGCCAGCCGGAGCCGGGCCTGCAACGACGAGGTGGTCAGCCAGGCGGCCCCGGCCGGCCAGCCGCCCACGCTGGGCGGGCGCAGCGGCACCTGGTCCAGCGCGTTCAGTCCGCCCAGCAGCTGTTTGCGTTGCTGCTCCGGCAGCGCGGAGGGGCGGACGCCGAGTTGCCGCAGCGCGCCGACCATCCATTCCACCGGCTGCTTCACCAGGGTGCCCCGGGTCTGCGCGAAGGCCGGCGCGGAGAAGATCGCGCGCAGGGTCGCGACGGTGTCCGCCCCGGCCAGGCCGTCCGGTGCCGGGACGTCGGCGCCGGCGTAGCGGAACCAGAGCCGCTTGGCCACGAACGACGCGGCCGCGGGCTCGGCGGCCAGCAGCCCGGCGTACGCCTCGGCGTCGAACCGGCCGCTGTGTCCGAGGATCGTCTTCTCCCCGGGATCGTGCCGGCGCGCCTCGAAGCTGGCGGCGCCGGTTCGCCGGTCCACCGTCCAGCCGGTCAACGCCCGCGCGCCGGCCTTCACGTCGGCCTCGGTGTAGTTGCCGATGCCGAGCGTGAAAAGCTCCATCAGCTCGCGGGCCAGGTTCTCGTTCGGCGCCTTGCGGGTGTTCTTCTGCCCGTCCAGCCAGATGATCAGGGCGGGGTCGCGCACCATCGCGGCGACCAGCGGGCCCAGCGGCCCACGCCCGTGCCGGCGCAGCGTCTCCAACTGACCCTGCATCATCCGCGGCGACTTGACCTTCTGCGCGCTGGTCGCCCAGTGCCCGTGCCAGAAGAAGAGCAACTTCTCGGTCAGCCCGTCCTCGGCGGCCGCCATCCGGTTCAGCCACCATTCGGTGACCTGCTGGAGTTGCTTGCGGCGCTCCGCGTTGGCCTTCTGCCGCTGCTCGCGGGTGGAGTCCTTGGTCAGCGCGGCGTACGGGTCGGGGGGCAGCGTCGGGACCGGGGTGGCCACCGCACCCCGGTCGCCCCGGGCGGGGTGAGCAACTTGTCCAGGGTCGCCGCCGGCCCGACCCGCTCGGCCGCGTCCACCTCGTCGGCGGTCGGACCGAAGGTGGCCCGGCGCAGCAGGTGCGCCACCGCTTCACGATCGCTCATGGGAGTCGACGCTAGGCGGCCCGTGTTCGAGGACGGTAAGGCCGAGGTGCGAATCGCGTTCAGTGTCCCTCGAAGACCGGTTTCTGCTTGGCGACGAAGGCGAGGGTGGCCGCCCGGTGGTCGTCGGTGGCGCCGCAGATCGACTGTGCCTGCGCCTCGGCCGCGAGGGCGTCGGCGAGGGTGCCGGCGTCGGCGATGGAGAGCTGGCGCTTGATCGCCCCGTACGCGACGGTGGGGCCGGCGGCGAGGCGGGCGGCCAGCTCCTGCGCGGCCGGCAGCACCTTCTCGTCGTCGTCCATGAGCCGGTTGAGCAGCCCCAGCCGGCAGGCTTCCTCCGCGCGGACCGGCTCGGCGAGCATCAGCAGCTCCACCGCCTTGGCGTGGCCGACGAGCCGGGGCAGCGTCCAGGAGGCGCCGGTGTCGGCGGCGAGGCCGACCTTGGCGAAGGCCATCAGGAAGCTGGTGGTCGGGCCGCCGACGCGGATGTCGGCGAGGAACGCCAGCGAGGCGCCCGCTCCGGCGGCCATCCCGCGGACGGCGGCGACGACCGGTTTGGGCAGGTTGGCCAGCCGCGCGGCGATCGGGTTGTAGTGCGCCCGGACGGTGCCCAGCGGGTCGGCGGAGCTGTTCTCCAGCGTCGACACGTGCTCGCGCAGGTCCTGACCGGCGCTGAACGACCCGCCGGCCCCGGCCAGCACGACCGCCCGGCAGGACCGGTCGGTCTCCAGCTCCGCCAGGGCGTCGCGCAGCGCTTCCTTCAACGCCACGTCGAGCGCGTTCATCGCGTTCGGCCGGTTCAACGTGAGGGTGACGACGGCGTCGGTCCGGTCGATGAGCAACGGCTCGGTCACGTTTCTAACGACCCTTCTGTCGGACGATGCGGTTGCCGGCGTCGAGGCACTGCTCGACGTACCGGTCCGCGGCCGGACGCAGACGGGCCGCGTGCCGGTCGAAGAAACTGGCGGCGGCGGTGCCGGGCCAGCGCTCGGGCAGCAGCGCCGGGGGCAACTGCGGGTCCCGGAACAGGAAGGTACGCCACGCGTGCACGAGCCGGAACCGGGCCGCGTACGCCTCCTCGTCGCTGCTGCGCACGGTGACCGCGGCGAGCAGTGGGCGTTGGTCGGCGACGAAGCGTTCGTAGGCGTGGCCGATCTCGGTGAGGTTCCAGGCCCGGCGGACCACGCCCATCGCCCCCGGCGTGCCGGAGTAGTGCGAGGCGGTGAACCGCTCGAACCGGATGCCGGCCTCGGCGAGCAGCAGGTCGACGTCCTCGGCGGGCCGGGTGGCCACCCAGGTCTGCTCGTCGAGTGTGCCGTAGCCGAGGAAGCTCAGGGTGGCGGCGAGCCGCTGCCGGTCCCGGCGGGAGCCGGGCGCCTCCAGTACGAGCAGATCGAACCGGCCGTCCCACGTGACGCGGCCGGTCCGGTAGATCCGGGCCGCCGCCTCGTCCAGTCGTCGGGCAGCTTTTGGTGTGATCGAATATCCCGGTCCGGATGCCAGACGGAGCGGGTCGAGCCAGCCCTGACGCACCATCCGGGACACGGCGGTGCGAACGGCCGGCGGTGCGATTCCCAACGGTGCCAGTAGCTTGACCAGGGCGGCGACCGGTGCCCGGCCACCCCGCGGCCGGAGGTGGTCGCCGTACAGGTCGAAGAGTGCCGACCGTGCCTGCATGACCGCACATTGTGACAGGCCTTCTCAAGATAAGCTAGATGCTGTTACATCAATGCTGCTCCGGTTTGGGTCCGGCGGTGTTCATCAGGGAAAATCGTTGGTCGACACCCCCGCGACCGTTGCGGGTGGTCGTGACGAAGTGGCTGTGGGGCAACCCACCGACCCTGGTGTAGGTCTGAGGGGAGACAACATGGCGGCGATGAAGCCGCGGACGGGCGACGGTCCGCTGGAAGTCACCAAGGAGGGTCGGGGCATCGTCATGCGGGTCCCGCTGGAGGGCGGTGGCCGGCTCGTCGTCGAGATGACTCCCGACGAGGCCAACGCGCTCGGTGACGCGTTGAAGGCAGCCGCCGGCTGAGTGAGGAGTGCTCCGGGCGGCGTACACCGCCCGGAACGTTCCCCAGACCCTGAGCCACCGGTATCCCCGGTGGCTCAGGGTCTTCATCGTGCGGATCGGCCAGCCCGGTCCGCTCCGCGACACTTCCTGGAGGTGCGGTTCCGCGTGCTCGACATCCGTCTCGTCGCCGAGTCCGATCGGCTCGACGTCCTCGTCCTGCCCGTCCGTCCGGCCGACCAGGCCCCCGGAGGTGAGGCGTCGGCCGTGCCGGTGCCGACCGCCGTGGCAACCCCGGACGGCACCGCCGACGAGGCCGCCGCGCTGACGCCGGTGGCCCGGCTGACCGGTCGGGCCGGCGAGATCCGCACCCAGCTCCGTCCCGGGCGTACCCCCGGTCGGCTGCTGCTGCTCGGCATCGGCGACGGCGACGAGGCGGCCTGGCGTACCGCCGGCGCGGCTCTGGCCCGCTCCGCCGTCGATGAGACGCACATCACCGTCGCGCTGCCGGCCCAGGTGACCCCGGCGGCCGTCCGCGGGTTGACCGAGGGACTGCTGCTCGCCTCGTACCGGTTCCGGCTGACCGAGGCCGGCGACGCGCCCGCGCTCGGCGGCGTCGACCTGCTGCTCACCGACCCGACCGCGCACGAGGCGACCGTCGCCACCGCCCGGACCACCGCGGCGATGACCCGCCTCGCCCGCGACCTGACCAACATGCCCTCCTCGGAGAAGAACCCGCAGTGGTTCGCCGAGCAGGTGACGACCGCCGCGGCCGACCTCCCGGACCTGCGTCTGCGGGTCCGTGGCCCGGCCGAGCTGGCCGCCGAGGGCTTCGGCGGGATCCTCGCCGTGGGCGGCGGCTCGGCGAGCAGCCCCCGCCTTGTCGAACTGGACTGGCACCCGGCCGACGCGCGCACCCACGTGGTGCTGGTCGGCAAGGGCATCACCTTCGACACCGGCGGCATCTCGATCAAGCCGGTCCCGGCGATGAAGCTGATGCGCAAGGACATGGCGGGCGCGGCGGCGGTCGTCGCGGCCACCCTCGGCGCCGCCGCGCTGCGGCTGCCGGTCCGGGTCACCACGCTGACCCCGCTGGCCGAGAACATGGTCAGCGGCTCGGCGTTCCGCCCCGGCGACATCGTCCGGCACTACGGCGGCACGACCAGCGAGACGACCAACTCCGACGCCGAGGGCCGGCTGGTCCTCGCCGACGCGCTGGCGTACGCGGTGCGGCAGCTCAAGCCGGACCTGCTCCTCGACCTGGCCACGCTCACCGGCGCCAACGCCGTGGCGTTGGGCAAGCGCACCGCCGCCCTGTACAGCGAGAACGACGAGCTGGCGGCCGACGTGCTGGCGGCGGCCGAGGCGGCCGGCGAGTCGGCGTGGCGGATGCCGCTGCACACCGACTACGTCGAGTACCTGGGCAGCGAGATCGCCGACCTGTACAGCGCGCCCACCCAGGGCGCCGGGTCCGTGCTGGCCGCGCTCTACCTGCGCGAGTTCACCGGTGACCTACGGGACCGCTGGTTGCACCTGGACATGTCGGCCCCGTCCTGGGCGGACGGCGACCAGGCCGAGGTCAGCCGCGGCGCCACCGGCTGGGGTGTGCGCTCGCTGCTGCGCTGGTTGGCCAGCGTCGACTGACCCGGTCAGCACTTCACCGCGGCGAGCACCCCGTGCCCGACCGGGAGCAGCGCCGGGATCCAGTGCTCCGACTCCCGGACCGCCTTGATCGTCTCGCGGACCGTCACCGTCTCGGCGTCCCGGGCGGCCGGGTCACCGATCCGGCCGCCGGCCAGCATGCCGTTGAGCGCGAGCACGCCTCCCGGGCGCAGCAGCCGCAGCGCGGCCTCCACGCAGGCGTGGAATCCCGTCGCCTCGGCGTCCACGAAGACCAGGTCGTACGCGCCGTCGGCGAGCCGGGGGAGCACGTCCAGCGCGCGACCGGTGATGATCCGGGTGCGCCCGGCGGCGAAGCCCGCCTCGGCGAAGATCCGCCGGGCGATCCGCTGGTGTTCCACCTCCAGGTCGATGGTGGTGAGCACGCCGTCGGCGCGCATGCCGCGCAGCAGCCACACACCGCTCACTCCGGTGCCGGTGCCGATCTCCACCACCGCCCGGGCGTTGCCGGCCGCGGCCAGCAGCCGCAACGCCGCGCCAGCGCCGGGGGTGACCGCGTCGAGGCCCACCTCGTGGGCCAGGCTGCGGGCGGTACGCAGGACGAGATCCTCGGTGACGTACGACTCGGCGAACTGCTGAGCCTGGGTCGTCGAATTGCCGGAACCGGCGACCATGGCGATGGGGCACCTCCGGGGGCGGTGCGTGGTGCGGGGGCGGGTTGGCACTGTGAGCGTAGAGGCGACCGTCGCGCGGCGCAGCCGCGGCTTCCGTCGTACGCGATCACCGGGGGCAACCGCTGACTCCACCGCGCGCATCCGTGCAATCCTGGAGGCGGTATCCCGTCAGCCGCGCCCACACCGGACCGTGGCCGGGCGACGCGGCGCGGGATCCGGGGACGGACTGGGAGGCACCGACGTGACCGACGGCTGGGACTGGCGCCGGGGCGGTGAGACTCCGGCGTCGGCGCGACCGCCCGGGGCAGGGGTCCCGGCTGCGGGGCCACCGAGCACGCCGGCGACCGGCAGCGCGCCCGTGGCGTCGCCGGGCGGTGCACCGGCGGCAGGGAGCCCGCCACCGGTGGCGGCTGCCCCGTACGCCGGGCCAACGCCGGGTGGATCCGGCGTCGACCCGTCGCCCTGGTGGTCGGACGCGCTCGCCGACCCGTGGCGGGATCCGGCGGCACCGGCCGCGGTGGTGGTACCCGCGGTGGTGGCGGCCGGCACCGAACCGGAGCCGGTCACCGACCCGGACGCGCCGGGTCGCCCGACGATGCGCCATCTGCTGCTCATCCCGGTGATCACCGCGCTGCTCGCGGGCACTCTCGGCGGCGCGTTGGGTTACGCGTTCGCGGTGCGCGGCGGGGCCGGCGCGACGGTCCTCGGCGCGGAGGCGGCGCAGGCGCCCGCGCTGGCCCAGCGCAAGCCGGAGTCACTGGCCGGGGTCGCCGAACGTGTCCTGCCCAGCGTGGTCACGGTGCGGGTGAGCAGCCTCGGCGGCACCAGTGAGGGCTCCGGGTTCATCGCCAGCGCCGACGGCCACGTCATCACCAATGACCATGTGCTGGCCGGAGGCAGCGGCAATGCCTCGGTGACCTTCAACGACGGCAGCACCGCGCCGGCGACCGTGGTCGGTCAGGACCCGGAATCGGACATCGCGGTGATCAAGGTGAGCCGGACGGGGCTGCGGCCGGTGGAGTTCGGCAACTCCGACGCGCTGGCCGTCGGCGACCCGGTGCTCGCCGTCGGCTCACCGCTCTCGCTGGCCAACACGGTCACCGCCGGCATCGTGAGCGCCCTCGACCGGACGATGCAGGCCGGCGAGCCGGGCGGGCCGGTGCGCTACTACGCGGCCATCCAGACCGACGCGGCGGTCAACCACGGCAACTCGGGTGGCCCGCTGGTCGACGGGGCCGGCCGGGTGGTCGGGGTGAACTCCACGATCAAGTCGCTGGTCGCCGAGGGGCAGGAGGCCGGCAACATCGGCCTCGCATTCGCCATCCCGATCAACCAGGCCAAGCGGGTGACCCAGGACATCATCGGCACCGGCAAGGCCCGGCGTACGGTGATCGGCGCCCAGGTGGGCGGCCCGGGGGCGGGTGCCGCGGCGGCGTCCGGCTGGCGGCGATCGAGCCGTCCGGGCCGGCGGCCGGCGCCGGGCTGCGGGTCGGCGACGTGATCCTCAAGCTCAACGGCCGGCCGATGACCGAACCGACCGATCTGATCGCCCTGGTCCGCAAGTTCGCGCCCGGCTCGGTGGTGACCGTCGAGTTCCGGCGCGGCGCCGGTCGGCAGAACACGTCGGTCACCCTCGCCGCGGATGCGAAGTGAACAGCGGCGTACCCCCTGCCCGAAAGCCGTCCCACGTGCGTAGTCTTGCTGCTGACGCCGAGAGGAGGCCCGCGGGATGCTCGACAACCTGAACTGGTGGGAGATCGGTGCGCTGCTGCTCCTGGCGCTGTTGATCTTCGGTGACCGGCTGCCGGCCGTGATCACCGACGGCCTGCGGATGGTGCGTAACCTGCGCAACATGGCCCGCAACGCCACCGGCGACCTGAGCCGCGAGCTGGGCACCGACATCCAGCTGGAAGATCTGCACCCCAAGGCGTTCATCCGCAAGCACCTCCTCAGCGAGGAGGACGAGGCGGCGATCCGCAAGCCGTTGCAGGGCGTCTACGACAACCTGCGCGCGGACGTCAGCGGCGTGCACAACGACCTGAAGGACGTGGCCAACGCCGCGGACCTACGGTCGAACGGAACGCGACCCGGTACGGCCACCGGCACCCCCTCGGCGCCGGCCCCCCGGGCCAGCTACGACGACGCCACCTGACCGACCCGGCACATCGACGAACGCGCCCCGCAGGCCCGAGTGGCCGGCGGGGCGTCGTCGATCGGGGTGCTCAGCGCCCGGCGGGCTTGAGGCCGAGCGGCTTGCCGAGCAGCGACTCACGGCGCAGCGCCAGCCGGTCGGCGATCGTGCCGAGCGCCTGCGCGGCCGGCGACTCCGGCTCGGCCAGCACGATCGGGTTGCCGGCGTCGCCGGCCTCCCGGACGCGGGTGTCGAGCGGGATCTGCCCGAGCAGCGGCACCTGCGCGCCGATGGTCCGGCTCAGCGACTCGGCGACCGCCGCGCCACCGCCGGCGCCGAAGATCTCCATCCGGGAGCCGTCCGGCAGCTCCAGCCAGGACATGTTCTCGATGACGCCGACCACCCGCTGGTGGGTCTGCAGGGCGATCGCGCCGGCCCGCTCGGCCACCTCGGCGGCGGCGGCCTGCGGGGTGGTGACCACCAGGATCTCCGAGTTGGGCAGCAGCTGGGCCAGCGAGATGGCCACGTCGCCGGTGCCCGGGGGCAGGTCGAGCAGGAGCACGTCCAGGTCGCCCCAGTACACGTCGGCGAGGAACTGCTGCAACGCCCGGTGCAGCATCGGGCCACGCCACACCACGGCGGCGTTGCCGGAGGTGAACATGCCGATCGAGATCACCTTCACGCCGTGCGACTGCGGCGGCATGATCATGTCTTCGACGCGGGTGGGCCGGGCGTCCGCGCCGAGCATCCGGGGCACCGAGTGGCCGTAGATGTCCGCGTCGACCACACCCACGGAGAGCCCGCGGGCGGCGAGCGCCGCCGCCAGGTTGACCGTCACGCTGGACTTGCCGACGCCACCCTTGCCGCTGGCCACCGCGTACACCCGGGTCCGTGAACCGGGCTGGGCGAACGGGATGACCGGCTCCTCGCTGGCACCGCCGCCGCGCAGCTGCGACTGCAACGACTGCCGCTGCTCCGGGCTCATCACACCGAAGTCGATCTCCACACCGGTCACCCCGGGCACCGCGGCGACCGCGGCGGTGATGTCCGTACGCAGCTTGTCCTTCAGCGGGCAGCCGGCGACGGTGAGCAGCAGCTCGACCCGTACGACCCCACTGGCGGCGATCGTCGCCGAGCGGACCATGCCCAGCTCGGTGATGGGCCGGCGGATCTCCGGGTCGTTGACGGTGGCCAGGGCGGCCTGGATCGCGTCCTCGACGGTGCTGACGGGTGCTGACATGCCCGCAATGCTACGTCGCGGGGCATCCGTCGCGGCCGTTGCCCGGCAACGGTGTGAGCCAATCGATGGCCCGTCCCGACCTGCTGGTCAGCCGTCCTGCGGGCGGGGGCCGGCAGTGTCCGGCCGGGCGTCAGGGGTGACGTCGCCGTCCAGGTCGTCGCGCGGCTCGTCCAGCCCCACGCCGTCGGTCGCCCGCTGGGCGCGCCTCTCCTGCCGGCTGTCCCTGTCCTGCTGGCGGCGCTCCAGCCGCTGCCGGCGCTGGCCCGCCTCGTCCAGCTCCTCGGCCAGTCGGGTCAGCTCGGAGCGGAGGAAGTCGCGGGTGGCGACCTCGCCCAGCGCGATCCGTAGCGCGGCGATCTCCCGGGCCAGGTACTCGGTGTCCGCCTTCTGCGCGGTGGCCCGCCGCCGGTCCTCCTCCAACGCCAACCGGTCCCGGTCGGCCTGCCGGTTCTGCGCCAGCAGGATCAGCGGCGCCGCGTAGCTGGCCTGCAACGACAGCACCAGGGTGAGGAACGTGAAGGTGTACGGGTCGAAGCGCAGATTCGCCGGGGCCAGGGTGTTCCAGACGAACCAGATCGTGATGACCACCGTCATGACCACGATGAAGTTCGCGGTGCCCATGCCCCGGGCGATGCCCTCCGACCACCTGCCGAACGCCTCCGCGTCGAACCGGGGCAGCTTGAGGCCCCGGGGCTCGCGCGGCTGGTCGAGCCGCTCGGCCCGCCGCTGCTCAGCCATCCGCGCCGTCCAACGGCGCGTCGGTGACGCCCGGGGCGGTCAGGGCGTCCCGGTCCCGCCAGTCCCGGGGCAGTGAGTGGTCCAGCACGTCGTCCACCGTCACGGCGCCGACCAGCCGGTTGTTCCGGTCGATCACCGGCATGGCGACCAGGTCGTACGTGGCCATCCGGCGGGTGATCTCGGGCAGCGGGGTGGTGGGCCGCAGCGGGTCGATGTCGTTGACCACCACCTTGCCGAGCAGGTCGGCCGGCGGTTCGCGCAGCAGCGCCTGGAAGTGCACCATGCCCAGGTAGCGGCCGGTCGGCGTGTTCTGCGGAGCGCGGGTCACGAAGACCTGGGCGGCGACGGCGGGGGAGAGCTGCGGCTCCCGGATCCGAGCGAGCGCCTCGGCGACGGTGGCGTCCGGCGGCAGGATCACCGGTTCCGAGGTCATCACGCTGCCGGCCGTGCCCGGCGTGTACTTGAGCAGCTGACGCACCGGGTCCGCCTCGTCCGGCTCCATCAGGTCCAGCAGGACGTCCTGCTCTGGCGGGGGCAGCTCGTTGAGCAGGTCCGCGGCGTCGTCCGGGTCCATCTCCTCGAGGACGTCGGCGGCCCGCTCCCGGTCCAGGGCGGCGAGGATCTCCACCTGGTCGTGTTCCGGCAGCTCGCTGAGCACGTCGGCCAGCCGCTCGTCGTTCAGCGCCGCCGCGACCTCGTTGCGTCGCGCGTCGGGCAGGTCCTGCAGGGCGTTGGCCAGGTCGGCCGGGCGCATGTCCTCCAGGACGGCGAGCAGGTTCGCCGTACCCCGGTTGTCGGCGATGCCGCTGAGGCCGCGCACCCGGTCCCACTCGACCTGGTGCAGGTGGCCGCGGCGGGTGAGCCGGCCGGTCTGCTCGCGGACCGCGACCCGGCTGAGCGACCACTCGCCGCCCCGGCTGCACTCCATCGCGACGTCCACCACCGCGCCGGGCTGGCCACCCGGTTCGAGTTGCACCCGCCGGTCCAGCAGTTCCTGGAGCACGAGAAGCTCGTTCGGACGCTTCTCGAACCGGCGCAGGTTGAGGGTGCCGGAGCCGAGCACCACGGCGTCCGCGTCGATGGACGTGATCCGGTTGATGGACAGGAAGATCCGCCGACGCATCGGCATCTCGGCGACCAGGCCCACCACCTCCGGGGGACGCTTGGTCGCCCGCAGCCGTGCCACGGCGTCACGAACCCGGCCCACCTGGTCGCCGTTGGGATCGAAGACGGCGACTCCGGCGAGGCGGGCGATGTAGACCCGGGTCGGCGTGCTCACGGGCACCAGCCTAAGCGCCTAGTGTTTATCAACATGTCGACCTTGGCGTACGAGATCGTGGACGTCTTCACCGACCGCCCGTTCGCCGGCAATCCGCTGGCCGTGGTGTTCGGCGCGGAGGCGCTGGCAACCGAGCAGATGCAGGCGCTCGCGCTGGAGTTCAACCTCTCCGAGACGGTGTTCGTGCTGCCTCCGACGCAGGTCGGTGCCACCTACCGGGCCCGGATCTTCACCCCGGTGGAGGAGTTGCCGTTCGCCGGGCACCCCAGCGTCGGCGCGGCGGTGACCGCGAGCCGGCGCGGAATGTTCGCTGTGGGGCAGATCACCCAGGAATGCGGCGCCGGGGTGCTGCCGATCGAGGTGACGGCGTCCGGCGCGACGTTGACCGGTGGCACCCCCACCCTCGGCCCCGAGCTGGACGCCGAGCCGTTGCTGGAGATCGCCGGGCTGGGCGCGGACGACCACGCCGGACCCGCCCCCCGGGTCGCCGGCTGCGGGTTGGAGTTCCCCTACCTGCCGGTGCGGCCGGAGGCCGTTGCCCGGGCACGGGTGAACCCGGCTGCGGCGGAGCGGTACGGAGTGGCGCACGTCAGCGTCTTCTCCTGGGACGCCGCCACGCAAACCGCGCACGCCCGGGTCTTCGTGCCGGGGCTCGGCGTACCGGAGGACCCGGCGACCGGCTCGGCGGCGCTCGGTCTCGGTGTCTGGCTGGTGGCGAGCGGCCTGCTGCCCGGCGAGGGGATGTCGCAGTACGCGGTCCGTCAGGGTGTGGAGATGAACCGTCCGTCCGCGCTGGCCTGCACGGTCACCGCGGCGGGTGGCGTGGTGGTCGGCGCCACGGTCTCCGGCCAGGTGATGCCGGTGGCCCGGGGCGAGATCGCCGTGCCGCCCTTCGTGGGCTGACCGGCACGCCGGCGTTCATGCGGGAGAATGCGGGTGTGACGGACGAGGACGCCCCCGGCGGCACGCCGCTGGTGAACGAGGCGATGAAGAAGGCCGCAGTGGCCTGGGTCAGCGTGGCCGGCGGGCCTGCGCTCGCGCTCTGGTGCGCCCCGCTGGAGGGGGCGCTCTTCGTGGTCAGTGGTCCGGGTGAGCAGGCCGCGCCGGGCCTGGCCGACGCCACCGAGGCGCAGGTCACCTTGCGTGGCGACCATGGTGGCCGGATCGTCACCTGGCCGGCCCGGGTGACCCGGGTGCTGCCGGGCACCGAGGTGTGGGACACCACCGCGCCGCTGGTGGCGGGCAAGCGCCTGAACGCGCCCGGCCCGACCGCGGACCTGGTGGCCCGGTGGGCGGCCGACGGCTGCGCCGTGAACCGGCTCACCCGGCCGGTGTGCCGCTGGCCGGCGCCGACCTGCCGTCCGACGCGCAGTCCGAGTCGCCCCGCGCGACACCGGCGGTCCGCGCCACCCGCAAGCCGTTCCGCCTGCACCGGGTCCGCCGGCGCTGACGCCGGTCGCCGGCCCGTCAGGCGACACCCACCATCTCGGCGTCGGTGTCGACGAGGCTGAGCACCTCGCGCAGCGTGCCGAGCATCGGCCCGTGCCAGTCCTTGTCGGCGTTGAACACCATGTGCTCGCTGAGGTCGGGTGCGGCGAGCCGGACGGCGGCCATCCCCGCCCGCTCGGCCCCGGTCAGCTCCTGACTGCCGCCGTCGCCGACGTAGAGACAGTCGCCCGGTGTCAGCCCGAGCCGGTGACAGGCGGTCAGGTAGAGCACCGGGTCCGGCTTGCACTGTCCGACCTGCACGGAGAAGACCCGCACGTCGAGCAGCGGGGCGACCGCCAGCTGAGGCAGGAACGCCGGGAGTTCGTGCGTACAGTCGCTGATCACCCCGGTGCGCAGGCCGCGCTCGCGCAGGGCCGCGAGCACCGGCGCCGCGTCGGCGCGCAGCCGGGTGTCCGCGCGGACGGCCCGGTGCCGGGACGCCACGGCCGCGCGCAGCGCATGGTCGCTGGGGTGTACGCCGGCCTGGGCGCACACCCAGCGCAGCGTCGCCTCGGCGTCGCCGAGTCGCCCGGTGGCCCGCTCGTAGTAGGTGCGGTCCAGCACCTCGGTCAGCGTGTCGGTGGAGCATCCGAGCAGCTCGGCGGTGCCGAGGTGCGCGACGCCGCGCTGCACCGAACGGGTCAGCGTGCCGAAGAAGTCGAACAGCACCGCCTGGTAGTTGGGCATGGGAACGCCTCCGGGCGGTCGGGGGTCGCCGGCGGGACCCGCGTGATCGTAACGGAGTGCTGACCGTCCGTGTTGTCCGTAATACGTGTGAGGATTGCTCCCCGTGCCCCCACCTTCGGACCGCCCGTCCCTGGACCCGCTGACCACCGGCGCGGTCGGTCTGGCCGTCGTCGCCGTGTCGTCGTCCGGGCCGTTGATCGCGTACGCCGCCGCTCCGGCGCTGGCCATCGCGTTCTGGCGCAACCTGCTCGCGGTCGCCGTGCTGAGCCCCTTCTCCCTGGCGCGACGCCGGGCCGAGTTCCGCAGGCTGACCTTTGGTGCCGGCCGACGGGAGGGCCTGTTCTGCGTTCTCTCCGGGGTGGCGCTGGCCGCGCACTTCGCCACCTGGGTGCCGAGCGCGCAGCTCACCTCGGTCGCCGCGGCCACCGCGCTGGGCGCCACTCAGCCGATCTGGCAGGGGCTGATCGCCCGTGCCCAGGGGCGGCGGCTGCCCCTGGTCGTGTGGATCGGCATCGCGGTGGCGGCCAGCGGCGCGGTGATCGCCACCGGGGCCGACGTGGGTGTGTCCGGCAAGGCGGTCCTCGGTGACCTGCTGGCGGTGACCGGTGGCATGTTCGCCGCCGTCTACACCGCCTTCGGTGAGCGCGCCCGGGCCAGCATCAGCACCACCACCTACACCACCATCTGCTACGGGATCTGCGCGCTGATCCTGCTGGTGGTCTGCCTGCTCGGCGGCGTACGGCTGGCCGGCTTCGACGGACGCACCTGGCTGGCCATCCTGGCCCTGGTGGCCGGTGCCCAACTGCTCGGACACTCGATGTTCAACTACGCCCTGCACAAGATCACGGCGACGACGGTGAGCGTGCTGATCCTGTTGGAGGTGCCCGGCGCGGCCCTGCTCGGTTGGGCCTGGCTGGGTCAGTTGCCCCGCCCGTACGCGCTGCTGGGGATGGCGCTGCTGCTGCTCGGGGTGGCGGTGGTGGTGCTCGGAGGCACCCGCGCCGGCCGCCGCGTCACGCCACCCACCCCGCTACCCGCCGACGCCGCCCCGCTGAAGGACTGAGCGGCCTGCCCTAGACCTCGTGGACCTCGACCACCCGGGTGGTCTGCGGCCCCGCCGAAAACGGCGCGCAGGGCGCACCTCCGCGCCGGCGGGATACTCGACGATCGCGACGAGGGTCAGCACGCGGCAACGCTACCCATCGATGCCGACGGCCGTGGCGCTGGCCGCCCAGAGCCGCGCCGCCAGCCGGGGGTCGGCGGCCTTGCGGAACGGCCGGTGGAGCCGGCGGTTGTAGTAGTAGCCGCCGTCGACCAGCCGGGCCGGGTCCTGGTTGGTCAGCCAGACCAGCGTCTCGGCGCCCTTCTCCGGGCTGCGGAACGGAAGGATCCGCATGCCGAACGCCACCAGCCTGCTGTCGTTGGCGAAGCGGGTGCGCACCATCCCGGGGTGGAAGCTGTGCGCGGGGATGTGCGACCAGCGGCGGGCCGCCTCGGCGGCGAACAGGATGTTCGCCTGCTTGCTGGTGCCGTACGCGGCCATCGGTCGGTAGCCGCGCAGCGACCCGTTCAGGTCGTCGGGGTTCAGCGCGCCGAAGCGGTGCGCGCCGGAGGCGGTGACCACGATCCGGCCGACCCGGTCGGCGAGCAGGTTGGTCAGCAGGAACGGGGCCAGGTGGTTGGCCTGGATCGACAACTCGAAACCGTCGACGGTGGTGAGTGGTTGCAGCGCGATGGCGCCGGCGTTGTTGGCGAGCACGTCGATCCGGTCGTACGCGTTGCGCAGCCGGTCGGCGAGCCGGCGCACGTCGTCGAGCACGGCGAAGTCGGCCCGGAACAGCTCCGGACGTGCACCGGAGGTCTCCCGTACCCGTTCCGCGGCGGACTGGAGGCGGGCCGGGTCCCGCCCGACCAGCACCACCTGGTCACCACGGCACGCCAGGTGGACGGCGGCGGCCAGCCCGATGCCGGAGCTGGCTCCGGTCACCACCACCAGTCGACGCCCAGTGACATCTTCCACAGGTCCATTCACCCCGGTCATGGCGCGAGGTTACCGTGGCGTCACCACGCCCTTTGGGATCGTTAAGTTTCCGGATCTGTCGTCAGGTGGCGCCGGCGTGCCCGCCGGACGCTGGAAGGAGCGCTCCATGGCCGCAGTCGGTCGTCCCCGCCGGTCCTGCCTCGCCGTACCCGGTTCCAGCGTCAAGATGCTCGGCAAGGCACAGGGTCTCCCGGCCGACCAGGTCTTCCTCGACCTGGAGGACGCCGTCGCCCCGCTGGCCAAGCCGGACGCGCGCAAGAACATCGTGGCCGCGCTCAACGAGGGCGACTGGGCCGGCAAGACCCGGGTGGTCCGGGTCAACGACCTGACCACCCCGTGGACCTACCGGGACGTCGTCGAGGTGGTCGAGGGCGCCGGCGCGAACCTGGACTGCGTCATGCTGCCGAAGGTGCAGAACGCCGAGCAGGTGCACTGGCTGGACCTGACGCTCACCCAGATCGAGAAGACGCTCGGCCTGGAGGTCGGCCGGATCGGCATCGAGGCCCAGATCGAGAACGCCGCCGGCCTGGTGAACGTGGACGCCATCGCCGCCGCGTCGCCCCGGGTGGAGACCATCATCTTCGGCCCCGCCGACTTCATGGCCTCGATCAACATGAGGTCGTTGGTGGTCGGCGCGCTGATCCCCGACTACCCGGGCGACCCGTACCACTACATCCTCATGCGGATCCTGATGGCCGCCCGGATGCACGACAAGCAGGCCATCGACGGCCCGTTCCTGCAGATCCGCGACGTCGACGCCTTCCGCGAGGTGGCGAAGCGCTCGGCGGCGCTGGGTTTCGACGGCAAGTGGGTGCTGCACCCGGGTCAGATCGACGCCGCCAACGAGGTGTACCAGCCGGCGCAGGCCGACTACGACCACGCCGAGCTGATCCTCGACGCGTACGAGCACTACACCTCGGAGGCTGGCGGCAAGCTGGGCGCGGTGATGCTCGGCGACGAGATGATCGACGAGGCGTCCCGCAAGATGGCGCTCGTGATCGCCGCCAAGGGCCGGCCGCCGGGATGAGCCGCACCTCGTCGTTCACGCCCCTGAGTGACCGGCCGCCGGACACCCGCCGCCGGCGGTCGTCCCGGGCCCCGGCGCTACGCCGTCAGTAGGTGCTGTCGCTGCTGGCACCCGTCGTGATGGCGAAAACGATCACCACGACGTAGAAGATGATGAGCAGAACCAGCAGCCCGGTGAGGATCCAGCCGATGATGATGGCCGCCTTCGCCATCCCCGCGCCGCCCTCACCACTGAGCCGGATCTGCTTCTGAGCCACGTGCCCGAGGATCGCGCCGACCGGCGCGGTGATGCAGGACGCGAAGCCGGCCAGGGCCAACACCAGCGCGGCGATGGCCATCCCGTTGGTCTTCGGCGGCGGGTAGCCGTAACCGGAGTACTGCGGCGGATAGCCCGGCGGGGCGTACCCGGGCGCGGGATAACCGGGCGGGGCGTAGCCCGGCACCGGCGGGCCCGGTGGCGGCTGCGCGCCCGCGTACGGGTCGACCGGCGCGTACGGGTCCGCGGCCCGGGTTGGGCGGGCACCGGCTGACCGGCCACGAGGGTCGGATCCGGCGGTGGGCTGGACGGCTGGGCCGACCAGGTCGGATCGGTCCAGCGCCGGGCGGTGGGGGATTGGTCATGCGAACTCTCCGTCAGGTCGGGGTGCGCCGTCAGGGTAGCCAGAGTCGGGTAGACACGACGCCCCCGCTACCGGGTGCCGCGTTGCCCGGGCCGGTCGCAACGGGCAGGATCCCTGGCATGGCAATAGACGCGCGCGCCGCGGACCGCTCCGGCAGCCGACCGAGACGGGACGTCAGCCGCCCCGGCATGGCGCGACGCGCCCGTGCGGCCACGCCGGCCGGCGGTCCCGGTCCCGACGAGCCGGTCGCGCTCGCCGACCCGGTGACAATGCGGCTCGACGGGCGGGTCGCCCTGGTGACGGGGGCGGGCAGCGCGGACGGCATCGGGTACGCGACGGCCCGCCGTCTCGCCGACCTGGGCGCCCGCGTGGCCATCGTCTCCACCACGCGGCGCATCCACGATCGGGCCGGCGAGCTCGGCGTGACCGGCTTCGTCGCGGACCTCACCGACGAGTCCGAGGTCGGCGCTCTGGCGGACGCCGTCGCCGAGCAGTTGGGCGACGTGGAGGTGCTGGTCAACAACGCCGGCCTGGCGAGCCGGGCCAGTCCGGAGGTGCTGCGGCCGGTCGCGCAGTTGACCTACGACGAGTGGCGCGGCGAGATCGACCGCAACCTGAACACCGCGTTCCTGTGCAGCCGGGCGTTCATCGGCGGGATGGCAGAGCGGGGTTGGGGTCGGATCGTCAACCTGTCGGCCACGGCCGGCCCGGTCAACGCGCTGCCCACCGAGGCCGCGTACGCGGCGGCGAAGGCCGGGGTGGTCGGGCTGACCCGGGCGCTGGCCATGGAGATGATCGCCGACGGGGTGACCGTCAACGCGGTGGCGCCCGGCACCATCTACACCGCGGCGTCCACGATGGCCGAGATCAAGCAGGGGCTGGGCACACCGGTGGGTCGGCCGGGCACTCCGGACGAGGTCGCCGCGGCGATCAGCTTCCTCTGCTCGCCGGCCGCCTCGTACATCACCGGGCAGATGCTGGTGGTGGACGGCGGTAACAGCGTCCGGGAGGCCCGCTTCCGCTGACCGGCGCGGCGGGTCAGTAGCCGCCGCTGTCGCCGGTGTTGCCGATGATCAGCAGGGCCAGCCAGCCGCAGCAGGCCAGCAGGGTGAGCCCGGTGAACACGTACCCGAGGATCAGCCCCCAGGTGGCGAGCTGGTCACCCTCCTCGCCGCTGGTGCGGATCTGCCGCTTGGCCACGTGACCGAGGACGGCGCGGCCGGAGGAAACACGAAGGCGAACACCAGCGACAGGATCGCCAACACGTTGGTGCCTCGACCCGGGCCGACCGACGGTGGGCCGTACTGGCCGTAGGGGCCCTGCGGGGCGTACGGCGGTTGCTGGCCCCAGTGTCCTGCCTGGTGTGGCCCCGGCTGTCCGTACGGCGACGGTTCGTCCGCCGGCGGCCCGTACGGCGAGCGCTCCGGCGGCGGCTCGAAGGACGGCTGGCCCGGCGCGTACGGCGACTGGTCCCGGGGTGGCTCGTAGGGTGACGGTGGCGGCTCGTCCCCCGGCGGTCCCGACGGCGGCGGGTAGCTCACGGCTGTCCTCCTCCTGCCGGCGTCGGAAAGGTCCCTCCTGCCGGACGCTACCCGTAGCGGTGAACCTTTTCACAGCGGTTGTGTGGACTGGTCACCTTGGCCTCGTCGGCTCCGGACACCGATACTGAGCCAGCGTTCAGTTACCCACGAGTAGTGCGCTGATCCCCGGAGGCTGAGATGGCCCGACTAGCCCAGACGCCCGGCCTGACCGATGTGCAGCGATCGATCCTGGAGACCGTCCGGGAGTTCGCCGACAAGGAGATCATCCCGCACGCCCAGCGACTGGAGCACGCCGACGAGTACCCCACCGACATCCTCGACGGGATGCGCGAGATGGGACTGTTCGGCCTCACCATCGACGAGGAGTACGGCGGGCTGGGCGAGTCGTTGCTCACCTACGCGCTGGTGGTGGAGCAGCTCTCCCGGGGCTGGATGTCGATCTCCGGCATCGTCAACACCCACTTCATCGTGGCGTACCTGATCTCCCAGCACGGCTCCGCCGAGCAGAAGGCCCGCCTGTTGCCGAAGATGGCCACCGGCGAGGTGCGCGGCGCCTTCTCGATGTCCGAGCCGGAGACCGGTTCCGACGTGTCGGCGATCAAGTCCCGCGCGGTCCGCGACGGCGACCGCTACGTGCTCAACGGACAGAAGATGTGGCTCACCAACGGGGCGTACTCCGCGGTGGTGGCCACCCTGGTCAAGACCGACACCGGCGCCGACTCGGTGTACGGCAACATGAGCACCTTCCTGCTGGAGAAGGAGCCGGGCTTCGGCGAGACCGCGCCCGGCCTCACCATCCCCGGCAAGATCGAAAAGATGGGCTACAAGGGCGTCGAGACCACCGAGATGGTGCTCGACGGCGTGACCGTGCCCGACTCCGCGATCCTCGGCGGCGCTGACAAGGTGGGCCGCGGCTTCTATCAGATGATGGACGGCATCGAGGTGGGCCGCGTCAACGTCGCCGCCCGCGCCTGCGGCATCTCCATCCGCGCCTTCGAGCTGGCCGTCGCTTACGCCCAGCAGCGCAAGACCTTCGGCCAGCCGCTGGCCAGGCACCAGGCGATCGCCTTCAAGCTCGCCGAGATGGGCACGAAGATCGAGGCCGCGCACGCCCTCATGGTCAACGCCGCCCGGCTCAAGGACGCCGGTCAGCGCAACGACGTCGAGGCCGGGATGGCCAAGCTGCTCGCCTCCGAGTACTGCGCCGAGGTCGTCCAGGAGGCGTTCCGCATCCACGGCGGCTACGGCTACTCCAAGGAGTACGAGATCGAGCGGCTGATGCGGGAGGCCCCGTTCCTGCTCATCGGCGAGGGCACCTCGGAGATCCAGAAGACCATCATCTCCCGCGGCCTGCTCAAGGAGTACAAGCTCTAACCCCCGCCACTCCGCCACGTCCGCCACCTCCGGCCGTCGCGTCGATCATGGAGTTGTGGTGGGGATGAGTGCCGCGAAACACCGTGAACCCGGCACCACAAGTCCATGATCGACCGTGCGGGGTGGGCGTGTCGCCTACCGGAGGCGGGTCAGGCCGGCGGCGGCGCGTTCCACGATGAGGCAGCGGTCCTCCACGTAGTCCATGCCGGCCTCCTCGGCGATCCGCCGCGCCTCGGCCGAGACGATGCCCAGTTGCAGCCAGACCGCAGGGGCGCCGATCGCCACCGCGTCGCGGACCACCTGCACGGCGTCCGCCGCCGGCCGGAACACGTCGACCAGGTCGACCGGGTGCGGGATGTCAGCAAGCGTCGGGTACGCCCGCTCGCCGAACAACTCGTCGACGCTCGGGTTGACCGGGATGATCCGCCAGCCGTACCGCTGCATCTGCAACGGCACACCGTGCGCGGCCTTGCTGGGGTCGCGGGACGCGCCCACGACGGCGATCACGGCGGAGTCGGCGAGGATCTGCTGAGCGGTACGCACCCGCCGACTGTAACGCCGCCCTCCGGCTACAGCAGGGTCAGCTGCTCGGAGGGGGGCGGTGGCGGTGGCTCGGGCAGTTGGCGGTTGTCACCCCGTTCGCCGCGGTGCAGCCCGTGCCGGCGAGCGGCGATGCGCACCCGAGCGGTCAGCTCCCGCTGGTACGCCTGCGGGGCGTACGCGCCGGCCCGGTACAGCTCGCGGTAGCGGGGCACCAGGTGCGGATACTCCCGGGCGAGCCAGTGCGCGTACCACTCCCGGGCACCGGGACGCAGGTGCAGGGCGAGCGGGGTCACGCTGGTGGCCCCTGCGGCGGCGATCGCCGACACCGTCGCGTCGATGGACTCGTCGCCGTCGCTCAGCCCGGGGAGGATCGGGGCCATCAGCACCCCGACGGAGAAGCCGGCGTCGGCGAGCGCCCGGACCGCGTCCAGGCGGCGGCGCGGGTGCGGCGTGCCCGGCTCGACGGCACGCCACAGCTGCTCGTCGACGAAGCCCACCGAGTAGGAGATGCCGACGGTGGTGACCTCGGCGGCCTCGCGCAGCAACGGCAGGTCCCGCAGGATCAGGGTGCCCTTCGTGAGGATCGAGAACGGGTTGGCGAAGTCGCGTAACGCCGCGATGATCTGCGGCATCAGCCGGTAGCGCCCCTCGGCGCGTTGGTAGCAGTCCACGTTGGTGCCCATCGCCACGTGCGCGCCCCGCCACCTCGGCGCGGCCAGCTCGCGCCGGGCCAGCTCGCCGGCGTTGACCTTGACGATCACCTTCCGGTCGAAGTCCGCCCCGGCGTCGAGATCGAGGTAGGTGTGCGTGTTACGGGCGAAGCAGTTGTGGCTGACGACTCCGTCGGCGATGAAGTCGCCGGTGCCGGTGGTGATGTCCCACAGTGGCAGCTCCAGCCCGAGCGACTGGACGCCCACCACCCTGAGCGCGGTCTGATGCGTCAGCGCGGCGCCCTCGATCGACCGCTTCCGCGTGATGGCCGGATCGGTCAGGTGAAAGAACCGGAGCCGGGCGGCTGGACCCCCGGCCAGCCTGATCTCCCGCACCCGGTTGGGTAGGCCGCGGTCTTCTCGCAGGCAGGCGAACCCGAAATGGCGCAGTGCCGCCGTCGTCTGGTCGAGGATGGCGTCGTCGCTGTCGCTGATGCGCAGGACGCCTCTGCTGCAACTGCCCTCCGCGTCGAAGATGCCGGCCAGGAAGCCAAGCAGCCACTCGTCGCTGGGCTCGACCGGCCGACGAACGAGCTCGGTGATCGCCGGGATGTCCCCCTGCTCAGAGGTTCGGATGGCCGCCACCGCACGCCGCGTGGGACCCGCCGGGGTGAAATTGAAGCGCTGCGTTTTCACCCCTTCGAGGGCGAGGTACCGCTCACTGCGGCTCAACGCCTCGTCATCGGGCGCATCTCCGCGGGTCAGGCCGCAGAGGTAGCCCCGGCGGTAGTCGGGTGACTCCTTGGGCCCGACGGTGAAACGACCGGTGCCGATCAGGCGGTTGTTGGTGGTCAGGTAGGGGCGTCGGTCGTTGCCTTGCCTGGCCCCGGCGACGTACTTCCAGCCACGTTCAGAGAGGAACCGGTGATCCCCGCTGGCGATGAGGGTCGTGCCGTCCTCCAGGGCGACCCGGTAGGCCGGCTTCACCGTGGACCACTTGTCCAGGACGGTGGTGATCACGTATCGGCGGTAGGCACCGCGTCGTTCGGTCCCGTAGATGCGGTCGCCCGGCTCCAGTTCGCTGATCGGCCTCGTGCGACCGTCCGCCATCAGGATCGGGGTGTCCGCGCCCAGGCAGTACACACAAGCATGAGAGCAGCCCCGGTACGGGTTGATCGTCCATCCGAAGGGGACGCGGGACTGCCCGGGCACCCGGTTGAGGATGGACTTGGCCTGCACCTCGTAGAAGGTCATCCCGGCGAACTCGGGGGTGTCGAACGTGCGGGTGATGGCGCCGGGCAGCGCCAGCGGCAGGGGTGGCGTCGCTGGCGCTGCCCGCTCGGGGTCTCCCTCGACCGGGGGAGCGGTGAGGTTGTCCCAGCGCATGGCCACTATTCGAACACGTGTACGAGATCGGCGCAAGTGACCCGCCGGACACCCGTGACCGATCAGCGGTCCGGCGGGGGAGGATGGACGCATGGAGACGTCGACCTTCGTCTACGACGGGGACTGCGCGTTCTGCACGACCTGTGCGGAGTTCATCGAACGCCGGATCCCCACCACCGCGCGCGTGGTGCCCTGGCAGTTCGCCGACCTCGACGCGCTCGGCCTCACGGTCGCCGAGTGCGAGGAGGCCGTGCAGTGGGTCGGCGGGGACGGCGCCCGTGCCGCCGGGCCGGACGCCATCGCGAAGCTGCTCGGCGCGAGCAACCCGCTGTGGCGGGTCGCCGGGGCGGGCCTGCGGTTTCCTCCGGCCCGCGCGGTGGCCTGGCCCGTGTACCGCTGGGTGGCGCGCAACCGGCACCGCCTCCCGGGCGGCACGGCGGCCTGCTCGCTGCCCCAGGAGGCCCGGGAACGGCTCTACGGCCCGGCTGGTCGTCCGACCACCGGCGCCTGATCGCCACGCGACGCCGGGCCCTCGTCAGCCGCTACCGGAGCTTCGGCGTGCACCGGGGCGTCCGTCGCTGACGCGGGCGGCTCCCGGCCGGCGAGCCGGCGGGCCCAGACCAGCGGACGGACCCGCTCCAGCGGCAGGAAGCTGGTCATCGCGGCCAGGTGCGGTGCGAACGAGATGGTGATGGTCGCGATGGTGACCACATGGAACGAGTAGAAGAAGCCGACCATGGCCAGCCGCCACCGGGCCGGCAGCAGGAAGACCACCGGGCTGAACAGCTCGAAGGCCACGATGCCGAACTGGGCGACGATCAACAGGTACGGCACCTGGGCGATGAGGTCCGCCAGGTCGGTGCCGCGCCGGATGATCGCGCGGGCCAGCACCGAGCCGGTCAGCCAGTCCAACCCGCCGAAGCGGAGCTTGGCCCAGGCGGCCAGGAAGTACGTGCAGATCACCGCGATCTGGGTGACGCGCAGGGCCCAGCCCCCGGCCTCGGTGCGGCTGGCGTCGCCGTGCCGGGCGCGGCCGGCGGTCGGTAGGACGGCCAGGGCGACGAGCAGTCCGAATCGGTCGTGGTCGACCTTTCCGTAGCTCATCGCGATGATCATCCACTCCAGGTACAGCGCGCAGACCGCCCAACCGAGCAGCCGGGGTGCCCGGCCGTCGCGGCGAGCAGGGTGAGCAGCAGCAGCGCCCAGAAGATCACCGCGACCATCGTGGGTGTCGGTGTCGGCAGGGGGAGCAGGCGGCCGATCAGCAGTGGTTGGTACAGCTCGCCCGGCACACTGGCCCGTGTGCGTACCCAGGGGGTGAAGACCACCAGGTCGGCGGCGACGAAGAGGTAGATCACGGTCCGGAACGCGGCGATGCGGCCTCGCGGCACCGCCTCGGTCAACCAGCGGCTCATCGGGGGGCCTGCCAGCGGACCACGGTCTCGTCGGTGTGCTGGCCGGTCGGCCGGCCGGCGCGGATGTCGTGCCACCGGATGACGATGCGGACCTCCACCAGCGGGTCGGCGTCGGGGTGGCGTTCGGCGTACGCGTCGGCGACCTCGGTGAGCAGTGTCGGGTCGGCGGCGTACCGGGCCTGCTGTCCCTCGATCTCGGCGCGGCGGATGCCGGTGGCGTTCTGGTCGAGGTCGATCACGGCGCCGGAGGTGTTCACCCCCTCCACACGCGTGTCGGGGGCGGGTGCGTTCGGCGGGTTCGAGGTCGAGTACATCCGGAACGGGCCGAACGGAAAGTCGTCGTCGCTGCCCCACAGGGTGCCGACCAGCAGCAGGACGAGACCGAGTGCGGTCGCGCCCAGCCGGGTCGCGCGCCCGCGGGTGGTCAGGTTCTCCATCGGGTCGTGACGATACGGGATGTACCGGCCGCGCAGGTTCCCACCGACGGCCAGTTCCGCCTGCCCGGGACGGTGATCATGCGAGGGTGCCCGGGTACGACGAAGGCCGGGCCCCGATCGGGCCCGGCCTCGCTTGCCGTCGCGCGGACGGCTCAGTGGTTGTGTTCGGCCAGCTGCTTGCGGACGTCGTCCATGTCCAGTGCCTCGACCTGCTCGATCAGGTTCTCCAGGGCGGACTCGGGAAGGGCGCCCGGCTGAGCGAAGACGATGACGCCGTCGCGGATCGCCATGATGGTCGGGATCGACCGGATGTCGAACTTGGCACCCAGCTCCTGCTGCGCCTCGGTGTCGACCTTGCCGAAGACGATGTTCTGGTGCTTCTCCGAGGAGCGCTCGTAGACCGGGGCGAACCGCTTACACGGACCACACCAGTCGGCCCAGAAGTCGACCAGGACGATGCCGTCGTTGCCGGTCACCTCGTCGAAGTTCGCCGAGGTCAGCTCAACGGTTGCCATTGCACTCTCCGATCACCGCGGTTTGTCTACGTCCCGTAGAACCAGGGCTGACCGTATCGAATTCCCGGGCGTCGGGGCCACGAAACGTGCCCGGGGCTGCTCGGCGGGTCCGCCGGGTCATCGATCCGCGTCTGTCCGTCCCGCCGTGCGGAACGCAAGTGCACGACGCACTTGCGTGACCTGCGGTGATGGGAGCGTTTCCAGGGAGATCCACCCGATTGAGCGCTACGAATCGGTAACTTGACGCCTGACGAGGACGTATCCGGCCTGCGGAGATCGCTGATCAACTCGTGTTTCGTCACGGAGAGTAGTGTTACAAAAAGATAAATGTGACCTCGATCTCTGTCGGACCTACGCCGCCGTAGGGCAGAATTCCTCACATCAGAGCGTGGGCGGCGGGTGCCGGGGAGGGCCCCGCCGCTCATTGCGTCTCCCCCCTTGCGAGTGACCGGCGTGACATTCCGCCGTGGCCGCGCCCCGCCGATCGCCTTAACCACCGGTAAGGCATGCTGTGCCGAACTCCATCGCCGCCCGTCGAAGGGGACCAGGATGCAGTTCGGCCGCTACTACGAGGAGTTCGAGGTCGGCGCGGTCTACCGGCACTGGCCGGGCAAGACCGTCACCGAGTACGACGACCACCTCTTCTGCCTGCTCACCATGAACCACCACCCGCTGCACATGGACGCGCACTACGCCGAGACGGCCAGCCAGTTCGAGCGCAACGTCGTGGTCGGCAACTACATCTACTCCCTGCTGCTCGGCATGTCCGTGCCGGACGTCAGCGGCAAGGCGATCGCCAACCTGGAGGTCGAGTCGCTGCGGCACGTGGCGCCCACCTTCCACGGCGACACCATCTACGGCGAGACCACGGTGCTGGACAAGCGCGAGTCCGGCTCCAAGCCCGACCGGGGCGTGGTGTCGGTGGAGACCCGCGGTTACAACCAGGACGGCACCATGGTCTGCGTCTTCCGCCGCAAGGTCATGGTCCCCAAGCGGGAGTACGCGGCCAGCGCCGTCCCCGACGGAGTGGACCCGGAGCGGCCCAGCTTTCCCGCGCCGCGCTGAGCGCACGCGGCGCGCCGCAGGCCGCCGGACCAGGGGCTTCTTCCCGCATCAGGTTCTGCTGGGGTGGCGGCCCTGGTCCGTTTCGGGGCATATGCTGGCGCCGGAGGTTCCGATGAGCCACTCCGTCGCCGGAGAGCCGCCCTCTGCCGGCCGCCGCGCCGCACCCTTGACCACCGCCGTCTACTCCGCCGCCGAGTGGGACCTGCTCACCAGCCTGCCCGGTCGGGTCCTCGTGGCCGCCACCGCCCCCGGGCCGGGTCGTCCCGAGCGGGGGGTCATGGCAGGTCTCGCCGGCCTGGACGCGCTGGCCGCCGGGCGGGTGTTCGACAGCGACCTCGTCCGTGCGGTCGTCGCCGCGATCTACGCCCGCCACGACGGCACCCCGCGGACCAGCGAGCGGCTCACCGACCTGGTGGACCTGCTGGCCGCGTGCCGGGCGGCGGTCCGGGTCCTGCATCGACGCGCCGACCCCGCCGACTCGGCCGCGTACCGCCAGTGGGTGCAGTCGATCGCGGCCCGGGTCTGCCGGGCGGCGCCCAGCCCCGCCGGGCAGCCGACCAGCCCCGCTGACCGACGTTTCCTGGACCGGCTCGGCGGCGCGCTCGGGTTGGGCTGAAATCGGCGGGCCGTCGCGGTGGGCGCCGCAGTGGTCCGTACCCTCTGGTGACCGTGACCGACGACCAGCTTGAGGTGGGCGTGGGCCCCTGGCCGGGGGACCCGCCGGACGACCCACGCTACGACCCGCAGTTGTTGGCCGAGGGCGACCGGCGCAACGTGGTCGACCGCTACCGCTACTGGCGACACGAGGCGATCGTCGCCGACCTCGACCGGCACCGGCACGGCTTCCACGTCGCCATCGAGAACTGGCAGCACGACTTCAACATCGGCACCGTGGTCCGCAACGCCAACGCCTTCAACGCCGCCGAGGTGCACATCGTCGGACGTCGACGGTGGAACCGGCGTGGCGCGATGGTGACCGATCGCTACCAGCACGTCCGTCACCACGAGACGATCGAGGAGTTCGTCGACTGGGCGGCCGGACGGCGGCTGCCTGTGTTCGGTATCGACAACCTGCCCGGCTCCCTCCCGCTGGAGACCGGCAGCCTGCCGCGGGACTGCGTGCTGCTGTTCGGCCAGGAGGGGCCCGGTCTCTCCGAACCGGCCCGCGCGGCGTGCGACCAGCTCTACTCCATCGCCCAGTACGGCTCCACGAGGTCGATCAACGCGGGCGTGGCCAGCGGGATCGCCATGCACGCGTGGATCCGTACCCATGCCGGTCCGCCGCCGGACCGACCCCGTCCGAACGCCGAATCGGACGGTCCGGCTTGACGTGCCGGCGGTCCGGGGCGACGGTGGGGATGTGAGTGTCGCGGTGAGTTGTCCGAGATGCGGGGGCCCGGTACGGGCGCCGGATCTGATGCACACCGAGTCGAGGTGCCTGGGCTGCGGGCCGGTCCCGCCGCTGCACGTGCCCGAGCACATCGGAGCGGAGATCGTGGCGAGCGTGGTGGACCGCATCACCGCGACCGCGGATCCGCCGGTGACGCCGCTCTGGTGCCCGTGGCCGCTGCCGCCCGGCTGGACCCTCACCGGCGTGGCGTACGCCGGGGACGAGCGGACCGGTGTGCGGGCGACCGCCGTGGCCTGCGCGGGTCCGGCACCGCTCGGCGGGGGCCCGGCGGACCTGGTCTTCGTGGCCGAGGAGCCGGGCGTCGGCCTGGGTACGCGGCTGGCCGGCCTGTCCGGACCGGACCCGGGACCGCAGTTGGCCGATGCGCTCACCGACCCCGGGCCGGGCCATCCGGAGCATGTCGGGCAGGCCAGGATCAGGGTCGGCGGGCACCCAACTCCACTGTGGTTGTGAATTCACCCACGGATCGAAGCGCGTACGCCGGCGAGGCTCGGGGAATGTGGCTGCATGCGATAGCCTGGCCGGCGAGTGCGGGACACCTGCTCGCGGAAGATGTCGTGCTGCACGACCTGACCGAGTGGACTCCACCCGAGCTCGTGTACGGCGCACCGTCTCCGTACCTATCAGGTAGGGCTTGACAACCCTCCCTGATTGACGGAGAACGGACGCAGATATTCACTGTACGACACCACACTGATACTCTGGGTGCCGCTGCGGTAATGGGACCCGGCGCCGCGCGAGAGGATGGCCCGCCATGGTCAAGAAGGTCCTCACCTGGGCCGGAATCGCATTCTTGATCTTCTTCGTCGCCTACCGGCCAAACTCTGCGGCGGATGTGTTCAAGTCGCTCGGCGGTGGCATCGTGGATATCGCCCAGGGATTCGGCGACTTCTTCACCAGCCTCGTCGCCTAGCCGCCGATGGGTAGCCCCTCCGGTCCACCCTTCGACCCGGACGACCCCGACCGGGAACGTCGCGAGCGTGACACCGAGCCGATACCGCGGGTCGGGCCCGATGACGGCCCGGGCTACGGTGCCGGCCCCGGCCTTTCCGACGGTCCGTCCCTATCGGACGACGTCGGCTATGGCGACGGGCCGGGCTATGCCGGCGAGGGTCGTCCCGGCCGGGCCTGGATCCGTGATCCGGAGGCCGGCTACCAGCCGCCGCAGATCTCCGAGGACGAGCTGGCCGGGTTGCGCGCCGACGCGACCGGCGCGACCCCTCGGCGGGTGCTGCCGCTGGAGGACGAGCCCAGCTCGCTGGTCGCCCGGTACCTCTTCCCCACCGAGCGCTACCGGGGTGAGTGGAAGCGGCACTGGATCCACCTCACCAACCCGCTGCTGATCGGCGTCGCGGCGACCTTCGTGCTCGGCTACCTCTCCGGCTTCCTCGCCGGGCAGAACGTGGGCGCGTTGACGACCATCGCCGTGCTGCTCTGGTTCGCGGTGATGGGCTGGGTGGCCTGGAAGGTCGCCGACTGGTGGTATGACCGGTTCATCCTGACCAACAAGCGGGTCATGGTGGTCAACGGCATCGTCACCCGCAAGGTGGCCATGATGCCGCTGGTCCGGGTCACCGACATGAAGTACGAGCAGACGCCGACCGGTCGCGCGCTCAACTACGGCACCTTCGTGCTGGAGTCCGCCGGCCAGGAGCAGGCCCTACGGGAGATCAAGAACCTGCCCAACCCGAACGAGCTCTACCTGCGCGTGGTGGAAGAGATGTACGAGCCGCAGGCGGTGGAGGCTCGGCTGGGCAAGGAGGCCGACGAGGCCAAGGCCGACGACGGGGCGTGAAAGTTTTCGTCCGAACATCGGAGAAAGTGCGCACCTTTCGTCATGGACCAGACCGCTCCTGACGTGGCACTCTGCCAGAACGGCCGGGTGGCGGGAGGTGGGCGGTGGCGAGCAGAGACTCGTTGGAGGAGGAGTTTCGCGAGTTCGTCGCGGCTCGCTCCGCCGCGCTGCTGCGCACCGCGTACCTGCTCGCCGGTGACTGGGCCACGGCCGAGGATCTGCTCCAGACGGCGCTCACCAAGACCTACCTGGCGTGGAAGCGGCTCGGTGGGATCGAGGCGGTCGAGCCGTACGCCCGGCGGGTGATGGTCAACACGTCGACGAGTTGGTGGCGGCGGCGCTGGCACGGTGAGCGTCCCACCGAGGTGCTGCCCGAACGGGCCGGCGTCGACGAGATCGAGCAACAACTGGACCGCGACCTGCTCTGGCGGCACCTCAGGGAGCTGCCTGCCCGGCAGCGGGCGGTGCTGGTGCTGCGCTACTACGAGGACATGTCGGAGGCGCAGACCGCGGCGATGTTGGACATCTCGCCGGGCACGGTGAAGAGCCAGGCGTCCCGGGCGCTGGCCACCCTACGCCGCCGGATGGGTTCCGCCCTGCCGGACCTGTCCGCCGACGCCGCCACGCCGGACCGGCCGGGCGAGCCGACCCGGCTGACACGGTGGTGCTAGATGGTGAGCTGCCGGTGGCAGAGTTGGCATCGCAGGTGTTGGCGCGGTTGGCTGAACGGTGATCAGGCGTGCGGCCC